>CAYRBG010000078.1:0-11874 GCA_964422355.1 uncultured Sphaerotilus sp. | reverse complement strand
CCAAGGCGGTGGACGGCCTGTACACCGTGATCGGCGAGCAGGAAAAGAAGATCCGCCAGGACCCGGTGGGCACCGGCTCGGCCATCATCGGCAAGGTGTTCGGGTCGCTGAAGTGAGTGTGTCCGTGCAGGTCTTGATCGTCGGCACGGGCAAGCTGGCGAGCGAACTGCTGGCCCAGTTGGACCTGGGCGCTCCCTTTCAGGTGCGCCCTTGGGCCGATCGCCAGCCTTCGACGGTCGGGGACATCGTCGTCCATGCCGGTTCAGGGCGCGAACTGCCGGCCGTGGCGGCCCATTGCCGAGAGACGGGGTCGGTCCTGATCGAGCTGTCGACCGGTTCCGCCTTGGCGTCGGGGGACCTGGGTTGTCCGGTGGTGCTTTGCCCCAACACCAACCTGCTCATGCTCAAGTTCATGCGCATGCTGGCGGTCAGCGGGGCCATGTTCAACGGCTACCGGATCTCGGTGACCGAATCGCACCAGGCTTCAAAGACCTCGGTGCCGGGAACGGCGGTGCAGATCGCCGAATCCCTCGGGCTGTCGGAGCCGGAGGTGGTGTCGGTGCGGGATCCGGCTCAACAGGCCGTAGCGCTGGGCATTCCCCAAGAACACTTGGCGCGGCATGCCTTCCACCGCATCGTGATCGAAGACGAGGTCTGCCGGATCCGCATGGAAACGCAGGTGTGCGGGGCCTCGCCCTATGCGGATGGGGTGCGGCGGCTCGTCGAAGCGGTTCATGCCCACCTGCCCCTGGAGCCGAGGCTGTACGCCATCGATGAATTTGTGGCTCAAGGCTGGGTGTAGGCATGGATGCCTTCCTGGCTCCGTCGCACTGGATCGACTTTGACGATCCGGAGGTGGCGGCGTGTGCGCGGGCCTTGGCGGTCGGCAGCGCGGGTGAGCTGGACTTGGCCCGCCGCTGTTTCGAGTTCGTCCGTGACGAGGTCCGACACAGTTGGGACCACCGGCTCAATCCGGTCACCTGCCGGGCCTCGGACGTGCTGAGGCACCGCACCGGCTACTGTTATGCCAAGAGCCATCTGCTTGCGGCGCTGCTCCGTGCCAACGGATTGCGGGCAGGTCTGTGCTACCAGCGCCTGAGCGTGGGCGACGAGGGGCAGCCGTACTGCCTGCATGGACTCAACGCGGTGCATCTGCCGGACTTCGGCTGGTACCGCATCGACGCCCGCGGCAACAAGCCGGGGGTGCTGGCCGCGTTCTGTCCACCGCAGGAGGTGTTGGCGTTTGCACCCCGGCCGCCCCTGGAGTGGGACTTTCCGGACATCGTCGCCGAGCCCTGGCCCGAGGTGGTTGAGGTGCTGCAGCGCTGCACCGACGTGGCCGAGGTCCTGGCCCACCTGCCGGACCGGGCGCCGGCCGCGTGACGGGGTGTTCATGAACCTTGACCACAAGATTCCCCCGCCGGTGGTGGCCGTCTTCATGGCCTTCGGGATGTGGGCCATCGGGCATCCGGTGCCGCCGCTGTCGGGCCCGCGACTCTGGGGCACCGTGTTGCTGGCGCTGGCAGGTGTGGCTTTTGACCTGTCGGGGCTGTGGGCCTTTCGGCGGGCGCGCACGACGATCAATCCACTGAGCCCTCACAAGGCGTCGGCGCTGGTGTCCGGCGGGATCTACCGCGTCACGCGCAACCCCATGTACGTCGGGCTGGCGCTGCTGTTGTCGGCCTGGGCCGTGGTGCTGGCGTCCCCATGGGGGCTGTTGGGACCGGTAGGATTTGGCCTGTGGGTCGATCGCTTTCAGATCCAACCCGAGGAAGCCGTGTTGCGCGCCAAGTTTGGGGCAGAGTTCGAGGCCTATGCCGCGCGCGTCCGGCGCTGGCTTTGACCCTTGCGTTCCTCATGCGACTTTTGTCTTCCCGTCTCCACACGGCCGGCCTGGCCTGGGTCTTGGTCTTGGCTGGGCTGTTGGCCAGTTGCTCGTCGACACCACCTTCGCCGCCGCCCTACAGCGGGCCGGTCACTTATCCGGAGTGGCGGATGGTCAATGAAGGCCGCGTGTCGGCCTTCGAGGCCTACCTGAAGCTGGAGGGGCTGGACGGGATGGTGCCGATGGCCAAGCTGCTGCGCACGGCCTCGTCCTGGCGGGAGTGCAATGCGGCGCCGTTCGAGGTGCCGCCGGAGGCGCAGTGGCGCGATGTGGTCGACGTCCTGCTGCTGCTGCGCGACCTGCGCGACCTGGGCATTCTGGGGGACTTCGAGGTGCACTCCACCTACCGCAATCCGACCGTGAACGCCTGCGTGGGTGGGGCTGCGCGCAGTGCCCACACTCGGGCGTTTGCGGTCGACTTCACGCCGCGCAATCCGGCCAATGCGCTGGATCTGATCTGCTCCTACTGGCGTGAGCAGGGCCGCGACCGTCGCATGGGGCTGGGGCGTTACCCCACCGGACGCCTGCATGTCGACACCTACGGCTACCGCTCCTGGGGGCCGGACGGCACCTCGCGCACGGCCACCTGCGTCGATCCCACGGTGCGCTATGCGTTCTGACCGCCGGTGCAGGGGCCGGCAAGGCCGGTTCGGGCCATGACGGCGCTGGATCTTGCTCTGTTCGGGCTGGGCACGGCGGTGCTGGCCTGGGTGTCGCGCCGTTCGCTGCTGCGGCCGCTGTCGCACGGCTTCTTCCGGTTCTTCGCGTGGGAATGCATCCTCGCGCTGATCCTGCTGAACTTTCCGTACTGGACGGTCGATCCGTTCTCGCCGCCGCAGATCGCCTCGTGGCTGCTGCTGATCGTTTCGCCCATCCTGGCCGTGCATGCGGTGCAGCTGCTGCGCCGCATCGGGCGTCCGGCGCAGGGGCGGGCCGACGACGCCGAGCTGCTGGCGTTCGAGAAGACCTCGACCCTGGTGACCACCGGGGTCTACCGCTACATCCGCCATCCCATGTACGCCGCCCTGATCTTTCTGGCGTGGGGGGCGTTCCTCAAACACTTGTCCGGCGCGAGCATGGCGCTGGTGTCGGGGGCCACGCTCGCACTCCTGCTGACGGCCCTGCGGGACGAGGCCGAATGCCGGCGACACTTCGGCCAGGCCTATGTGGATTACATGAAGGTCAGCAAGCGGTTTGTGCCCTACCTGTGGTGAGGAGTTGGACGTGAGTTTTGCGGTGATGTTGCGGCGCATGCTGCTGGCGCTGGTGGCGGGCGTGGCCCTGATGGTCGTGGGCGGGCCCTGGGCGCTCTACGGCTGGGGACTGAGTCGCGTGGATGGCCGTCCGCAGGCGCCGGCGGCACTCGCCGAAGGCGCGCTGCAGGCCAAGGTCTGGCGCCACAACGGGGGCGACGGGGCGCCGGAGATGGTGTCGATCAATCCGGTGGCCTATGTGATGTCGGCCGCGGGCCAGAGCACGCCACCGGCCTCGACCGCGCTGGCCTGGCGCGTGGCTTCGGCCTACAGCCGCGATCACCTTCCGCGCGACGGCGGAAAGCTGGCCTGGAACCTGTCCAGCTCGGCATTGACGATCTGGATCACGCGGAACTGGAGCATTGAGCAGTTGCTCACCGCGGTGGCGGCCATGGATGCCCAGACCGCCGTCGGTGGCGAGGCCTCCTCACTTCCGAGCGCGGCCCACTGACGCCACCCAGCCCCAGACGACCAGGGCGAAACATCCCAGCAGGGCCAGCCATTTGGCCAGCGACGCGGTGCTCATGGCCCAGCCGCTCAGGCCGGTCAGCATCGGGGCGTAACTGTTGTCGGCCCACTGGCTCCACAGCCAGGTGGTGAGGTCCTCCACCACGTCGGCGCCCAAGGCCAGGCCGGGCAGCAGGCCCAGGAAATTGAGCACCGGGCTTGGGCGTCGGGTGACCGCGCCCAGTCCGGCCACGCGCGCAAACGCCCGGCTGCACAGCCGCGCCAGCAGGTAGCCGTAACAGACGATCAGACCCAGATCGAGCACCAGCGCTGTGCGCAGGTGCGTGAAGACCGGACCGTCGGCGTGGGCCTGCCGGATGCAGGGCCAGCCGGCAGGTGGATCCCAGGGCGTTCGGGTCAATTGCCACGAAGCCAGATCGAAGTTGGCCGTGGTGACGTGGCACAGGGCCTGGGTGGTGCTGGAGATCAGCGCTGCGGTGTCGCGCGTGTCCAGTTGCATCGCCGTGGCGGGGTTCAGGAATCCACCTGCCAGCACCCACAGCACCAGCCCGGCCAGCAGGGCTGCGAACCACGGCGCGGCGGGGCGGCGCCGACGCCACACCGTGTCCTGCGGGAAGCGAAGGGCGTGGGCCGCCACGCTGGGGTGGGCCTGGGCGTCCACAGGAGCCCCTTGCGCGTCCCAGTCCGGGTTGGCCTGGGGGTCGCGCACCTTCAGCCCGCCCAGGGTCCACCAGGGCGTGGTGTAGGTTTCGCTGTGCAGAACCACGCTCGGCGGTGGGGGTGGCGCTTCCGTGGGCGAAGACGGTGGCGCAAGGTGCGAACGGACACGCGCCTCGTCCACGGTGCCCTCGTGGGTCAGCAGCGTGTGGGGCAGGCGCAGGCCGCAGGCCACCGATTCCTGCACCATCCACAGCAGGGCCTCCTGGGAGAGCCGGGTTTCTGCGGTTTCGTAGCCGCCGCCCACGTCGCAGTGCGAGCCGACGAACCACTGCTGAGCGATGCTTTGGCCCGCCGCCGCATAGTCGTGGTCGGTTTCGATGATGTAGGGCCGGGGCTCGAACGAGCGGCGGTGGTCGTCCAGGGCCAGCGCCTGCCGCACGTGGTGGACGCGCTTGCCCTTGATGCTGGGCCGGGCCGTGATGGTCTTTGAGCTCAGCAAGGGGAACCCCACCGAGGCCACCGTGTCCCACACCCCGATGAACCACACCGGAACTTCCCGCGTCGCACCGCTGCAGAACAGCTCGGAGATCTGCCGGGCGATGTCCTTGTGGCGGGTGCTCTCGCGCCGGTCCGCAAAGTAGGTGTGCAGCAAGGTGGGAATCAGCGGGGTCATGTCCGGGCGCAACAGTCCGAACATCGTCACCAGCCCGCCGATGCTGCGCGCCGTGAATGCCCCCCGCGAGAAGCCGTACAGGAAGATCTGATCGCCCTCGCGGTAGTGGCGCATCAGGAAGGCATAGGCCTCGGCGATGTTTTCGTAGATGCCTTTGCCGAAGGCCAGTCCGTACAGGCGTTCCACGCGGCGCCCGATCGAGTCGGCCCAGGTGGTGCCCGGCAACTCGCCCGGGTTGCCCACGCCGGGGTCGTAGAACAGGATCTGATCGTGGCTGTCCGGCGCGAGCAGCTCGCACAACTGGGTCACGTTCGTGTCGTTGACCCGGCCCGTGAGGTTGTTGTTGGTGCCGTCGCAACAGATGATGAGTTGGCGTGGGGTCATTTCGGCGACTCCTCCTAAGATTGCCGAAATGGCAAATCCGATCGCGACTGTGCCCGGGCTGTGCCGTCGAGTCGAGAACTTCGGCGGCTTTTTGGGCGTTCGCCCCCCCGGATGCGGCAGGTACGATGCCCCTCACTCCCACCGACCGAAAGGCCCTGTTCATGAATCCCCGCAAGATCCTCGTCGCCCAAGGGGGCGGACCCACCGCCGTGATCAACCAGTCGCTGGTCGGTGTCGTGCTGGAAGCGCGACGTCACCGCGGGGTGGAGTCGGTGTACGGCGCGCGCCACGGCGTGCGGGGCATCATCAATGAGGACCTGGTCGACCTGACGCAGGAAACCAGCCACAACCTGGAGCTGGTGGCCGCCACGCCCGCCGCGGCGCTGGGCTCCACGCGCGACAAGCCGGACCTGAAGTACTGCCAGGAGATCTTCAAGGTGCTGAAGGCGCACGAGATCGGGCAGTTCTATTACATCGGCGGCAATGATTCGTCCGACACCGTGCGCATCGTCAGTGAGCAGGCCCAGGCGGCCAACTACGAGCTGCGCTGCATCCACATCCCCAAGACCATCGACAACGACCTGGTGGGCAACGACCACACGCCGGGCTTCCCGAGCGCGGCGCGCTTTGTGGCCCAGGCCTTTGCCGGCGCCAACCTCGACAACGCTGCACTGCCGGGCGTCTACGTGGGCGTGGTGATGGGCCGCCACGCCGGCTTCCTGACCGCCGCGTCCGCGCTGGGCAAGAAGTTCGCCGACGACGGTCCGCACCTGATTTACGTGCCTGAGCGCACCTTCGACCTGGACAAGTTCCTGGCCGACGTGAAGTCCACCTATGACCGCCTGGGCCGCTGCGTCATCGCCGTCAGCGAAGGCATCCACGACGCGTCGGGTGCCCCGATCATCACCACGCTGGCCAAGGACCTGGAGCACGACGCCCACGGCAACGTGCAGCTCTCCGGCAGCGGCGCGCTGGCCGACCTGCTGTGCGAGGAGATCAAGGAAAAGCTCAAGATCAAGCGCGTGCGTGGCGACACCTTCGGCTACCTGCAGCGCAGCTTCATCGGCTGCGTCAGCGACGTGGACCAGCGCGAAGCCCGCGAAGTGGGTGAAAAGGCCGTGCAGTACGCGATGTGGGGGGGCAAGGACGGCTCGGTGTCCATCCAGCGCACCGGTACCTACAGCGTCGACTACGAGCTGCTGCCGCTGAGCGCGGTGGCAGGCAAGACGCGCACGATGGAGCCGGAGTTCCTCTCGCCCTGCGGCACCGACGTCACCGACGCGTTCCGCATGTACCTGCGTCCGCTGCTGGGCTCGGGCATGCCGGATGCGTTCCGCCTGCGCCCGAACCCGGTGGCCAAGGTGCTGAATCGGGACTGAGGCTCCGCTTCGTCGCGCCTGAGCGCCCGGTTCAGGGCGCTCAGCGCGTGGCGCACTGGGTGCGCTTGGCCTGCGGCAGCGTGTTCAAGGCGGCGTAGCCCAGGCGTTGGGCGACGCTGAGCTGGTCGGTCGGCACGTCGAAGACGGCGATGCTGCCGTCCAGGGCGCCGCACATCGCCACGTGGGCTTGGCCGTCATCGCCGCAATCGCCGTCGTTGGTCGGGGTCACCCCCGCGCTCAGCAGATTCGATCGGAGTGTGGCCACCGATTGGCCACCGCCCGAACATTGGAGCGCACCGGTGGAGGTGTAGACCGCCACGGTCGCGTTGCCCGCCTCATCGGCACCGTCGCCGCCCCCTCCGCCGCAGGCGCTCAGCAGGGTGGATGAAGCCAGGAGTGCGGACAGACACAGGATGATGTTCGGACGGACCATGGGGACGGCACAGGCTCGGTTCGCAAGGCCTTCAGTGTGAGCCGTGGTCCGGGCGGATCGGCATCCCCGGCTTGTGGCGGGGTGTCCCTCACTCCGAGGGGCAGCCGGTCCCGGAATGACCGAACATGCGCAAAAAAGGAAGCGACATGCGTTGGCACGAGCGTCTCGGTTTGACTTGGCCGCTGATCCAGGCCCCCATGGCGGGCTCGCAAGATGGTGCGCTCGCGCTGGCCGTGAGCAGCGCCGGCGGCCTGGGCTCGCTGCCCGCGGCGATGCTGGATGCGCCCGCCCTCGCACGCGAGCTGACAGTGCTGCAAGCCTCGGGGCGACCGTACAACGTCAACTTCTTTGCCCACCGCACACCGGCTGCGGACGCTGCGCGCGAGGCAACGTGGATGCGAGCGCTCCAGCCGTTCTTCGAGGAATTGGCGGTGCCGCTTCCGACCGGACCGGCCAAGCCCGGGCGGCGCCCTTTCGACCCGGCCATGGCCGAGGTGCTGGAGGTCTTTCGTCCCCGTGTGGTGAGCTTTCATTTCGGCCTGCCCGAGCCCGAGCTGCTGCAGCGGGCGAAGGCCTGGGGCGCCTGGGTGCTGTCTTCCGCCACGACGGTCGAAGAAGCCCTGTGGCTGGAGGCGAACGGTGTCGATGCCGTCATCGCGCAAGGTCTGGAGGCCGGCGGCCACCGGGGCCTGTTCTTGAGCGATGACCTGCACACCCAGCTGGGGACGATGGCCCTGCTGCCTCAGGTGGTGCAGGCCGTGGGCGTGCCCGTGATCGCGGCCGGCGGCATCGCCGATGCGAGCGGTGTGGCGGGCGCCATGGCGCTGGGGGCCGTCGGCGTGCAGGTCGGCACGGCCTACCTGCTGTGCCCGGAATCGACGACCTCGGCGGTGCACCGGGCCGCGCTGCAGTCTCCGCAGGCACGGGTGACGGCGCTCACGAACCTGTACTCCGGCCGACCGGCGCGCGGCATCGTCAACCGCTTGATGCGCGAATTGGGGCCGCTGAGCCCGCTCGCACCGGCCTTTCCGTTGGCCACCGCGGGCGTGGCGCCGCTGCGCAGCCGGGCCGAATCGCTGGGCAGCGGGGACTTCTCACCGCTTTGGGCGGGTCAGAACGTGTCGGGCTGCGCGGCGGTGCCGGCAGGCGATCTCACGCGCCGTCTCGCTGCCGGGTTCGGCGAAGCCGTGCGGGTTGCCTCGGTGGGGATCTGAGCGGGCTGTCGCCTCAGGACAGGCTGCCGCCCGACCCCGCACCGTCGCTGCGCTCGTCCAGCGCTTCGGCCGATTCCAGGTGGCCGATGTCCCCCCACGCGATGCGGGTAAAGACGCCATCGGTCCACAGCAGGCGGTTGATGCTGGCGTTGCCGAGCTGCCAGGTGCGCGGCGCACTCAGGTCCATGCCGGTGGCGGCGCGGTACAGGCAGTCCAGCACGCCGCCGTGGGCGACCAGGGCGATGGTCTGCCCGACGTGGGCGGCGGCCAGCCGCGAGGCGGTGTCCACGCAGCGTTGGTGGAATTCGCGCAGCGACTCGGCACCGTCGGGGCGGAAGTCCAGATCGCGTTGCCGCCAGCGCACCGCGTCTTCCGGATGGCGGGCGTGCACCTCCTCGACCGTGCAGCCCTGGAAGGCGCCAAAGCAGCGCTCGCGCAGGCCGGCATCGGTGTGCAGCGGGCGATCCGTGACCTGCGCGATGGCTTCGGCCGTGGCGAGGGCGCGCTGCAGGTCCGAGCTGTAGACCGCGACGAGGTCTTCCTCCTCGGCCAGCGCGAGAGCGACGCGCCCCGCTTGCCACAGTCCCCGCTCGTTGAGGGGGACGTCGAGCTGGCCCTGGATGCGGGTGTCGACGTTCCAGGCGGTCTCGCCGTGACGGATGGCGAGGATGCGGGTCGTGTGGCGGTACGGCATGGGCGGGCGGAGTCCAGCAGGCGGTGAGCGGGGGGCGTGTCGGCCGCGGTCGAGGCGCCGCCGCTCAGCCGCGCAGCCGGGCGTTGAGGGCGTAGGTGCCCGTCAGGCTGGCCTGACCGAGCACGTGGCCCGCCATGGCTTCCCGCACCTGCGCCCCCGTGAACGAACCTTCGACCGGGCAGCGCTCGATGTCCAGCGCGTACACCGTGAACACGTAGCGGTGCACGATGCTGTCGTTGAAGGGCGGGAAGGGGCCGTCGTAGCCGTGGTAGTCGCCGGCCATGTCCGGGTTGCCGGCGAACCAGCCGGTGTAGTCGTTCAGGCCGTGGCGGGCGCCGTGCAGCGTCTCGGGGCCGGCCTTGCCGCCCGCAGTGAAGCCTTGGCTGAACTCCCCTTCGGCCAGGCTGGTGATGCTGGGCGGCAGGTCGACCAAGACCCAGTGGAAGAAGTCCACGCGCGGCAGGTCGGACGGCACTTCGCGGTCGGTCTGGTTGACGTCGTCGCCCTTGCTCGGCACGTCCGGGTCGTGGCAGATCACGGCGAAGCTGCGGGTGCCGGCGGGCACATCGCTCCACACCAGCGAGGGGCTGATGTTGTCCGAGAACATGGCGATGCCGTGCGGGTCGGGCTGGCCGGCGGCGTACATCGACGGGATGGCTTGGCCGTCCTGAAGGCTGGCGCTGGTGAGTCGCATGGTGAGCTCCTGTCCTGATGGGGGTCAAACGCCCCAGACGATTTCCTTGTCGGCTTCAAGGCAACGCTTGAGCATGTCGATCAGCGGCCAGGCGCGCTGGCGCATCGACACGTCCGGACCGCGCGGGGCTGGACGCCCTTCGGCTGCGGCTTCTTCGGCGGCTTGCTTGAGGGCGGTTTCCTCGGCCTCGATGGCGTGCAGCAGGGCCTGGATGAGCTTGGGCATGTCGGCGGGCAGGAAGATGCCCTGGGCCGACGGTTCGCGCCCCATGGCCTGCAGCATGCGGTCACCGACCGGTGCGGTCATGATGACGTCGCCCGCCGCCTTGGACTTGAACTTGTAGATCATCGACGTTCCTCCTCCTGCGGCAGGGCCGCGCTGATGCGTTCGTGCAGCAGGGCCGACAGGGCCCGGCGGTCGCAGCCGGTGCTGTGCACCGGTGCCAGATAGCGTACCGTGACTTGCAGGTTCTGGGCAGTGGCGATGCGCCACAGGCTTTGAAGCAGGGTGGTGTCGCCGATGTAGGCAGCGCTGGGCGACACGGGGTGGCCCGGCTCGGAGAAGCGCAGCGCCACCGGCAGCACCGGGGTGTCCGTCGCGATCGCCGCCTGCAGCAGGTTGGCGTGGAAGGGCAGCAGGTGCCGACCGTCGCCCGTGGTGCCTTCAGGGAAGACCGCGACGATGTCGCCTACCTTGAGGGCTGCGGCCATCTGGTGCACGACGCGCAGGGCGTCGCGCTTGTTCTCACGCTCGATGTAGAGGGTGCCGGCGGCGTCGACCAAAGCGCCGATCACCGGCCAGTGGCGCACGTCGGCTTTCGAGACGAAGCGCGCCTGGGGCAGCACGGCGTGCACGGCGATGATGTCCAGCCACGAGACGTGGTTGGCCACCAGCAGGTGCGCACCGCTGGGCAGCGCGCCCTCGGAGGTCACGGTGATGCCCAGCCGCTGCAGCAGCCGGCTGGACCACCACTGGATGCGTTGGTGTCGGTGCAGCGCACCGGCGGTGCGGAATTCGCGGGCCACGATCCACAGCCCACGGACGATGTGCGCAGTGACGCCGCACAGGCGCCCCACGCCGATCACGGTGCGAAGCGCCATCCGTGTGCGGTGCCGTCAGGCCAGCTCGTGGGCGACCGTGCCGGCCACCAGCGTGGCGCGCACGCGGCCCGGCAGGGCCATGCCCGTGTCCTCGAAACCGAAGGGGGTGTGCTTGCCCTGGGAGATGAGCACGTCGGGGGTGACCGTCCAGGTGTCTTCCGGGTTGAAGATGCACACGTCGGCCACACCGCCCTCCACCAGCCGGCCGGCCGAGGAGGCCAGGGATCCGAGCGCGTTGCCCAGCACCCGAACGGGGTCGGACGTGACGCGGGCCAGCGTCGTGGTCAGCGGCAGTTCGCGTTCCTGGCCCCACTTGAGCGCCAGGCTCAGCAGCAGTTCCAGTCCGGTGGCACCCGGCTCGGCTTCGGCGAAGGGCAGGGTCTTCTCGTCGCCCTCGACCGGCGTGTGGTCGGAGACCAGCGCGTCGATCGTGCCGTCGGCCAGCGCGGCGCGCAGGGCGTCGCGGTCACGGCCCTGGCGCAGCGGGGGCGTCAGGCGCATGGCCGAGTTGAAGTAGCCGATGTCCACGTCGGTCAAGTGCAGCGAGTTGATGCTCACATCGGCCGTGACCGGCAACCCCTCGGCCTTGGCTTGGCGCACGAGTTCCACGCCCACGGCACTGGACAGGCGGCACAGGTGCACCCGCGCGCCGGTGGACCGCATCAGCGCAAAGATGGTGTGCAGGGCGATGGTCTCGGCCATCACCGGCACGCCCGACAGGCCCAGGCGGGTGGCGACGGCGCCGCTGGCCGCCACGCCCTTGCCCAGCCAATGGTCCTGCGGACGCAGCCAGACGGTCAGGCCGTGGGTCGCGGCGTACATCAGGGCGCGTTGCAGCACCAGCGTGTCCTGCACGGCCACCTCGGCCTGCGAGAAGCCGACGCAGCCGGCCTCGGTCAGCTCGACCAGTTCGGTCAGGGTCGTGCCCTTGAGTCCGCGGGTGAGGGCGCCCAGCGGGAACAGGCGGCAGCGGCTGAGCTTTCGGGCGCGGAACTTCAGCATCTCGACCAGACCGGGCTCATCGAGCACGGGGTCGG
>CAYRBG010000077.1:0-12032 GCA_964422355.1 uncultured Sphaerotilus sp. | reverse complement strand
CTGACCGATCCGCTCACGCAGGTGCTCAATCGCCGGGGGCTGGAGCAGCACCTCGCGGGACTGCTGTCGCGGACTTCCGAGGCTGGTCGGGACACCGAAATGCACGCCGTGTTTGTGATGGACCTTGATGGATTCAAGGCGGTGAACGACCGCTTTGGTCACGACGTGGGAGATGCGCTGCTGGTCGAGGTGGCCCGACGTCTGCGCGCCGCACTGCGGCACGCAGACGTCGTGGCGCGCACGGGTGGAGACGAATTTGTGGTCGTGGCCACAGGTTTGACACATTCTGACCAAGCCGGGCGGATCGGTCACAAGCTGCTGCGCACGTTGGATGTGCCGATCGTGCTCGACGGCAAGGTGCTGAGCGTTGGTGCCACCGTGGGATACGCGCTGGCACCCGATCACGGAAACAGCGCCGAGCGACTCCTCAAAACGGCCGACAAGGCCATGTACGAAGGCAAGCAGCGTGGAAAAGGACAGGTCCGTTCAACTGGCCAAAGCACCGTTGCGATGGCGAGCCATTTTCCACATCTCACCGATGACTCCCGTGATGGTCTGGGATGTGGCGACAAAGCGCGGCAGCTGGAACCGATGGGATGAGGTCGTGGCCACGGCCGCTGCCGTGGATACGGCCACGTCGTAACCTGCCTGTTCGACCATGCGAGCGTGCTCGGCCGTGTAGTCCCGGTTGGGCTTGCCGTTGGGGTAGGCAAATGCCCGAGGCATGGTGTCCGTGATGTCCCGCAGCTGATCTCTGTTGCGGATGATCTCGGCCAGAGCGTCCGCGGACGCGAGCTGGGTGAGGATAGGGTGGTTGACCGTGTGTCCGCCGATCGCCACGCCCTGTCTGGACAGTGTGCGCACCTGATCCCGGGTGAGCATGAGATCCCGGGGGATCTCGCCTCGCACCCTGCTGCAGAGGTCATCCATCAGGACATCACGGTCCTGCAGAGGCCGGTACTTTGCTGCCGCGGTCAGGGCGCGGATGAGGGCCAGGCGCGAAGCGGTGTCGCCGACCTGGACTTGGCCGAGACCGTGCCTGCCGAAGTCATGCACGCCGGCAGGCAGAAGCCGCACGGACTCAATGATGAGGTCGTTGAACATGATTCCACCGTCCAGCGGACCGGTGGCGACGAAGACCGTGGCAGGCAGGCGGTGGCGCTGGAGCAGCGGGAGTGCGACGTCGAGGTTGTCCCGATATCCATCATCGAAGGTGATGCATGCAGCCTTGTGCGGCAGCGTGCCGTCGCGCAATTGGGCCACGGCATCCACCAGCGGAAGAACGGTGAAGAACGAGGCCAGCGCCTCGAGCTGCCTGGCCACGATCCCGATGTGCGGGACTTCGGGACGCAAGGGGTCTGGACGGGCCAACACCTGGTGGAGCATCAGGATGGGGAGCAGGCGCTGGGTGCGTCCGTAGGACGTGCCCACCAGCGTGCGCATCAAAGGCCCGGAAAAACTGTACATCCTGTTCACCCACCGATCTGGACCGCTCGTACCGATCAGCTGCTCCCGTGCTGTGGGTGGGATCAGCCGCGAGAACTGCTTCGCGTTGTCTGTGTAAAGGAGCGTAAATGTGAGTCAGGAGATGTGCAATAACGGAACCCAGGGTGTTGGTGAACGTGGATGGAGCCCGGAGTGCCTAAAAAGAAAAATATGAAATATGGATCGTGCGATGTAGGGGTCAATTTGAGCGCACGGTGACGAACTGACGGGTCTGTCAATGGATTTTTCGTGATTGGGATCGGTAAACCCCGAGGGCGTTCCATTTGAATGGGGTGTCGGAAAGATTGGCGGCAGTTTCTGGATGCGTTTTGCGCTGACCCGGGGGGCGTGCCTGCCGGTGCTCGGCTCAAACCGGCTCGTTGAGCAACCTCACCACGTCGGAGTGGAACTCGCGGCGGTAAAGCACCCAGATGACCACGAAGGTGCCGATGGCCAAGGCCAGGGGTGACAAAAACCAGGACACGGCGGCGAAGCTGAAGTACACCGCCCTCAGTCCGTCGTTGAAGGTCTCGGCCGCCAGGCCCATGACGCGGCCGGCGCGGTCGGCGTAGCGCTTGCGGTGTTCGGGGTCGGTTTCCTGTTCGAAGGCCTTGGGCGACGGGGCCGCGCCAATCAGCAGTGCGCCGAAGCTGTACTGGCGCATCGACCACGTGAAGCGGAAAAAGGCGTGGATGAAGATGCCGGTGAGCACCAGCAGCTTCAGATCCAGAACCAGGGCGGTCGTGCGGACGGTGAACGGCAGTTCGTGGACCAGTTCGGTCGCCTTCTCGGACGTGCCGAGTGCCGCGATCAGACCGCCGATGATGAAGATCGTGGTGGATGCAAAGAAGCTCGGGCTGGAGGCCATGCTCTGCGCGACCGAGCTGTCGACGATGCGGTTGTCGCGGTGGGTGACCTGCAGCATCCATTCCTTGCGGATGCGGTTGGTGCTGGCCAGCACCGAGGGGCGGCGCAGGGCGCGGCTCTTGGCAAAACGGATGTAGCCGATCCAGCCGCAGAAGAAGCACAGCAGAGCTGCCCAGTCGGCCCGGGGCAGCACCTGGATCACGCGCAGCAGAAAGTCCATGGAGTGACTTTAGCGCGGGAGGCTGTGCGTGGGCGGATGCCGGAGGCCGTTGGCGCTTCCGGCTGGTCCGCGATGCACCGTGCTGCGATCAGCGCAGCAGGCCGACGGCTTCGGCGATGCGCCTGCCGAACGCGGCGGCCGTGGCCAGATCGCCGGGCACCATCTCGTCCACGCTGGCGTCCGACGGCGTGGCGGTCATCAGGCCGCCGGCCACGCCCAGGTTGTTGATGTCGGCGCGGGTGCTGGCCTTGGTGTTGGCGGGCATCATGCCGGAGCCCACCCACAGCATGCCGTGCTGCAGGGCAAAGGTGTTCAGGTACTGCAGGGTGGATCCCTTGTCGCCATACAAGGAGGCGGAGTTGGTGAAGCCGGCCGCCAGCTTGTTGCGCCAGCCCTGGACGAACCAGACCTTGGAGCTCGCGTCGGCGAACTTCTTGAACTGCCAGCTCACGTTGCCCATGTAGGTGGGCGAGCCGAACACGACGGCGTCGGCCGCCGCCAGCGTGTCCCAGCCGCCTTCGGGCAGGTGGCCTTCGGCGTCGATGGCCAGCAGGCTGGCCCCGGCCCCTTCCGCGACGGCCTGAGCGACCTTGGCGGTGTGGCCGTAGCCGCTGTGATAGACGATGACGATCTTCTTGCTCATGGAGCCTCCAGGTTGGAAAGGGAGTGAGGGGGGCGGGAGATCAAACAAGGTGGGCGTGAGGACACCACCATGCGAAGGGGTTTCAGGGCGCCAGATCAAACACCAGCACCTCGGCGTCCTGGCCGTTGCTGAGGTGCAGTTCGGGTTCGTCGGCCAGGGCCAGTGCGTCGCCGGCCTGCAGGACCTGGCCGTTGGCCTCGATGCCGCCGCGGGCCACTTGCACCCAGGCCTTGCGGTCGCGGGCCAGGGACCTGTGCGCCGACGCCCCGGCATTGAAGCGGCCAGCCCACAGGCGGGCGTCGGCCTGCAGGGTCACGGCCGCGCCGGGCTCTGGGGCCGCCACCAGATGCAGTCTGCCATCCAGGTCATCGGCTTGAAGGCGGGTCTGCCCGTAGCTCGGTGTCAGACCGCGGGCTTGGGGCAGGATCCAGATCTGCAGCAGGTGCACGGGCTCGGTGCCCTCATTGATTTCGCTGTGCTGGATGCCGGTGCCGGCCGTCATGCGCTGGACTTCGCCGGGGCCGATGGTGCAGGTGTGGCCCATGCTGTCGCGGTGGGTCAGCACGCCGGAAAGCATGTAGGTGACGATTTCCATGTCCCGGTGCGGGTGGGTGCCGAAGCCGCGCCGGGCGGTGACGAAGTCTTCGTTGATCACACGCAGATTGCCCCAGCCCATGCGTTCCGGGTTGTGGTAATCGGCAAACGAGAAGCTGTGGAAGCTGCGCAGCCAGCCGTGGTTGGCGTGGCCTCGGTCGGCGGAGCGGTACACGGTCAGCATGGTGGGGAAACGTCCATCAGTCGGGATGGAAGTCATGGTGCCTCTCGCCGTCTCACCTGTGGCTGCACGGCCGTGATGGCATCATTCAAGCGCTTTGAATTCCTCGGTCTCCGCCCATGCCCAAACGTCGACACGCTCTCACGCCCGAAGCCCTGGAGATGGTCGAGATCATCGCGCGCACCGGCAGTTTTGCCGCGGCGGCCCGGGAGCTGGGCAAGGTGCCGTCGGCCTTGACCTACAGCGTGCGTCAACTGGAAGAGGCGCTGGATGCCTTGCTGTTTGACCGCAGTTCGCGTCAGGCTCAATTGACGGCGGCCGGTCAGGAGCTGCTGGGCGAGGGGCGCCGACTGCTCCAGCAGATGGACGCCGTGGCCAACCGGGTGCAGCGTGTGGCCACCGGCTGGGAGACGGCGCTCTCCATCGCTGTGGACAACATCATCGCGCCTTCGGCCATCTTTGATCTGTTCGAGGCGTTCTACGCGATCGAGCTGCCTCAGGGGGGCACGCCGCCGACGCGCCTGAAGTTGCGCGACGAGGTCATGGCCGGCACCTGGGAGTCCCTGCTCACCGGGCAGGTCGATCTGGCCGTCGGCCTCATGGTGCCGTCTCATCCCTGGGACGACGTGCAGTGCGAGGAGCTGGGCACCATCGAGATGCAGATGGCCGTGGCGCCTCACCATCCCCTTGCGTCCGAGCCGGAGCCGGTGTCGGCCGCCGTGGTGGCCCGCCATCGCATTGCAGCCGTGGCCGACACGGCACAGCGCATGGAGCCCCAGACCTTCGGGCTGCTGCCTGGACAGGATGTGCTGACCGTACCCTCCATGTCGGCCAAGCTGGAGGCGCTGCTGCGTGGTCTGGCCTGTGGTCGGCTGCCCGAGCCGTTGTTGAGGCGGCATGTCGAGGCAGGGCGATTGGTCGTCAAGCGCACGGAGGAGCCGAGTTCGGTGCTGGAGCTGCACTACGCATGGCGGCGCAGCGGCGCCGCGGCCGGCAACGCCCTGCGCTGGTGGCTGGAGCAACTGGCGCGGCCGGCCACCCGCAAAGCCCTGTTGGAGCAGCACGCGGGGCTGATCCTTTGAGGTGAGCCGGGAGGGGTGAGATGGTGGGGATGGGCTTGGCGCAGCAGCGCCCCTATGTGGGCCGCTTCGCGCCGTCGCCGACCGGGCCCCTGCATGCCGGGTCCCTGGTGGCGGCGTTGGCCTCTTGGCTGGACGCACGTGCACACGGCGGACGCTGGCTGGTGCGCATCGAGGATGTCGACGGACCGCGATGCGTGCCGGGGGCCACAGAGGTCATCCTGGAACAGTTGCAGGCCCTGGGCCTGACCCCCGATGCACCGCCCGTGCGGCAGTCGGACCGTGGGGCGCTTTATGAGGCGCACCTGCAGCGCTTGCTCGACGATGGCTGGGCCTACGGCTGTGCCTGCACCCGTGCGGAGATTGCGGCCATCCACGCGGCGGCGGGCCTGGCGCGCGACCGACATGCGGAGCTGGTGTATCCCGGCACCTGCCGTCCCGATCGGGGAGGCCTGGTCGGGCGGCCTGCGCGTGCGGTGCGCGTGTCAACGGTGGAATCGGACGGCTCGCCCGTCGTCCTGGCCTGGGAAGACCGCCGGCTCGGCACCCAGCACCAGCACCTCAGCGCCGAGGTGGGGGATTTCGTGCTGCGCAGGGCCGACGGGCTGTGGGCCTACCAGTTGGCCGTGGTGGTGGACGATGCTCTGCAGGGCGTGACCGACGTCGTGCGCGGCGAGGATCTGGCCGACAACACCCCGCGCCAGATCTGGCTGCAGCGGCGCTGGGGATTCGAGACGCCGCGCTATCTGCACTTGCCTTTGGTGCGCGACGCCCGGGGCGAGAAGTTGTCCAAGCAGCATGGCGCCCCGGCGGTGGACGTGACCGACCCTGTGCGGGCCCTGCGTGCGGCCGCGGCGGCATTGGATTTGCCGATTGTGCTGACTTCCGGAGAGATGGCTTCCCTCGGGCTCGGGGACTGGCTGTCGGCCGCGGCCCGCGCTTGGGCGGCCGGTTTGCGGGGGTGAGAGCGGGGGCCGCGGCAAAATGTCGGAGACAGTGGCATCATCGCGCACTTTCCATCGAGACGGCATTGCGAACCTGGCACGACCGGGGGGGCATTCGCCGGTTTCCGCAACGATCACAGGATAGAACCATGTCTTCCATCACCACCGAGTCCGGCCTGACCTACGAGGACACCGTGTCCGGCTCGGGCGAAGTCGCCCAGGCTGGCCGCGAAGTCAGCGTGCACTACACCGGCTGGCTGTTTGACGCCAACCAACCCGGCAACCGCGGTCGCAAGTTCGACTCCAGCAAGGACCGGGGTCAACCTTTCCGTTTCCACTTGGGCGGCGGCATGGTCATCCGCGGCTGGGACGAAGGCGTGCAGGGCATGCAGGCCGGCGGCACCCGTGTTCTGACGATTCCTCCCGCGCTGGGCTATGGTGCCCGCGGCGCCGGCGGCGTCATTCCTCCGAACGCCACGCTGGTGTTCGAAGTCGACTTCCTCGGCTACTGAGCTTTCGGCGTGTGCAGGTGATCCCGGTGCCACAGCGCCGGGAACAGACGGATCCACAGGGCCGCCACCAGCAGCACACCGAATCCGCCCAGCAGCACTGAACCCACCGGGCCCATCAGGGCCGCGGTGGCACCGGACTCGAACTCGCCCAGCTGGTTGCTGGCGCCGATGAAGATCGAGTTGACGGCACTGACCCGTCCGCGCATGGCGTCGGGTGTGCCCAGTTGCACCAGGGTCTGACGGATCACCACGCTGATCATGTCGGCCGCACCGGACACGAGCAGGGCGAACAGCGAGATCCAGAAGCTCGTTGAGAGGGCAAAGGCCAGCATGCTCAAGCCGAACACCGCGACGGCGCCCAGCAGCCACTTGCCGACCTGACGCTCCAGTGGGTGGTGGGCCAGCCACACCGACAGCAGCAGTGCGCCCGCCGCCGGTGCTGCTCGAAGCAGCCCCAGGCCCCACGGGCCCACGTGCAGGATGTCCTTGGCGAACATGGGCAGCAGTGCGGTCGCTCCGCCCAGCAGCACGGCAAACAGGTCGAGCGAGATGGCGCCCAGCATCACCGGTTGGCCGCGCAAGAACGTGACGCCGGCCAGCACGCTTGACCATGACGCAGGTTCCTTGGGGGTGGGCGGGCGCTCGTAGCGGATGGCGCCGGCGAGCACGCAACCCACGATCAACAGCGCCGTACTGACGGCGTAGACCGCGGCGGCGCCGTACACATAGATCACGCCCCCCAGCGCCGGGCCGCCGATGATGGCCACCTGCATGCCGCTCGAACTCAGCGCGACCGCGCGGGGCAACAATTCTGGCGGTACCAGCAGGGCCGGCAGGGCCTGGCTGGCCGGCATCTGAAAGGCCTTGGCCACCCCCAGCACGACGGAAGCGATCAGGATCAGTTCACGGCCGGCCCAGTGTCCGACCGTGGCCACGGTGAGCAGCAAGGCCGCCGCCGCCTGCAGGGCCGTGGACAGCAGCATCACCCGGCCGCGGTGGTGGCGGTCGGCCACGTGTCCGGCCGGCAGGGTCAGCAGCAGCGCGGGAAGGAATTGAGCGAGGCCCACCAGCCCGAGGTCCCAGGCGCTGGCCGTCAGGTCGTACATCTGCCAGCCCAGTGCCACCATCAGCATCTGGCCGGCCATTTGCGCGCTCAGCCGGGTCAGCCAGAAAAAGACGTAGGAACGGTGTTGGAGAACGTCACGCAGCGTGGGCGCGGTTCCGGCGGCAAGGGAGGTCGACATCAGGGCCCGGAGCATACGGGAGCAGGGCCAACCCATGCCGGTGCATGGCCACTGTCGGCGGGGCGAGGGGGATGTCTGGCAGCGTCGGTTGAGCGGCCCGTCCCGTGCCTTTCAGTGGTCGTGCTTGCAACCCGGGCCGTGCACGTGCCCTGCCGGCGGGGGCGCGGCGGTCACGGCGATGCCCAACGGCTTGCCTCGTCCACCCGGCGCCGGGCTGGGGTGAGGGTGTCCGCAGTCCGGGCCATGGACGTGGCCGTGTGAGCCGTGGGTGGTTGGGCCGCTTTGGGCAAGTGCGCCGGTGGGACTTTCACCGTGGGTGTGCTTGTGCGCGTGACCGTGCTCGTGGCTGCCGTAGGCACCGGCCTCGGGCTCAAACGCGGCCTGTTCCTCGGTGACGATCAGGTGCATGTGGCGCAGCATGTCGGCCAGCACGTGGTCCGGTTCGAACTTGAGGTGATCGGGCTGCAGCTCCAGCGGCACATGGCGGTTGCCGAGGTGGTAGGCCGCGCGCAGCAGGTCGAAGGCGTTGCCGTGTTGGGCGCAGTGGCGCACCACCAGCACCGGCTGGGGGGCTGCGGTGACGCGGATGAAGCTGCCGTCTTCGGCCACCAGCACGTCACCGCCGCGCACCACCGTGCCGCGCGGCAGGAACACGCCGATGCGCCGGCCCTGGCTGTCGGTGGCGTCAAAGCGGCTCCTCTGGCGAACATCCCAGTCAAGCTCGACCGAGGCGGCACGCTGCAGGAGCACGCGGGCCAGACCGCGGCCTTGCGGGAGGAGTTTGTTGACGGTGAGCATGGTGGGGCAGACGTTCGGGTGACGCGATCTCGGTATTGTGTCCGGATCGGGCAGACCCGCGCGGTTCACCCTGTGGCGGGTACAGGTGGCGCTTGCGGTGGGTTTGAGTGCGCCGGTGGGATGTGTTGATTACGTACCGACTGGTCAGTCAGTAATTGATGTGCATCATGGAGACGACCCCGCTTCCTTTCAAGAATGAAACCGGTTTCGGACCGCTGAAAGGTGGATTGGGTCTTGAAGGCCTCCGAGGTCCTGAAGAAAGTGGATGCCATGCCTGCTGTGTGTGAGGTGAGCCGAGGTGCCGCATTGCGTCCCGTCTGTGCGCGATGGGCGGTCGGGGTGATGTTGCTGGCTCTGGCGGGGTTGGGGGGATGCGTGTCCTTGGCGCCCACGATGGCTGTACCTGAGCCGGGGCTGGCCGAGCAGTATGACGACGGGGGGAGCTCTCCGATGACGACGGGCGCGGCACAGGGGAGCGCTCGTGCGGCGCTGCTGCCGTGGCGCAGCGTCATCACCGATGCGGTCACGCAGCGTCGGATTGAGCAGGCCCTCGCGAACAACCGCGATCTGCGCATGGCCGTGCTTCGGGTCGAGGAGGCGCGCGCCGCCCATGGGGTGCGACAGGCCGAGCAGTGGCCGCTCGTGGCTCTGGGCGCCGAGGGTGCGCGTTCTCGCCTGCCTGCGAACATGAGCCTGACCGGCCACCCGATGCAAAGCAACCTGTTTGTTGCCGGGGTGGGTTTCAGCAGTTGGGAGCTGGACCTGTGGGGCCGCGTGCGGGGGCTGAAGGATGTGGCCCTGCAGGATTTCCTGTCCACCGATGCGGCGCGGCGCGGAATCACTTTGAGCTTGATCGCCCAGGTGGCGGACGCCAGCTTTGCGCTGCAGGAGCTGGACGAGCGCATTGCGCTGGCGCTGCGCACCGAGGCCAGTCGGGCCGAATCGCTGCGCATCTTCCGTCGCCGGGTCGAGGAAGGCGCCACGTCGAGGCTGGAGCTGACGCAGGTGGATCTGTTGTGGCAGCAGGCGCGGGCCCTGGTCGCGCAGTTGCAGCAGACACGGGCGGCCCAGGCGCATGCGCTGGCGGTGTTGGTGGGTGATCCGGCCAGCGTGTCCGTGCCCGACCCGGGTACAGGCGTGAATCCTGGGGCCGTGGTTGACGTGCCGGCGGGCTTGCCGTCCGATCTGTTGACCGATCGCCCCGACGTGATGGCCGCCGAGCACGCCCTCAAGGCAGCCAATGCGCAGATCGGCGTGGCGCGTGCGGCCTACTTCCCGCGCATCTCGCTCACGGCCGCGGGAGGGATGGCCAGCGGTGAACTGGGCGGCTTGTTCCAGGATGGCCACCAGGCCTGGACCGTCGCGCCCAGCGTGGTTCTCCCGGTGCTGGATGCGGGACGCCGCAGCGCCGCGGTCGACCTGGCCCGGGCGCGTGAGCAGGAGGCTGTGGCCCGCTACGAGAAGACGGTGCAGAACGCCTTTCGCGAGGTGTCCGATGCGTTGTCCGCCCGCCATTGGCTGACCGAACAGGCGGCCACGCTCGACGCCATGCATGCCGCTCAGGCCGAGCGCGCGAGGCTGGCGCACCTGCGCTACGACGCCGGCTCTGCGCGCTACCTGGAGGTGCTGGACGCGGAGCGCGACCTGCTGACGCTGGAACAGCAGCGTGTGCAGGTGCGGCGCGCCCTGCTGTCGGCGCGCCTGGGTCTGTACGTCGCACTGGGGGGCGGTTCGCTGAGCGATCCACGCTCGCCGGCCCAGGCCCCTTCGCAGAATCCGAATTGAGGTCGAAGTCATGAGCTTGCCTGTCAAGAAATGGATGCCGGCCGTGGCCGCAATGCTGGTTGTCGGCGCAGCGGTGGCGGCGTGGTGGCACTGGCGGGGCACGGGCGACGATCCCCGGTTCGTTCACGGCAACGGCCGGATCGAAGCCACCGAGATCGACGTGGCCACCAAGGTCCCCGGTCGGGTCGACACCATCCTGGTACAGGAAGGACAGTTCGTCGAAGCCGGCCAGCCGCTGGCCACGATGCAGGTCAGCAGCCTGGAGGCCCAGCGCCGCGAGGCCCAGGCGCATCAGGAGCAGGCGCAGGCCGCGGCGGTGGGCGCCCAGGCCCAGGTGGCCCTGCGGGAAAGCGATCGTCAGGCCGCAGTGGCGATGGTGGGACAGCGCGAGGCCGAACTGGACGCAGCGCGCCGCCGCCTCGCCCGCTCGGAAAAGCTGGCCAAGGAAGGTGCCTCGTCCACCCAGGAGCTGGACGACGACCGCGCCCGTGTCCGCGCCCTGGAGGCCGCGTTGGGTGCCACACGCGCCCAGGTGCAGGCGGCCGGCGCAGCGGTGGAGGCGGCCAAGGCCCAGGTCGGAGCTTCACGTTCGGCGGTGGACGCCGGCAAGGCCACGATCGCCCGCATCGACGTGGAGCTCGACGACAGCCGCCTGACGGCGCCGCGCGCCGGCCGCGTGCAGTACCGCGTGGCCGAACCGGGTGAAGTGCTGGGCGCAGGCGGACGGGTGCTCAACCTGCTGGACGTGTCCGACGTCCACATGACCTTTTTCCTGCCCGAGACCGTGGCCGGCAAGGTGGCGCTGGGCAGCGAAGTGCGCATCGTGCTGGATGCGGCGCCGCAACTCGTGATTCCGGCCAAGGTGTCCTTTGTGGCCAGCACCGCGCAGTTCACGCCCAAGACGGTCGAGACGGCCACCGAGCGGCAAAAGCTCATGTTCCGCGTCAAGGCCCAGATCGACAAGGACTTGCTGCTGCGCCACCGCGAGCAGGTCAAGACCGGGCTGCCCGGCGTGGCCTGGGTGCGCCTGGATCCGCAGGCCGAGTGGCCGCAGAACCTGCAGCTCAAGCCGCTGTGATCGCGTGGTCGTGAGCCTCGTGGAATGCGTCCCCGTTTGCAGGAGTCCTGTGTGTCTGACGGCGTGATCGTTCCCGGCACTGCCGGTCTGCGGGAAGCCGGCCCACCTGTGGCCGTGCTCCACGGCGTCACCTTGCGCTACGGCAAGGCCACCGCCCTGGACGCCGTGGACCTGACGGTGCCCGCAGGCCGCATGGTGGGCCTGATCGGTCCCGACGGCGTGGGCAAGTCCAGCCTGCTGGCGCTGGTGTCCGGGGCCCGGGAGGTGCAGCAGGGCCAGGTGTCGGTGCTGGGGGGAGACATGGCGCGGCGGCGCCACCGCGAAGCCGTCTGCCCGCGCATCGCCTACATGCCCCAGGGGCTGGGCAAGAACCTGTACCCGACCCTGTCGGTGGAGGAGAACCTGCAGTTCTTCGCCCGGCTGTTCGGGCACGACCGGGCCGAGCGGCGGCGACGCATCGACGCCCTCACGCGCAGCACCGGGCTGCATCCGTTTCTGGATCGCCCGGCCGGCAAGCTCTCCGGCGGCATGAAGCAGAAGCTGGGTCTGTGCTGCGCGTTGATCCACGATCCGGACCTGCTCATCCTGGACGAGCCCACGAC
>CAYRBG010000076.1:0-12061 GCA_964422355.1 uncultured Sphaerotilus sp. | reverse complement strand
TTGGTCAGGGCGCGGGCTTCGCTCATGAAGCGGTCGATGCCCAGGATCAGCGCCAGGCCGGCCACCGGCACACCGCCCACCGCGCTCAGCGTCGCGGCCAGCACGATGAAGCCCGAGCCGGTCACGCCCGCGGCACCCTTGGAGGTCAGCAGCAGCACGGCCAGCAGGGTGAGCTGCTGCATCAGCGTCATCGGGGTGTCCGTGGCCTGGGCGATGAACACGGCGGCCATCGTCAGGTAGATCGAGGTGCCGTCCAGGTTGAACGAGTAGCCGGTGGGGATCACCAGGCCCACGACCGACTTCTCGGCGCCGGCGTGTTCCATCTTGCGCATCATGCGGGGCAGCACCGACTCGCTCGACGAGGTGCCCAGCACGATCAGCAGCTCTTCCTTGATGTACTTGATGAACTTCAGGATCGAGAAGCCGTGCACCATGGCGATGGTGCCCAGCACGCCCAGGATGAAGATCAGGCAGGTGCCGTAGAAGGCGCCCATCAGCTGCGCGAGCTGCATCAGCGTGCCTACGCCGTACTTGCCGATGGTGAAGGCCATCGCGCCGAAAGCGCCGATCGGGGCCACCTTCATGATGGCGCCGACGATGGCGAACAGCACGTGCGAGAGCTTGTCGATGAAGCTGTAGACGATGTTGTGCTTGCCGCCGAACTTCTGCAGCGCAAAGCCGAACAGCACCGAGAACAGCAGCACCTGCAGGATGTCGCCCTTGGCGAAGGCGTCGACCACGCTGGTCGGGATCACCGACAGCAGGAAGTCCACCGTGCCCTTCATCTTGCCGGGCTCGACGTAGGTGGCGATGGACTTGGTGTCCAGGCTGTGGGGGTCGACGTGCATGCCTGCGCCGGGCTGCGCCACGTTGACCACGATCAGGCCGATGATCAGCGCCAGGGTCGAGACGATCTCGAAGTACAGCAGCGCCAGACCGCCGGTCTTGCCCACCTTCTTCATGTTCTCCATGCCGGCGATGCCCAGCACCACGGTGCAGAACACGATGGGCGCGATGATCATCTTGATGAGCTTGATGAAGCCCTCGCCGAGCGGCTTCATCTGCTCGCCCAGCGAGGGGGCAAAGTGACCGAGCGCGATGCCGATGGCGATGGCCAGCAGCACCTGGGCGTAGAGGGAGCGGTACCAGGGGGTGCGGGCGGCAGCCTGGCGAGAAGCGGGGGAGGGGGACATCACATTCCTTGGGAAGCACACAGACGGCGGAATGAGGCCGGAGTGTGAAATTCCCCTCGGAAGCGGGCAATTGTGGAACTTGCGTACGGGGGTTCCACATGCACGGGCGCCGAGGCCTGAGGCCTGAGGCCGGTTTGGCCTGTGCGATTTTTCACATCCATGGTGGGCTGGGCTAAGATGTCCCGGCTTTCAAAACACAGACATCACCCGCTGGGGGAGACGGATCCTGAACATCAAGAGGAACGCTCCATGAGATCGATCAGTGACACCGTGACCGTGTATGGATACATGGCGTGGAACACGTCGGCAGGCAGCTACGACGTGGCGCCGGTCAAGACCACGCTGGATCGCATTCGAGAAGATGAAGGCGCGCAGCCGCTGCTGGGCACGGCGCTGGAGGTGGCACGCGAGGCGCTGGATGCCGAGGGCAACTACCGGCTGCGTCCCACCGGCTGGGCCGAGTTCCTGGCCCGGGCCGACGACTGAGACCGTTCTTCCGCGCCGGCCGCATCCTCGGCGGCGGTTGACCGTCCAGGCACGGGGCCACGCAGCTCAGTACACCTCGGGCACGAACATCGACGTCGGCACCGGCTGGCGCAGATAGTCCGGATGGCGGACCCGTTCGGGCAGTTCGATGGTGGGGCGTTCGACCTCGTGGTAGTCGAACTGACCCAGCAGGTGTTCGATGCAGTTCAGGCGGGCGCGCTTCTTGTCCACGGCCTGAACGACCCACCATGGCGCTTCCTCGATGTGGGTGCGCTCCAGCATTGCTTCCTTGGCCTTGGTGTAGTCCTCCCAGCGGCGGCGGCTTTCCAGGTCCATCGGGCTGAGCTTCCACTGCTTGAGCGGATCGTGGATGCGGCTGAGAAAGCGCAGGTGCTGCTCGTCGTCGGTGATCGAGAACCAGTACTTGATGAGCTTGATGCCTGAGCGCACCAGCATGCGCTCGAACTCCGGTACCGAGCGGAAGAACTCCTCCACCTCGTCCTCGGTGCAAAAGCCCATCACGCGCTCGACGCCGGCGCGGTTGTACCAACTGCGGTCGAACAGCACCATTTCGCCCGCGGCCGGCAGGTGCGGCACATAACGCTGGAAGTACCACTGCGTGCGTTCGCGGTCGTTGGGTGCGGGCAGGGCCACGGTGCGGCACACGCGCGGGTTCAGGCGCTGGGTGATGCGCTTGATGGCGCCGCCTTTGCCGGCCGCGTCGCGCCCCTCGAAGACGATCACCACCTTCTGCCGCGTCGCCTGGATCCAGTCCTGCAGCTGCACCAGTTCGCCCTGCAGGCGGAACAGGTGGCGAAAGTACAGGGCGCGGAACTCGCGCTCGGCCTCGATCTGCGCCGGGTCGGTCGGGTCGATTTCGTCGTAGTGGCGGTCTTCGATCTCCAGCTCGATCTCTTCGTCGTGGCCGTCGACCAGATCGCGGCGGATGCGCGCCAACAGTTCGTCGTGATCGCCTTGGAGATAGTGCCTGGACATGGGTGTGCGCTCCGAAAAGATGAACCCCGACAGGATTGCGCCTGCGGGGTTCGGGTTGCCCTCTCGCCGGGCTGGCGGCCGGGATGGCGTCCGGCACCTGAGCCCTCATGTCCCTCCCTGGGTTCCCAGCGAGCTCGGCGCGGATGTTGACGGTCGGATGTGTCGGGGGTGTGACAGGCCCCCGTGTGCTGGACGAAGGCGGGGTGGCGTGCACGTCACGCCTTCGTCACGGCGTGGGCCGAACATGCCCAGACATGAGTGCCGATCAGACCTTGCGGAACGTCACCCATCCTCTGCCGATGGGGGTGTCTTTTGATGCACACCGAGGGGGCGGCGACGGCCATGATGGCCCCGGCGATCGACCGTCGGACGGTGCTGGGGGACACACGCTCATGTCCGTCCGTGCCGCCTTCATTTCCGACGTGCACCTGGGCACGGCCGGCTGCCAAGCTCCGGCGTTGCTCGACTTCTTGCGGCGGGTGGAGTGCGATGTGCTCTACCTCGTGGGCGACATCGTCGACGGATGGCAGCTGAGCCGGCGCTGGTACTGGCCCCAGGCCCACAACGACGTGGTTCAGAAGGTGCTGCGCAAGGCGCGCAAGGGCACGCGGGTGGTGTTCGTGCCGGGCAACCACGATGCGTTTGCCCGGCGTTACGTGGGCCACAGCTTTGGTGGCATCGAGGTGGTGGACGAGGCGGTGCACGTCATGCTCGACGGCCGGCGCCTGTGGGTGCTGCACGGTGATCTGTTCGACGGTGTGGTGCAGTGCGCCCGCTGGCTGGCCCACCTGGGCGACGGCCTGTACCAGATCGCCTTGCGTCTGAATCAGTGGCTCAACCTGGCCCGCGGGCGCATGGGTCTGCCGTACTGGTCGCTGTCACGCTACCTCAAGCTCAAGGTCAAGCGGGCCGCGAGCTTCATCGGTGATTTCGAGTCGGCGGTGATCCGCGAGGCTCGGCGTCGCCAGGTCGACGGCGTGGTGTGCGGCCACATCCACCATGCCGAGCTGCGCGAAGTCGACGGGCTGATCTACGCCAACGATGGAGACTGGGTCGAGAGCCTCACCGCCCTGGTGGAAGGCCACGACGGTCGGCTGCAGGTGATCGAGTGGTCCGAGGTGATGCGCAGCGAGGCGCAGGGGCAGCCGATCCCGGCCGTGCCCGTGGCAGCCCGGACCGCCGTGTTGCGGTCCTGAGGGCTTCTGGGCGGGGAAACCTTTCAGGCCAGCGCCAGGGTTTGCGTCTGTACCGGGCGCAGGGCGTCGGCGAACTGCCGGGTGGCGGCTTCCCAGTTGTAGCGTTCGGCAAAACGTCGCACCCCGGTGCGGTCGCAGTTCAACGCGTCCAGACAGGCTTGGCGCAGGTCTGCATCGACGATGCCGCCTTGTCTGCTCGGGCCGACCACGTCGATCGGTCCGGTCGCGGGCAGCGCGGCCACCGGCGTGCCACAGGCCATCGATTCGATGAGCACCAGGCCGAAGGTGTCGGTGAGGCTGGGAAACACCATCACGTCGGCGCTGCGATAGAGCTGGGCCAGCTCCGGGCCGGACAACACACCGAACCAGCGCACACCTGCGTATTTGGCTTTGAGGCGGGCCTCTTCCGGGCCAGTGCCGGCCACCCACTTCTCACCCGGCAGGTCGAGCTCCAGGAAGGCGTCGATGTTTTTCTCGACGGCCAGACGGCCGACGTAGAGGAAGACCGGGGGACCGCCGTCTTCGCGCGGCAGTCGCGGGCCGTCGGGGTGGAACATCTCCTGGTTCACGCCCCGGCTCCAGATCGTCGGGTGCTGGTAGCCGCAGCGGCGCAGCTCGGCCGCCATGTGCTCGGTGGGCACCAGCGTGGCCTGTCCGGCGTTGTGGAAGCGCCGCAGCAGCGCGTGGCTCCAGCCCACGGGGATGCGGGTGCGCAGGTGCACGTACTCCGGAAAGCGGCTGTGGTACGCGGTGGTGAAGTGCCAGCCGCGGCGCAGAGCCACTTTGCGGGCCGCCCAGCCCAGCGGGCCTTCGGTGGCGATGTGCAGGCAGTCGGGCTGCAGAGCGTCGAGCACGCGGGCCATGCGACCGGCCGTCACCAGGGCCAGGCGGATGTCGGGGTAGGTGGGGCAGGGGAAGCTGCGAAAGCCGGCCGGCGAGACCACCTCCACCGTGTGGCCCATGCGTGCCAGCTCTGAGCTGGTCATCTTCAGGGTGCGGACGACGCCGTTGACCTGGGGTTCCCAGGCATCGGTGACGAGGGCGATCTTCATGGGAGGTCCTTGCAGGCGGCGGTGGGTGAAAGAAGAGACCGGGCGGGAGGCCCGGTGCGGCGTTGAAGGCTGCGGTGTCGCCAGGCGATGGCCGCCATGGCCACCGCGGTGAGGCTCCCGAGTGCCGTCATCAGCGTGGTGGCGTCCAGGCCCTGCCGGGAGGCCAGGGTGTGCAGGCTGAGCATGGCCAGCACGCCCAGGTTTTCGTTGAAGTTCTGCACGGCGATCGAGCGGCCCGCGCTCACCAGCGTGCAGCCGCGGTGCTGGAGCAGGGCGTTCATCGGTACGACGAACAGGCCCGCCAGCATCCCGGCCAGCACCAGGACGGCCATGGCGTGCGCCGGCGTGTGGACCGCGTTCATCAACACCATGAGCCCGCCGAGGACGACGCCCAGCGCAAGCACCTTCGGCGCCTGTTCCAGTGCGATCCAGCGGCCCGCCATTGCGGCGCCGGCCACCACGCCGAAGGCCGAAATGCCCTGCAGTCCGCTGGCTTCGGACAGGCTGAAGTCCAGACGCGACTGAGCCCAGTCGATCGTCAGCAGTTGCAGTGACCCGCCGATGCCCCAGAACAGCGTGGTCGTGGCCAGCGACACCTGTCCCAGCGCATCGCGCCACAGCCGCCGGTTGTCCGCGGCAAAGGCGCGGCAGGCTTGAACCGGGCCGGGCAGGTCCACCCGGGCCGCGCCGCTGTCGGGCAGGCCGGCGTTGAGCCCGGCGGCCAGTCCGTACACCGTCACCAGCACCCACAAGGCGGCCGGCAGGCCGGCGGAGCCATAGAGCTCAACGACCGAGGCGCTGCACAGCACGCCGCCCAGGACGGTGCCCAGCAGGATGGACAGCACGGTGCTCACCTCGATCCAGCCGTTGGCCTCCACCAGCCGGCGTGCGGGCACGAGCTCCGTCGCCAATCCGTATTTGGCCGGGGAATAGACCGCTGCGCCCACCCCGGCCACGCCGTAGCAGGCCAGCACCGGAACGCCCAGGGCGGCGGCCACGCACGACAGCCCCTTGAGGGCGTTGGCTGCCCCCATGACACGCGCCTTGGGCCAGCGGTCGGCCAGCGCCCCGGCCCAGGGGGCCAGCAGCACATAGGCCAAGGTGAACATCAGCTTGAGCAGCGGAATCCACCAAGGCGGGTCGCCGCGGTCCTGCAGCAGCGCGATGGCGACGATGAGCAGGGCGTTGTCGGCCAGGCCGGAGGTGAACTGGGCAGCGGCCAGTCGCGGCAGGCCGCGGGGCCAGCGGGCGTGGGGGGCGATGAGTGGCACGTCAGGCGGCCGAAGGGCCACGTCCGATGGGGGTGAAACGCGCGGCCGACCGGGCGGCGCAGGGCAGGGAATGCGGCGGAGGGCTCACTCGGACTCGGGAGGTTCGGAACTTCGCGGATTCTTCGGCTCCCGTGTGAAAGCCCCATGACGGCCGGCTGTGTCACAGGTTCCGCTGGGTCTCGTGGGCTGTAACGCGCCTGTCACCGCCCTTGCCTAGACTGGCCCGCGGATGCCGCGAGATTTCATGCCCGACCCGATGAGTCCTTTTGGAGAAGCCGCTTGACCCCCCGTTGGTCCCGTTTGGGCGGCGCCGTGCTGCTGGCGATGACCCTGGGCGCGTGTGCGCCGCAGTCCCTGCTCCTGCGTGGGTTGGCTGACGAACTGGCGCGTCCGGACTCCATCCCCGAGGACGATCTGCTCCTGCTGCGCGACGCCGCGCCCTTTCACCTGAAGCTGTCGGAATCCGTGCTGCGGCAGGATCCGGGCCATCTGCCGCTGGCCGCATCGGTGGCTGGGGGCTTCACGCAGTACGCCTACGCCTTCGTGGCCTTCGAGGCGGAGAAGATGGAGTCGCGCGATGTGAAGGCGGCTCAGCTCTTGCAGGCTCGGGCCGTGCGGCTGTATGCCCGAGCCCAAGGGCATGCCTTGTCGGCATTGGACGTCCGGATGCCCGGATTCACTCAGCGCCTGCGGGCGGAACCCTCTCACTCGGACGTCGGATTGGTCGGTGGAGATCCGGTCCTTCCCCGTGAGGCGGTGCCCGTCGCGTATTGGGCTGCGGCATCGTGGGGGGCGCGCATTGCCCTGTCCAAGGACACCCCCGAGGTTGTTGCCGATCTGCCTCAAGTTCAGCGCCTGGCGCGCATGGCCTGGCAAGTGGACCCGGACCATGGCCAAGGCGCACTGGCCACCCTGATGGGTCTGCTGGAGATGGCCCGACCCGGCGGCAGCGCCGCGACCGCCCGTCCGTTTTTTGATCGTGCGGTCGAGGCCAGCGGTGGACACCGCCCCGAGCCGTTCATGGCCATGGCCGAGTCGCTGGCGCTGCCGGCCGGAGACCGCGCGGCTTTTGAGGCCTGGCTGCGGCGCAGCCTGGAGGTCGGCGCCTCCTTGCCGGACACCGGCAGCGTGTTTGCCCGCGAACGCGCCCGCTGGCTGCTGGACACCGCCGAAGACCGCTTCTGAACGGATGCCCCGCTGTTCCGGCGTTGGCCTGTCCTGTTGTCGAACCCTTTGTGTTTCACCCATCTTCATCGTCCATGACTTCTCGTCGCCGTCACCTGGCCGCGTTGGCCTTGTCCCTGACCACGTTCTGGTCCCTCGTTTCGGGCGCCTCACCGGCTGCAGCCCAGACCGCTGCTTCGCTGCGCATCGGCAGCGTGGTGCCGAAGAACTCGCTGTACCACCGCCAGTTGCTGGAGATGGGCGAAACCTGGCGCACGGCGCAGGGCGAGGGTGCGCGCTTCACCGTCTTCACCGACGGCAGCCAGGGTGGCGAGGCTGAACTGGTGCGGCGCATGCGCATCGGTCAGTTGCAGGGTGCGCTGATGTCCGTGACCGGGCTGCGCGAGATCGAGCCCGGCATCGCGGCGCTGCAGAACCTGCCGCTGCTGTTCCGCAACTGGGACGAGGTTGACCATGTGCGCGAGAAGCTGCGCCCGGCCATGGAGCAGCGTTTCAAGGAGCGCGGCTTTGTCGTCGTGACCTGGGGCGATGCGGGCTGGGTGCGCTTTTTCTCCAAGGCACCGGCGCTGCGCCCGCAGGACTACAAGGGCATGAAGTTTTTCGCCTGGGGGTCGGAGCCCGACCAGCAGGCCATCATGAAAAGCCTCGGCTACACGCCGGTGCCGCTGGAAACCTCCGACATCCTGCCCGCCATCCAGACCGGCATGATCGACGTGCTGCCTTCCACACCGTACTTCGCGCTGGCCAGTCAGGTCTACACGACCGCCGGGCACATGCTGGAGATCAACTGGGCGCCCATCGTCGGCGCGCTCGTGGTCACGCAAAAGGCCTGGGACGCGATGACGCCCGCCGCCCAGCAGGCCTTGCGCAGCGCCGGCGAACGTGCCGGACAGCGCATGCGCGCCCAGGCTCGCCTGGAGGTGGACGAGGCCGCCGCCGCGATGGCCAAGCGGGGCTTGGTGGTGCATCGCCCCAACGCCGAGCAGATGCGCGAGTGGCAGGCCTTGGCCGAGCAGCTGTACCCGCGCATCCGCGGCACCATGGTGCCGGCCGAGACCTTTGATGCGGTCTTCGCCCACCTGAAGGCCTACCGGTCCGCCCAGGGGCAGGGGGCGCGGTGAGCGGCTTCGTGAACAGTGCCGTGTGCGGTGCGATGAGCGATCCGCTGGGCGATTCGGTGAGCGGCACGGCAGATCGGAAAGCGTTGTCCGGGCCGGATGTCGGCAGTGCGGATGGGGTTGGGACTCCCCGCGCACCCTGGCGCTGGGACGATGCCCTGGCTTCGGCAGCGCTGGTGCTGATGGTGCTGATCCCGTTGGTGGAGATGGCGGTGCGCCCGCTGGCGGGGCAGGGCGTGGACAACGCCCCGGTGCTGGTGCAGCACCTCGGCCTGGTGCTGGCCATGGTGGGCGCCCTGGCCGCGCAGCGCTCGGGGCACCTGACCACGCTGGGATTGGCGGCCGACCTGCCCTGGAGCCCACGTTGGCAGCGCCGGATCCAGAGGCTTGTCCTCGGGGGCTCGGCGGTGCTCTGTGGGGTGCTGGCCTGGGCCGGCTGGCAGTTCGTGTCCAGCGAGCTCGAATTTCCGCGGTCCCTGGCGTACGGCGTGCCCACGGCCTGGGTGCAGGCCTTTCTGCCTCTGGGCTTTGCGGCCATGGGCTGGCGGCTGGGGCGCCATTGCACCTCCGGGCCGTGGCTGCGTGGGGTGTGCGGCTTGGTGCTGCCGCTGGCCGGCGCCGTGCTGGCCTGGCGCCTGGAAGGGTGGGCTCCGCCGATGGCGCCCGTGGCGGTCCTGCTGGCATTGGCCCTGATCGCCGGGGCCCCCATCTTCGTCGGTCTGGGCGGCTTGGCGCTGCTGCTGTTCGCTTCCGACGGGCTGCCGCTGGCGTCCGTGGCCCTGTCGCACTACCAGATCACGGTCAACCCCTCGCTGCCGGCGCTGCCGCTGTTCACGCTGGCCGGGTTGGTGTTCGCCCGCACCGGGGCAGCCGCACGGTTGGGGGCGCTGTTCCTGGCCCTGTTCGGTCAGGGCGTGAGGGGCACCGTGCTGGCCACGGCCGTGCTGTGCTCGGCCTTCACCGCCACGACCGGTGGCAGTGGGGTCACCATCCTGGCGCTGGGTGGGCTGCTGCTGCCGATGCTGCGCCGCACGGGCTACCCGGAGCAACGCTCGGTCGGCCTGATCACCAGTGCGAGCGCCTTGGGGGTGCTGCTGGCACCGTCGGTGCCGCTGATCATGTTTGCCGTGCTGGCGCGGGTGCCGATCACCGACATGTTCCTGGCCGGTGTGCTGCCGGCGGTGTTGATGGTGCTGAGCCTGTTGGTGGTGGGCGGCTTCCTGCGCGCTCAAGCCTCTGAGCCGACCGATCGTGTAACGGGGGCGATGCCGCAGCTCGGCGTCGAGGGGGATGCGTCATCGGCGGGCCGGGCCGCGGCCTCCGTGGAAGGCCATCACTGTCTTTGGCCAGCGGTCTGGGCCGCGCGCTGGGAGCTGCTGGCACCGGTGGTGGCCATCGGCTCGCTGGCCGGCGGCTTGGCCACCCCCACCGAAGGGGCTGCGCTGACGGCCGCCTACGCCGTGTGCAGCCAGGCCTGGGCCCACCGCGAGCTGGACCGGGTGCGCCTGCTGGAGTGCCTGTCGGAGTGCGTGCGCCTCATCGGCGGCGTGATGCTCATCCTCGGCATGGCGCTGGCGCTGACCAACTTCCTCATCGACGCCGGGGTGCCGGACCGCGCCATCGACACGGTCCAGGCGCTGCTGCCCGACCGCCATGCCTTCCTTCTGGCGCTGTGCATGTTCCTGTTCATCGCAGCCGCACTGATGGAAATCTTTGCCGCGCTGGTGGTGCTGGTGCCGCTGCTTCTGCCGTTGACGCAGAGCTACGGCATCGACCCGCTGCACTTCGGCGTGATCTTCCTGGCGGCGATGGAGGTGGGTTTTTTGTGCCCGCCCGCAGGCCTGAACCTGTACTTCGCCTCGGCCATGTTCGGCAAACCGGTGCGCTGGGTGGGCGTGGCGGTCTTGCCGGCGATGCTGGCGATCTTCGTCGGGACGGTGGTGATCGCGCTGGTGCCTGGGGTGGCGACGTGGGTGCCGCATTGGGGGAAGTGATGTTCATGGCATGATGCGCCATATGGCGTCGGCTGCCCTGATCCTGAAATCCCGCGTTGCCCACCGTGACGGCCTGATCGAGATGGTCGTCTGGAGGGTACCCGAACCGGTTCCGCCCACGGACCACGGATTCAAGTACCGCCTGGTCTATGTCGTTGAGGGACGTCGATTGGTCGGCTATGACAACGAGCGGGGCAAGGGTGACCACAAGCATGTGGGAAACCTTGAGGTGCCTTATCGGTTCATCGACGTTCGCACCTTGATGGCCGACTTCTTGAAAGATGTGGAGCGTGTTCGATGACTGCCTATTCCACCCGGACCGACGACACCCCGCCCGACGACGCTGTGCTGCGCATTGAGGTCGGTGAGAACCTGGGCACGAGCGCTGAGCGAGCCCTGCTGGCCATGGAGGCGGTGCAATCCGGCTCGCCGTGGGCGCCGTACTTCGGCGTGTCGTTTCCGGAAGTGGGGCAGATGCTGGCCGTATTCACACCCAAGCGATGGGAGCTGATCGCTGCGCTGCGGGAGAGCGGCCCGTTGAGCATCGCCGCACTGGCTCGCGCCTTGGGACGCGACTACCGCAACGTGCACGGTGATGTGACTGCCTTGGCTGAGTGGATGGCCGTGCGTCGCCGGGCGGACGGGCTGGTGTGCGTGCCCTGGCGGGAAATTGTCGTGAACATGCACTTGCCGCAGCAGCGGGCAGCGTGACAGACTGCCATGGAGCCTTGGAATCTCAAGGATACCTACGCGCTGGTCCGCACAGTCTATGGGCGAGAGCAGGAAATGCTGGCGAAGGCCAGTACGCAGTCGCTGGTAGATCGTCTGAACTTTGCCCGGTATCACTACGGTGAGATTCGGCGCTTGCAGCGTGCCTTCGAGCGCAAGCACTTGGCCCAGGGACTGCTGGTTGATCTTTTTGCACAGGACGGTGCACGCAAACGTGCGGCTCTTGAATCATTGATGGTCAAGGCGGGCGCGCATGCAACAGCTGCAATTCAGAGTGTTCATACCATTCCGGACATCCTTGCCCACGCCGTCTACTATTCCACTCGGCAACAGATCAAGCGTTCGTCTCCACAGGGGCGCAGCGTTTCAATCGGAACTGTGTTGCAGGTTCTGGAAAGCTGCCCTGATCTCGCAGAGCTCGCGGACGTGCTTCGTCGAGCGACTGTGGGCGAGTCATGGAATCATCTTTCCGCCATCGCAAATTCCAGCAAACACCGCAGCGTGGTTCGCGCCGTGCTGAGTGAGGACTTGACAGGTAACCGGCAGAACTTTCGGGAGTTGCACATCAGCGCCTTCGAAAGGGACGGTCGACCGTACCCCGCCGTCGCGCTACAAGCGCTACTTGAGCTTGAGCACGACCGACTCTCCACGCTCATCGTTGAAGCAGGTCATGCCCTTGGCACGTACCTTCGTGCGATTGCTGATTGACGTGCGCATGGCGCCCCTGGACAGATGGCGTGTATTTCGTGCTGGACAAGCTGCCCTAAATGCGTTCGGCCACTTCGATGCAGGCCTCGCTCTGAAGAGGGGCCTGTCAGGGGTATGGCGGAACTTGTCCCAG
>CAYRBG010000075.1:0-12065 GCA_964422355.1 uncultured Sphaerotilus sp. | reverse complement strand
GCCAAGGTCCGCAACACCGCCTCCTCGACGCGATAGACGTATTCCTTGACGTAGATGCCCTGACGCTTGAGGTCCACCAGCGGATAGGCCACCACCTGGCCGGGTCCATGGTAGGTCACCTGCCCGCCACGGTTGGTCTGCACGATGGGGATGACACCAGGCTGCAGAACGTGTTCGGCCTTGCCGGCCACGCCCTGGGTGAACACCGGGTCGTGTTCGCAGACCCACAGCTCATCGGGAGTGTCCGGCGTGCGCGCCCCGGTCCACGCCTGCATGCGGGCGGCAATGGGTTCGTAGGGCACGCGGCCAAGGTGATGAATCTGCATGGGCTGAAGACAAAAAGCGCGGCCCACAGATTGTGCCGCGCTCAGCCACTCCGCTGCCGCCCAAGCGTGCGTCAGCCGCGTTTGCGCTCCGCCTGCTGCCTCATGGCTCGGGCGTCGGCCTCGTCGCCTGCCGCATCCAGCAGGGAGGCCACGCGCAGCAGCACCGCTGAGCACACCCCTGCATCGTCCACCCGATCCAGCCGCGCCGTGACCGCATAACAGCGGTCGCGCGTCAGCTCGCTCAGGCGGCGCGTGCGCATCGGGTCATCTTCGTCGGTCATGCCGCGCGCCAGGGAGGCGGCATGCAGGGTCAGCTCAGCCATGTCCCCCAGCAGCGTGAGGCTGCGCGGCGTGGCCCGGGCGGCGGCCAGAAGGCGATCCACGCGCTGCAGGTGCAGCAGGGCGTCATCCAGTCGCAGTTCATCCAGACACTGGCGGGCGGCCATCAGGGCCAGTTGAGACATCTCCAGCGCGTCGCCCCCCAGGCGCACCTGCTCGAAACGGCGAAGCCACGCCGCGTCGCCCACCGGCGGCGGACTGTCCGGCAGGCGACTGGCGGCGACATCGAGCAGTGCGGCATCCCTGAGCAAAGCCGGCGTGTGAGAAAGGTGAACTTCCATCTGACAACCCCTTCCATTTGCGCACATCAATGCACAAGCAATGCCAGAAACCCGGCAGGACCGGGCGGGCTTGCACATTTGCACGAATCGAGGGATCCGGACACACCGCACCCACCGCCCCGCCGGATCTTGCACGCAAAAACAGCGGGTAAACCCTCGATAGAACGTCTCGATCGGCTCAATCGCCGTGTCGGCTTTGCTTCCATCGGTGCGCGACTCGCCACAAAAGCAGCAGGCCGATCACCACGGCGTACAGAGTGGGCGTCTCGAATCGGTGCTTGGCCGCCCGCAACCAGAAAAAATGCACCAAACCCAACACCGCAATGGCGTACACCGTTTGGTGCAAACGGCGCCAAGCCAAGCCGCCGATCCGGCGCACCGCTGGACGGAACGAGGTGATCACCAGCGGCACCATCAGCAGCCAGGTCAACGCACCGATCCAGACGAAGGGGCGCTTCACCACATCGCGGGCCATCGCCGGCAGCTCGAACCCCTGGTCCAGCCAAGCCCAGGCCAGCAGGTGCAGGCAAGCATAGAAAAAGGCGTACAGCCCAACGGTGCGACGCCATGGCGCCAGCGCGCTCCAACCGGTCCAGGTCCGCAAGGGGGTCACGGCCAAGCCCAACGCCAACAGGCGCAGCGTCCACACCCCGCTGTCGCGCATCAGCGTCTCGGCGGGGTTGACCCCCAAGCCACCTGACGCGCCCGCCCAGAACCACCCCACCAGAGGCAGCAGCAGCACGGTTGCGGCCAACCGGTGCCGCCATGCCCGGGGCACGGTGTTCCCACTCACCATGTCGTGCCGCTTGGTCAGAACCAGCGACGCAGGTCCATGCCCGTGTACAGGCCGGCCACCTGGGCACCGTAACCATTGAACGGCTGCGTGGGCCGCTTGCGGGAGAACAGCCCATCTTCGCCGATGCGGCGCTCCGCGGCCTGGCTCCACCGCGGATGATCGACCGCCGGGTTGACGTTGGCGAAGAAACCGTATTCCTGCGGCGCCGCGCGGTTCCAGGCGGTGGGCGGCATCTGCTCGGTCAGGCGGATGCGCACGATGGATTTGGCACTCTTGAAGCCGTACTTCCAGGGCACGACGATGCGCACCGGCGCACCGTTCTGCGGTGGCAGAACCTCGCCATACAGACCCAGCGCCACCAGCGTCAGCGGGTGCATCGCCTCGTCCAGCCTCAGCCCTTCGGCATAAGGCCACGCCAGCACGCGGGGGTCCAGCCCCGGCATCTGCTGCGGATCGGCCAAGGAGATGAACTGAACGTACTTGGCGCTGCCCAGCGGCTCGGCCCGGCGCAGCACCTCCGCCAGCGGATAACCCACCCACGGCAGCACCATCGACCAGCCCTCGACACAACGCAGGCGGTAAATGCGCTCCTCCAACGGGGCGAGCTTGAGCAACTGATCCAGATCCAAGGTGACGGGCTTGCGCACCGCGCCTTCGATCGTCACCGTCCATGGGCGGGTGCGCAGGCCCTGGGCCCGCTGCGCGGGATCGGACTTGTCGGTGCCGAACTCGTAGAAGTTGTTGTAGCCCGTGGCGTCGGCGTAGGACGTGGGCTTGTCCATCGCCCAGGCGCCGGCCTCCGTGGTCCGTGGGGCGGGCAGGGGCGCGCGTTTGCCCGGACGAGACACCGCGCCGGCATCGGCAGCCCGAGCCAGGGGCAGGACCGACGAAGCCAAGGCCCCGGCACCCAAAGCCAACCACTGCCGCCGCTGGGCGTACACCTGCTGCGACGTGATCTCGCTCGAAATGGGATGAACGTGACCGAGATCCACCCGGCCACACTTCAGGATTCGCATGGGGCACCTCCGGCCGACTCCCGGCCTGTGATCCAGGAGTCGAGGACAGGTGCCCGATTCTTACAGCGACTCGGGCAACTTTGCTTTGCTGCGCGAAGGAACCCGCACCACCTTCATGCTGCGGCTGAACAGCTCCAGCGACTGGTGCTTGAAGCGCTCGCGGAAGGTCTTGCGGGCGAACAGCTTCTGCTGCGCCTCGATGGGCAGATCGGTCACGCAGATGACGTTGCGCGCCACCAGCACGTCGACCAGATCCTCCAGCACCCGCACCAGGCCGGCGTCGAGCTCGGCAAAGGTGGGCGAGCGGGCCGCCTCGGCGTCGCCGCGCAGCCAGGCCTGAAGCTGAGGGTCATCGACCGCGATGTACTCAGAGCCGTGCACCGCCTCGCGGTGCACGGTCACGATCTCGCCTTGGGCGTTGCGCTGGACGTAGGGCATGGGCATTCACCTTTCAGTGCCTGCTTTTCGGCAGGTGCCCGGAAAACTGAACCGCCGGCTTCAGAGCTGCCCGTAGGAATGCAGACCCGACAGGAACATGTTCACGCCCAGGAAGGCGAAGGTGGTGACCAGCAGGCCCGCCAGCGACCACCAGGCCGCGACAACGCCACGCAGCCCCTTGACCAGGCGCATGTGCAGCCAGGCAGCGTAGTTCAGCCAGACGATCAGCGCCCAGGTCTCCTTGGGGTCCCAGCTCCAGTAGCCGCCCCAGGCTTCGGCGGCCCAGAACGCCCCGAGGATGGTGGCGATCGTGAAGAAGGCGAAACCGACCGCGATGGACTTGTACATCAGGTCGTCCAGCACCTCCGGCGAAGGCGTGCTGCGGTTGATCACCCCGCGCGTGACGATGGTGAAGGCGAAGAAGGCCATGCAGCCGCCGACCATGCGCATGGCCTTGTGGACCGCAGGCGTCACCTCGGGCGACAGGTTGCCCAGGAGCGCAAAGGCCGCCAGCACCAGCAAAACACCGCCGGGCACGATCACCAGACCGGTCCACAACGAGCGAGGGGCCGCTGTCTTGAGCAGGTAAGCCTGCGCCACCATCGCCGCCAGCGCAAAAGTGCCGTAGCCGACGAAATTGGCCGGCACGTGGATCTTCATCCACCAGCTCTGCAGCGCCGGCACCAGCGGCTGGATTTCCTGTGCCCCACGCTCTACGGTGTACCAGAGCAGAAAGCCGACCGCCGCACTGACCACCAGCATCACGAACGCCCCCAGGGCGCGGTTGCGGTACTGGCGCTCGTAGTACAGATAGAACAGCGTGGTCAGCCACGCAAACAGCACGAACACCTCATAGAGGTTGCTCACCGGGATGTGGCCGATGTCCGGGCCGATCTGGTGGCTTTCGAACCAACGCACGAAAGTGCCCACCAGCGCCATGAACACCGACGCCCAGGCCATGCCCGAGCCGATGCGCTGCGCGGTCGCACCGGCCGAGCCGGCAAACAGTCCGATCCAGTAGCACAGCGTGCTCATCCAGATCAGCACGCCCATCCACAGGATCGCGCTCTGGCTGGACAGCAGGTACTTGAGCCAGAACACCTTTTCGGCCGCGGCCAAGTCGGCGCCAAAACCGTCGAGGTGCTGGAGGTAGAGCGCGATCGCCGTCAGCGTGGCCGCTCCCGCACCCAGCGTCAGCCAGCGCAACGGACCCCAGAACCAACCCAGCGCGATCAACGACGGCACCGCCCCGAGCAGGATGCCCTGTTCGTAGCCATTCATGTGCGAGCCGTAGCGCGTCCAGGCAAACACGGCCCCGATCACGATCAGCGCGGCGTACAGCCAGTCGGCCCAGCCCAGGCGCGAGAAATACGAGGGACGCCCCAGATCCAGCGTCGTCGTGGTCCCGGAAACCGGAGTGGAAGAAGAAGTCAGCGAGGAACTCATGGGCGGGACTCTCCCGACGCAGGTACGTCGGCGGATGCAGTGGCCACGGCGGCAGGTTGGCCCAGCAGGGCCTGACGCACCGCCTCGAACTCACGGTCGTTGTCGAGCGTCTTGCGGGTGTAGGACAAGGCCAGGCTCACGTCGGTGCGGGGCGCATCGGGCGCACCGGCCAGCCAGATCCACATGCGTCGCTCACGGATGTAGAGCATGACGAAGACGCCGAGCGTCAGCAAGCCACACCCCAGATAGACCAGGGTCTTGCCCGGAGAGCGCGTCACCTGGAACACACTGGCCTGCACCTGTTGGAAATCCTTGAGCGTGAAGATCAGCGGCGCCGGATAGGCAAAGGAGTCGGACAACGAAATCACCGCCTGGGCCATGAAGCGCTGGGACTCTTCGCCCGGCCGGAGAACCGGCAGACCGGCCTGCTCGCGCGACAGGTTGAGCAGCTCAAAAAGGGCTCCACCCAGGATGCGGATGACCATGTCCGAAGTCTTGGCGCGCTCTGCTTCGGGCACGTTGGTCTCCAGGAAGGCCTGGATCGCCGGCAAGCCCGCCAGGGTCTCGCCCTTGAACTTCTCCACGCCGGCAAACAGGCTCAGCGTGCGCAACGTCGATGCCTCCATCTGCTGACCAAATCCGGGCTTGCCGTTGGCTGGCGTCACCTCTGCGGCATAGCTCCGTGCGGCCTTGGCGCGCAGGCTCGGGTCGGACAGAGCGGCTTTCAGGCGCAACCAGCCGTCCATCTCGCCCCGTTCGTCGGCGGGGATGCGCAGGTACCGGAAGCCCTGATCCAGCGATTCGCGCACACCGGCCATGAAGAACTTCTGCCCGTCCATCTCCAGCGGCAGCATGTAGTTCTGGAACTCGCGCGCCTGCCCGGACGCATCCCGCAGGCGGTAGGTGATCGAAGGCCCGACGTTCTTGAGCTGCTTGTTCTCGGTCGGACGAGCACCGGAACCCAGATGCTTGTCGAGCTGCCCCGCCAGATCGACGGCCCGAACGTCGGTGGCGCCCTCCTCCGAGCCGCGCGACAGGTTCTCGACGTTGATGACACGCAGCGCCGCAAACTCCAGCGTCAGCGCCTGGGCGGGCGAGGACGCCCCTGCGGCCACGGCCGACGGCACCAGTTGCGTCGTGGCACCAACCTCGCCCCGCACCTCCAGCGGCGACCCGCTGCCGCCAAAAGGTCGACCCAGCAGGGTCACCTTGGACCCCCCATCGTCGAAGCTGGACTGATACAGCGTGATGCCCTTGTAGGTGTATGGCTCGTTGACCTTGACCGTGGCGGGCGTCGTTGTGCCGTCCGGGTCGTGGATGACGATGTCGCTGGCGAACAGCTTAGGCATGCCGGTGTCGTAGTACTCCACCGAGAACTTCTTGAGCTCGATCCCAAACGGCAGGTCCTGGAGCACGACGCCGTCGGTCAGGCTGATGACGGCCGTTCCGGCCGTCGCCTGCTCGGGCACGAAAAGGTTGCCCCGAAACGCCGGGTTGGAGGGAGAAAGACGGTGCTGAGCCGGCACGTTGGCGATCGAACCGCCGCCGCCGTAGCTGGTCTTGCCCGCCAGCGCCATCTGCGCCTTGATGATGAGGTCACCGTCCAGCAGGCCACCGACGCAGACCAGCACGATCGCGCCGTGTGCCGCCAGGTAGCCCCAGCGATTGGCCATGCCTTGCCGGGCCGCCACCATCACGCCGTGATCGCGGACCTGTGCCTTGGCCCGCCAGCCTCCAGCGGCCAGTAATTCCGACACGCGCGCCAGGCTCTGCTCACGGCTCAGAGCCAGCGAGCCGGTGGCCTTGTGGTGAAACGCATGCAGCGAACTCTCGCGCACCCCTTCCTTGAAGGTGCGCAACTCGGCCATGATCTTGGGCGTGTGACGCGCGATGCACAGGCTGGTCGAGATGACCAGAAACGCCAGGATCAGCAGGAACCAGCCCGCGCTGTACACCGCATACAGCCCCAGCTTGCCGAACACCTCGGCCCAGAACGGCCCAAACTGATTGACGTAATTGACCGCCGGCTGGTGCTGCTGAACCACCGTGCCGATGACCGAGGCGATGCAGATCACCGTCAGCAAGGCGATGGCGAAGCGCATCGACGAAAGCAGCTCCACCGTGTCGCGCAGACGGTGCGAACCCTGGGAAACCTCGAGACCGGGGGAGGAAGACGACATGGCGGCGGCGATTATGAGGGCGGGAGCTTAAGCGACAAACGCCCATCAAAAAGGCCGGTCTGGGACCGGCCTTTTTAACAAGAATCAAGAAAGACGACTGTCAGTGCAGACCGGCCATGTAGTCGGCCACCGCCTTGATCTCGCGGTCGTTCATCTTGGCGGCCACACCGGTCATGACGGCGTTGTTCTTGCGCACGCCGTCGCGGAAGGCCTTCAGCTGGCTCTCGGTGTACTCGGCGTGCTGGCCGGCCAGACGCGGGTACTGGGCCGGAATGCCGGCACCGGTCGGGCTGTGGCAACCAGCACAGGCGGGCACGTTGCGATCGGCCAAGCCACCGCGGAAGATCTTCTCGCCCAGCAGGACCAGGTCCTTGCTCTTGGCGTTGCCGGCGACCGGCTTCTTGCTGGCAAAGAACGCAGCGACGTTGCGCACGTCTTCATCGCTCAGCGGAGCGGCCATGCCCTGCATGATGGCGTTCTCACGCTTGCCGGCCTTGAACTCGGTGAGCTGCTTGACCAGGTAATCGGCGTGCTGACCTTGCAGGATGGGGTTGGCCGGAGCACCGCGGGTGCCGTCGGAGGTGTGGCAAGCGGCGCAGATCGTCGTGGCCGTCGCCTGGCCCTTTTCCAGATCGGGCTTGGCGGACTTGGCGTCCGAAGCGAACAGCGGGGTGGCCACGGCGGCAGCCGCCAGCAGAGCAAGCATCGACTTGATGTTCAGGTTCATGATGAGCGGCGCGAAATTTGTGAAATGGTTCAAAGCGCTAAACCGGCCGATTTTACAATGCTGCCCGATGAACACGTCTCGATCTTCAGCAAGCGGTGGTGCAGATGCCACGCGAGCCGCGCTGGCCTGGGCCCACACCGCCCGGTTCTACACGACCGCGGCCAAGCTCGATCAGCTGCCGGGGCACGACCTGCCGGAGATCGCCTTCGTCGGACGGTCCAACGCTGGAAAGTCCACCGCCATCAACACCTTGGCGCAACAGCGCCAGCTGGCGTTTGCATCCAAGACCCCCGGTCGCACACAGCACATCAACCTGTTTGCGGTAGGCCCCAAGGATGCTCCGCATGCCCTCTGGGCCGACCTGCCGGGCTACGGCTATGCCGCAGTGGAACGCTCGGCCAAACTGCGCTGGCAGCAGGTCATGGCCGACTACCTGGCCGTGAGACGCAACCTCACCGGTGTCGTGCAAATGGTGGACTCCCGCCACGGTTTGACCGACCTCGACCGCCAGCTCCTGAGCTTTGTTGCGCCGCGCGTGGCCAACGGCGAAGTCAAGCTGCTGGTCGTGCTGACCAAGGCCGACAAGCTCAACCGCAAGGAAGCCGATCAATCGCTGCGCGGCGTCCAGGCTCAACTCGCCGACCTGACGACCGACGCATCCGACATCCAGATCACGCTGTTTTCCGCCCTGAAGAAGCAGGGCGTGGGCGATGTGGCCGCCGTGCTCCAGGAGTGGTGCAAGCCGGCACCAACACCGGCGGAGGAAGACACGCCCGCAGTTCCGTCAGACTCCACCTCGGCGAACCCTGACGGCCCATCCGCATCAGGCCCGATTCCGGACTGATCCAGCGCGCGCCGCTCCGGCACACACACCCGTCCGTCGGACGGGCGCCTCGCCGTCAGAGCGTGGAGGGCCGCGTCCCCGCAAAGCCACGCGATTCCACGCTGTGGCCCTCGTGCCGCCCCTCGCAGGACACGCAACGCAGCGCCTGCGGCATGACCTGCAGGCGCTCGAACGCGATGTCCGAACCGCAATCGATGCACACCCCGAAGTCGTCGCTGTCCAGCCGCTTCAGGGCGTCGGTGACGTGGGCCAAGTCCAGACGCTCACGGTCGGTGAGCGCCAGGTCGACCTCACGGTCCGCACCCGCGGCATGCCCCTCTTCGTTGGCGCGGGACAGCACCTCCTCGGCATGCTGAATGCGGGTGGACTCGCCCTGGTGCTCGGCCATGCGGGCCAGCAGCGCCTCCCGGCGATCGAGCAGCGCGGCCTTGAGTGCGGCCAGACGGGAGGTATCAAGGGCGGTGCTCATTTGGGACTCCTGGGACACGTGGGATCTGGGTTTTTATGGACCCCATCGTGTCACTGCTCCGGGTCAGCAGACTTGACCGGAGTCAACCCCCGCAGGTCGGGCCCACACCTGCACGACGCTCGACGGGCTCCCTAGAATTCAGGACACCATGAGCAGTGCCCGCGCCGAGTTCGACGCCCCGACCGTGACCCCCACCCTTGGCCCGTGGCCACCCCGGTGCGACGTGCTGGTCGTGGGTGCAGGTCCGGCCGGAAGCGCCTGCGCAACCCGACTCGCCCAAAGCGGGCGCCACGTGGTTCTGGTGGATCAGCACGACTTCCCGCGAGAAAAGGTCTGCGGTGACGGTCTCATCCCCGACGCCCACCGGGCCCTGCAGCGTCTGGGCCTGCTGGAGCAGGTCATGCAGCACGCCCATCGTGTGGACCATGTGCGATGTGTGGGACCCCGTGGCGGGCAGATCGACGTCCCCGGCACGCTGGCCGTGCTGCCCCGCCGCATCCTCGATGCCCTGCTGTGTCGACATGCCACCGAGGCCGGCGCCGAGTTGCGCACCCCGGCCCGCTTTCTCACCCCGGTGGTCGAAGGCTCATCCGTGGTCGGTGCACGTTTGAACACCCCCGAAGGTGAGCGCACACTGCGGGCCAACTGGGTGGTGATGGCCACGGGGGCCCGAATTCAACCGATCGTGAGCACCGAACTCTGCGAGCGCCGCACCCCCAGCGGGATTGCCCTGCGCGCATACGTGCACCACCCGGGCTTCTGTGCGCGTCATCGGACCATGGACGTGGTCTGGCATCGCGCACTGCGGCCCGGCTACGGCTGGATCTTTCCGTGCGGCAACGACGTCTTCAACATTGGAGTCGGCGCTTTCTTCCGGCGGCAATCGGGGCGCGATCAGGCCGCCGACACCAACCTGCGAGACGTGTTCGACACCTTCACGCGCATCCACGAGCCGGCCCGGGCGTTGATGGACGGCGGACAGATGCAGGGCGAGCTCAAGGGCGCCCCCCTGCGCTGCACGCTGGAAGGCGCACAACCCGGACGGGCGGGCCTGCTGGTGACCGGAGAAGCCCTGGGCTCCACCTACGATTTCACCGGAGAGGGCATCGGCAAGGCGCTGGAGACGGGACTGCTGGCCGCCGATGCGCTGCTGAACCTGCCCTCGGGAAGTGCCGGCACTGCGGCACGGCCCGACGATGTGCTGGCCCGATACAAGCACGCCTTGGCCGGCCTGAAGCCGAAGTTCGACCTCTACGCCAAGGCCAACCGCATCAACCGTCATCCGTGGCTGGCCGACCTGGTGATCTGGCGGGCACAGCGCAGCCCGCGGCTGCTGCGCAGCATGAGCGGAGTGCTCAATGAAACCAGCAACCCCGGACATCTGGTGACGCCCCTGGGGCTGTGGAAACTGCTGATGGGTTGACCCCACACCAACCGTCACCCAGACGGGCAACGGCCTGCACCGATCACTTCATCGGGCAGGTGTTCATCCCGAGGATCGAGTACAGCGGGCAGGTGCGCAGCAGGCCCGTGGCCAGGGGAACGACACCGATCCAGCCCCAGGCGCCAATGGCGCCGCTCAGCGTCAGGCCCAAGAGGACCAGACCGGCCACGATGCGCAGAATGCGGTCGATGCCGCCAACGTTGGTCTTCATGACATTCACTCCTGTCGGTGGAAAGTGAACGCAGTTTGGTTCCGGTCGACTCGGAAATCTGTGACTCCGGTCACACATGAGAAACACATCGATCCGGCGTCTCGCGAATCCGGAAGATCGAGACCGGGCTCAGCCGGCGGACCCGTGCAATCAGCCGGACGCCGCCACCTTGCGCAACGCGGCCGGATCCAGCACTTCGATGCGTTCGCGCCCCAGGCTCACCCAGCCGCTGCGCTCGAAGCGCTTGAGCAGGCGGGTCACCATCTCGCGCACCGTGCCCAGCTCATCGGCCAACTGCTGGTGCGTGCACTGCAGCACCTGTCCATGGCCAAGCAGTGCCCCGGCCAGGCGCTGGTCCAGGCGCTGGAACGCCACCGCCTCGGTCAAGGCCATCAGGTCCGACAGCCGCGTGGCGAACTGTCCGAACACAAAGCGCCGGAACGGCTCATGCGCACACCAGCGCATGAACAGCTCCGGAGGCAGCACCAGCAGTTCGGTCGCCTGCAAGGTCACACCGTGGGCGGTGAGCGCCGACGCGCCGAACAGGCAGGAGGCCGACACCACGCACACCTCGCCCGGCAGCACGCGGTACAACTCCAGCGCGCGGCCCTGCGGCGCGCCGCGCGCCACACGCACCCCACCGTCCAGCACCATCGGGAACCCCCGACAGGGCGCCCCTTCATCGAACAACAGAGTTCCCGCGGGCACGCGCAAGGCCCCCCCCAAGCCGGCGATGTCCGCCTGCCAACCTGCAGGAGGGTCCTCCGCGAGCGCCGGATAGAGCGGCTTGAGTCGATCCACGATCACGTCTTGGGCGTCCATGTGCGCAGTGTAGGGACTGCCGCTGCCGGTCGCTGCCGCTCGGACATCGCGAGGCGGGCGACTCAAGCCGCGCGGAAGGAATGCCCCACCCTCACACCTTGGCGGGCCCCTCGGCCTTGAACGTACGGGTCACATCCCCTTTGCTGTTGACGCTTTCGAGGTGCACGTCGAAGCCCCAAAGCCGTGCCGCGTGCTTGATCACCTCTTGGGCGCTGTCGGCCAATGGACGGTCGTTGTGCTGGAAATGGCGCAGGATCAGGGCCCGGTCGCCACGCAGATTGACGTTCCAGACCTGGATGTTGGGCTCGCGCTGCCCGAGGTCGTACTGCCGCGACAGCGCTTCGCGCACCCGGCGGTAACCGGCCTCGTCGTGGATGGCGCTGATCTCCATCTCCGGCTTCTTGTCATCGTCGGAGATGGCAAACAGGCGCAGGTCGCGCATCAGCTTCGGGCTCAGGTACTGGCCGATGAAACTCTCGTCCTTGAAGTTGCGCATGGCCTGGTCGAGCGCCGGCAGCCAGGGCGTGCCCGCCATCTCGGGGAACCACTCGCGGTCCTCGTCGGTGGGGGCCTCGCAGATGCGCTTGATGTCGGTGTACATCGCAAAACCCAGCGCGTACGGGTTGATGCCGCTGTAGTTCCGGTCCGTCACACGCGGCTGGTAGACCACGTTGGTGTGCGACTTCAGCCACTCGATCATCACGCCGTCGGTGAGGTAGCCGTCGT
>CAYRBG010000074.1:0-12073 GCA_964422355.1 uncultured Sphaerotilus sp. | reverse complement strand
CGGTGCCGATCCGCGCCACGTCCAGCACCGGGTACTGGTGCAGTCCGGTGGACGCGGCGGTGCGCTCGGCCAGCGCCACCTCGCAGCCCTGTTCCACCAGAAAGCCGGCGATGTCGGCGATGACCTGGCGGGTCGACTCCGGCGCACTGCCGGAAGCCGCATCCTGGTATTTGCCGACCAGCGCGACACGGTGGAAGTGAAGGCTCATGAGCAAATTACATCATAATGATTTTGAATGCTGGACGACCGCGCACGCCTGCTGCTGAAGACGCTGATCGAGCGCTACATCGCCGAGGGTCAGCCGGTGGGCTCGCGCACGCTGTCGCGCGCCCCGGGGCTGGAGCTGTCGCCCGCCACCATCCGCAACGTCATGTCGGACCTGGAGGCGCTGGGCCTGATCGTCAGCCCCCACACCTCTGCCGGACGGGTGCCGACGGCGCGCGGCTACCGGCTGTTCGTCGACACCATGCTCACCGCCCAGCGCGCCGACTTCGAGGCGCCCCAGCTGCCCGCCGAACAGCCGCAGCGGGTCATTGCCCACGCGGCGCAGCTGCTGTCCAGCATGTCGCAGTTCGTCGGCGTGGTGATGGCGCCGCGGCGCTCGTCGGCGTTTCGGCACATCGAATTCCTGCGCCTGTCCGAGCGGCGGCTGCTGCTCATCATCGTCGCGCCCGACGGCGACGTGCAGAACCGCGTGCTGTTCACCGACACCGACTACACGGCGTCGGAGCTGCAGCAGGCCTCCAATTACCTCAACGCCCATTTTTCCGGCCTCGACATCGAGCAGGTGCGCCTGCGCCTGCGCCAGGAAGTCGACAGCCTGCGCGGCGAGATCGCCAAGCTGATGCACGCCGCCGTGCAGCTGGGCAGCGAGGCCATGACGCAGGCGCAGGACGAGGTGGTCATCTCGGGCGAGCGCAACCTGCTGGCGGTGAGCGATTTCTCGGGCGACATGAACCAGCTGCGCCGCGCCTTCGAGCTGTTCGAGCAGAAGGCCCAGCTGATTCGCCTGCTGGACATGTCCAGCCAGGCCGAGGGGGTGCGCATCTTCATCGGCGGCGAAAGCCAGACCGTGCCGGTGGAAGACCTGTCGGTGGTCAGCGCGCCCTATGAGGTGGACGGCCAGGTGGTGGGCACGCTGGGCGTGATCGGTCCCACCCGCATGCCCTACGACCGCATGATCCAGATCGTCGACATCACGGCGCGCCTGGTCAGCAATGCGCTGAGTCAGGGACGGCCCGCGGACACCACACTAGAATCCCGGCCGGCGGGCCGTTAGCTCAGTGGTTAGAGCAGGGGACTCATAATCCCTTGGTCGCGGGTTCAAGTCCTGCACGGCCTACCAAAATTGTCGTGATATAATTTTTTGCTTCGCGCGGCTGTAGCTCAGTTGGATAGAGTACTTGGCTACGAACCAAGGGGTCGTGGGTTCGAATCCTGCCAGCCGCGCCAAGACCAAAAAAGGGCAGCCTTCGCAAGAAGGCTGCCCTTTGTTTTTGTTATGGTTCGCCCCCATGAACGTCCCTGTGCTTCCGGCGTTGCCTCCCCTCGGATCCCGCAATCGGCCTTCGGTCAGTTGTGTTGTGCCGTGCTTCAACGAAGAGGGCAACCTGGACGCGCTGGTGCGGCGTCTGGTGCCGGTGCTGGAGACGCAGGCCCAGAGTTGGGAGATCGTGTTCATCGACGACGGCAGCCGCGACGGCACCGCACTGGAGCTGTTGCGTCTGTCGCGCACGGTGCCCGGGGTGCGTGCGTTGCTGCTGTCGCGCAACTTCGGCAAGGAGGCGGCGCTCAGCGCGGGCATTGAAGAAGCCCGCGGAGAAGTGGCGATCCTGATGGATGCCGACCTGCAGCACGACCCCGAGTTCATCCCGCAGATGTTGTCGCTGTGGCGCGAAGGTGCCGATGTGGTCTACACCCGCCGCACGCACCGCAATGACGAGGCTCTGCTCAAGCGGGTCGCGACGCGTTTGTTCTACAAGGTGCTCAACGCTGCTCACCGTCGCGTGCGTGTGCCGGCCGACGCGGGCGACTTCCGCCTGCTGGATCGCAAAGTGGTCCAGGCCTTGCGTGCGTTGCCGGAGCGCAACCGGTTCATGAAGGGCATGTACGCCTGGGTCGGTTTCACGACCGCTGAAATTCCCTACAGCCCGGCGCCGCGCGCCTCGGGCGTGAGCAGCTTCAACCTGCCGCGCTTGGCGCAGTTGTCGCTGGCCGGACTGACGGCCTTCACCAACTGGCCCCTGCGGGCGTCGAGCGTGGCCGGGGTGGTGCTGGCGATCATGTCGTTCGCCTACGCCGCCTGGGTCGTTCTGGCCTACTTGGTGTGGGGCAACGAGGTGTCGGGCTGGACGACCATCGTCGTTGCCATGCTCTTTCTTGCGGGCGTGCAGCTCATCAGCCTGGGGGTGGTGGGTGAGTACGTCGCGCGGGTCTACGAAGAGGTCAAGGGCCGCCCGCTGTACGTGGTGCGTGAGCACCTGGGGCGGGGTTTGCCTACGGCTTCGAACCGGAATGCCTGAAGGCCCACAGACGGCTGCTGACGAAGGTCAGCGCCGCCACGGCCACGAGCACGACGGCCAGGGTGAGGTCGTAGCGCCAGCCGCCGTAGTGCAGCAGCAGCGCGTACGTTGCTTCGTTGACGGCAAAGCCTCCGGCCGAGATCAGAAAAAATTTGGGCAACGACGAGCGCAGCGGCGCGCGGTGGGCGGCAAACGTCAGACGGTGGTGACCGCCGAACGACACCCCGAAGGCGACCAGCCAACCCCAGAGGTTGGCCCACAGCGGCGCCAGCCCCAGGCCTTCCACCAGCAGCTTGACCATGCCCCAGTGCACCGCTGCGGCCGAAGCGCCCACGACGATGAACCATGGCAGTTGATGGTGGGCCCGGGTGCCGCGGGCCGGTGGCGTCACCACTTTGGACGAGGAAGAGTGCATGCCTGACATGCTAAGTCAGCCGACTCGGACCGACGCAGCCGCGTTGCGCCCGGTGGCGGTCTGCGTGGACGATTACGGCCTGCACGCCGGTGTGGACGAGGCCAGCGTGCGCCTGGTCGAGATGGGCCACGTGAGTGCGGTCAGCGTGATGAGCGGTGGGACGTCGTGGCTTGCGGGTGCGGCTGCCTTGCGGGCGCTGCCCGCGAGCCGCGTGGACGTGGGGCTGCACCTCAACTTCAGCGAAGACGTGGGCGACGGCGAACCGTCCTGGCCGCTGACCCGGTTGATCGCGCTGAGTCATCTGCGCCTTCTGCCGGCCTCTCGCTTGCGTGAGAGCGTGCGGCGTCAGCTGGATCGCCTGGTGCAGGCCCTGGGGCGGCCTCCGGCGCACGTCGATGGGCACCAGCATGCTCACCAGTGGCCGCAGATCCGGACGGTGCTGCTCGATGTCCTGGCCGAGGAGTTGGATCGGTTTGGTGCTGGACCTGGAAGCCCCCAGTCGCCTTGGCTGCGCTCCGGCCGTGCCCCCAGTGATCCGGCCTTGCCCTTGCGCCGCAAGGCCCAGGTGATCGAGGTGCTCGGGGCGGCTTCCATCGAGCGCCTGGCGCGGCGGCGTGGATGGCACTGCTCGTCCCATCTGCTGGGGGTGTACGGTTTTGACGGCGACGAGCAGGCCTACGCCGACCTGCTGCAGCGCTGGGCGGGCCTGTCCCGGCCGGGCGATCTCATCATGTGCCACCCCGCCACGCACGCGCCCGAGGGCGACGTCATCGGCGCTGCCCGCGTGCGCGAATGGTTGGTGTGGAGCCGGCCGGACCTCGCGCAGAGGCTGGCTCAGGTGGGTGTGCGCGTGGCCCCGCTGAGTCAGTGGCTGGCCGGCGCGGACGCGGGGGGCGCCGCGACTGCAGGGCAGGGCGCACCGGGCGCGACGTAGGCCCAGTGCAGCTTGGCCGGCCGGCCGATCACGCGGAAGTCGATGTGTCCGCGCTGGTGGTTGTCGCGCAGCGCCTCCGGGACGTCCTCGGGCCAGGCGGGGGCGCCGTCGAGCGACACCAGCATGGCGCCGCTGCGCGCCAGATCGGCCGGATTCAGCCACGGGCTGTGCGCGAGGTTCAGCTCGACCAGACGGGCCACCGGGCCGCTGTAGATGGCCACCAGCCCCGATTCGAAGCCGGGGCCGCGCACCGCAACCAGGGGGCAACCCGTCCGGGCCTGCCACTCCGCCCGAACCTGGGTGGCCAGCGTGCGGGCCGGGTAGAACTGGTCCAGGCGCACCCGGTCGCTGCGTTCGCTCTGGCGCCAGACGGGGGCCACGTAGCTCAGTGCCCAGATTCCATGGATGAGCAGGGCGACACCCACCCAGGTCTTCCAGCGGACGAGCACGTCCTTGCGACGCAGCGTGGCCAGGGCCAGGAAAAAGTACTGCAGGCTCTGTATGCCCCAGTGGTCCTGCAGCTCCATGCCGCCGACCATCACGGTGATCACCAGCACCGCCAGCGGCACACCGACCAGGCCGATCAACCACGCCCGCCGCACGGAAGGGGAAACGGAAGTCGTTGCGCTCAGCGCGGGCAGGGTCGCGGCACGCCGGCTCCACAGCATCGACAACAGCCCCAGCAGCAGGGCGGGGCCCATCATGCGCAACTGCAGCACGCTGAACACCCCCAGGCTGTGCAGGCGCTGCGAGACGGACAGCGAGTGGCCCGCCTGGCTGGCGTAGCTCATCGTGCTCCAGTGGTGATTGGCCGACCAGACCAGGTGGGGGGCAAACAGCGACAGCGCGACCACCGCCGCGGCCAGCACGCCGGTCCAGACGGCGCGCTGCTTCAGCGCGCCGCTCAAGGCCAGCGCGGCCAGCAGGCCCATGAGGGGGACGGCGGCCTGGTATTTGGTCAGTGCCGCCGCGCCGGCGCCCACGCCGACCCACAGCCAGCGCCAGGTCCAGCCTTCACGCTGTTGGGCCTCTTCAACCGCTTTCCACGTCGCCCAGGCGGTGGCGGCCGAGACGGCCACCAGCACCGAGTTGTGGTTGAAGAGCTGGGCCTTGCTGGCAAAGCCCTGCTGCAGGCCCCACAGCAGCATGACCAGCGCGGCGCGCTGATCGCCCAGCAGGGCGCGGGCCTGCTTCCAGGTGAAGGTGGCGGTCACCGTCAGGCACAGGGCCGACAGCACCGAGGGCCAGAACGGCTGGCGCCCGAAGAGCGTGTTGGCGCCGGTGAGCAGCCAGCTTGGCAGCGGCGGGTGCTTGGGGTAGCCCCACTCGAAGCTCTGTGCCCAGCCGAACTGTTCGAAGTGATCGCCGTACTGGGCGGTGTTGACGGTCAGCGCGAACAAGACCCAGGCCCAGACCAGCACCACGGCCAGCGTGAGGGGGTGTGGGCCGGGCAGGCGAGTCGATGAGGAAAACGGAGCGGATGACATGGTGCTGAGGTGGGCCCGGGGTCCTTGCCGGTCCGTTCGCCGCAAAGCGGCGGATGTTACCGAAGGGGCTGGGCGGGAAGAAGCTCTGCACTTCCGTTGTTTGGGGGGAAGTCCTTCCCAGGCGTCCAGGATCCGCCCATGTCCGGGTGGTAGATTGCTCGGCGATGTCTACGAATGCTCTGTTTCGAATCCGGCTGGGCCGTGGCCGGTTGGCCCTGGGTGGGGTGATGTTGGCCGCGCTGGGCGCTTTGGCCGGGTGCTCTCGGACTGCCGGCGAAGGCGGTGCCGTGCCTGCCGCCTCGGCCGCTTCAGCGTCGCCCGCACAGACGGTGACCACGGTGCGCGCCGTGCAGCGCGATGAACCGGTGACCCTGGAGGCCGCCGGCACCGTGGTGTCGCTCAACAGCGTCGATGTGCGCCCGCAGGTGTCGAGCACCGTGCGCGAGGTCGCGATCCGCGAGGGGCAGGACGTGGCGCGCGGGCAGATGCTGTTCCGCCTCGATGACCGCAACGAGCGTGCGGCGCTCGACAAGGCCCGGGCCCAGGTGCTGCGCGATCAGGCCAGTCTGGCCGATGCCGAGCGCCAGTGGCGCCGGTCGCAGGAGCTGCTGGCGCAGAACTTCGTGTCGTCGAGCGCGGTGGACACGGCCAAGGCCCAGGTCGATGTGCAGCGCGCCACGCTGGAGGCCGACCGGGCGGCGCTGCAGGCCGCCGAGGTCGCGCTGACCTACACCGCCATCCGCTCGCCCCTGGCTGGACGTGCGGGCGCCATCGTCGTCAAGCCGGGGGCGCTGGTTCAGCCGACGGGCGCGGTGCTGGTGTCCATCAGTCAGATCGACCCGATCGGCGTGAGCTTCAACCTGCCCGAGTCCGAGTTGGCCGGGGTGTTGGCGCAAGGGGGGCGGCGCGTGCCGCTGACGGTGCGCTTGCCGGTGCGGGCCGTCGCGGGAGCTGCTACCCCATCTCCGGCTGGGGTAGCTTCGTCAGGGCCTGGGATGGCGCGGGACACGGAGTGGTCCGGCGAGCTCACTTTCATCGACAACGCCGTGGACAACGCCAGCGGCACTGTCAAGGTCAAGGGCACGGTGGCCAATCCGCAGCGCCTGTTGTGGCCCGGTCAGTATGTGCAGGTCCGCCTGACGCTGCGCACGATCCGGGGGGCCATCCTTGTTCCGCAAGCGGCCGTGATCCAGCGTGGGGCCGAGCGGCTGGTGTACGTGGTGGACGATCAGGGCAAGGCCCAGGCCAGACCCGTTCAGGTGCGCCAGGGGCGGGGCGAATGGGTGGTGGTTGATGGCGTGGCGGCCGGAGAGGCCGTGGTGGTCGAGGGCAAGCAGAACCTGCGGCCGGGGACATCGGTGAAGCCGGAAGCGAAGCCGTCAGGCGCGGCCTCGCCCGCATCGGCGGCGAACGGTGCGTCCGGGGCCGCTTCTTCATGAACTGGACCGACCTGTTCATCCGGCGGCCGGTGATGACCGTGCTGCTGAACATCGCCATCGTGCTGGCCGGCATCGTGGCGCTGGGCAAGATTCCGGTGGCCGCACTGCCGGCCTACGACACGCCCGTGATCCAGGTGTCGGCGGTGCTCCCCGGTGCCAGCCCGGAGACCATGGCCAGCTCGGTGGCGTTGCCCCTGGAAAAGCAGTTCTCGACGATCGCCGGCATCGCCACCATCAGCTCGGTCAACACCCTCGGGCAGACCACGGTGACGGTCGAGTTCGAGGCCAAGCGCAACATCGATGCCGCTTCGGTCGATGTGCAGGCCGCCCTGCTGCGCGCCCAGCGCAGCCTGCCGGCCGAGATGACGACCATGCCGTCGTACCGCAAGGTCAACCCGGCTGACGCCCCCGTGCTGCTGCTGGCCATGACCTCGCCGTCGATGGATCTGTCCGAGCTCAACGAGTTTGCCGAGAACCTGATCTCGCCCAGCCTGTCGACCATCGACGGCGTGGCGCAGGTGCTCATCTACGGGCAAAAGCGCTACGCCTTGCGGGTGCAGGCCCGGTCCAAGGATCTGTTCGAGCGCGGCCTGACGCTGGACGAGCTCCGTGCCGCCCTCACGGCGGCCAACGCCAACACGCCGGTGGGCGTGCTCGACGGTCCACGCCAGACGCTGACGGTGCAGGCCAACCGCCAGTTGATGAACGCCCGCGAGTTCCGCCAGATCATCGTCGCGCAGCGCAACGGCGCACCCGTGCGCCTGAGCGATGTGGCCGATGTGGTGGACAGCGTCGAGACGGCCAAGTCGGCGGCCAGCTTCAACGGCGAGCCGTCGATCACGCTGGCCATCCAGCGTCAGCCGGGGGCCAACACGGTGCAGGTGGTGGACCGCGTGCGGGCGCTGCTGCCGCGGTTTGCCTCGCAACTGCCGGCGTCCATCCAGCTCACGCCGTTCAACGACCGCTCGGTGTCGGTGCGCGACGCCTTGCACGACGTGAACCTCACGCTGGCGCTGACGCTGGTGCTGGTGATCCTGGTGATCTTCCTGTTCCTGCGGCGCGTGGCGGCCACGGTCATTCCGGCGCTGTCGCTGCCGGTGTCGCTGATCGGTGCGCTGTCGCTGCTCTACGTGGGGGGCTACAGCCTGGACAACGTGTCGCTGCTGGGCCTGACGCTGGCCGTGGGCCTGGTGGTGGACGACGCCATCGTCATGCTGGAAAACATCGTGCGCCACGTCGAGGAGGGCGTGCCGCCGTTTCGCGCTGCCCTGCAGGGGGCGCGGGAGATGGCCTTCACCATCCTGTCGATCTCGATCTCTCTGGTGGCGGTGTTGATCCCGATCTTTTTCATGCCTGGGGTGATCGGGCTGCTGTTCCACGAGTTTGCAGTGGTGGTGGGCCTGGCCATCTTGGTGTCGGCGGTGGTGTCGTTGACGTTGGTGCCCATGCTGTGCAGCCGTTTCCTGCGCCCACATGCACCGGAGGAAGAAAGCGCGCTCGGACGTGGGTTCGAGGCCGGTTTTGACCGCTTGTTGCGTGCGTATGCCCGCTCGCTGGATTGGGCGCTGGCCCACCGCTGGTGGGTGGGCGCGGTGGCGGTGGGCAGTCTGGTTTTGACCGTCCTCCTGTTCGTGGCCATCCCCAAGGGTTTTTTCCCTGAAGAGGACATCGGTCAGATCCAGGTGACGATCGAGGCGGCCGAAGACGTGTCGTTCCGGGCCATGTCGGAGGTTCAGAACAAGGTGGCGACGCTGCTGCGTTCCGATCCGGCGGTGGCGTCGGCCGGATCGTTCTTTGGGGGTGGAGCGAGCGCCACCACGCTCAACACCGGCCGCATGTTCATCACCCTCAAGCCGCGCAGCGAGCGCGGACCGATGAACGAGGTCGTGGACCGCATGCGCAAGAAGGCCCGCGGCATTGCCGGCGTGCAGGTGTTTTTACGGCCGGTGCAGAACCTGCAGCTCGGCGGCCGCCAGAGCAAGAGCCGCTACCAGTACACGCTGCAGAGCGTGAGCGCCGACGCGCTCAACGACTGGGCCGGCAAGCTGCAGGCCAAGCTGCGCGACGATCCCCTTTTCCGCGACGTGACCAGCGACTCCCAGCTCCGAGGCCTGCAGGCCACGCTGCAGATCGACCGGGACCGCGCCAACCTGCTGGGCGTCGACATGGCGGCGGTGCGCAGTGCGCTCTACAGCGCCCTGGGCGAGCGGCAGGTGTCGAGCATCTACAAGACCAGCAACACCTATCAGGTCATCCTGGAGGCCGCCGTGGCCGACCGCCAATCGGAAGAGGCGCTGGCGCAGATCCACGTGCGGTCGCAAGGCGGCACCCTCGTGCCGCTGAGCGCGTTCTCGACGGTGCAGCGCACGCTCGGCCCTACGGCGGTCAATCACCAGGGGCAGTTGCAGGCGGTGACGCTGAGCTTCAACCTGGCGCCCGAGGTGTCGCTGGGTGATGCCACCCGCCGCCTGGAGGCGGCTGCGGCCGAGCTGAAGATGCCGCCCACGCTGATCGGTACCTGGGGCGGCGACGCGGCGGTGTTCCAGGACTCGCAGTCGGGTCAGCTCATCCTGCTGGGCCTGGCCGTGGCGGTGATCTACCTGCTGCTGGGCGTGCTTTACGAGAGCTACATCCATCCCCTCACGATCCTGGCCGGCCTGCCTTCGGCCGCCGTGGGAGCGCTGGCCACGCTGATGATCTTTGGCCAGGACCTGACGCTCATCGCCACCATCGGCATCCTGATGCTGATCGGCATCGTCAAGAAGAACGCCATCATGATGATCGACTTCGCCCTTCAGGCGCAGCGCGAGCAGGGCATGGCGCCGGCCGAGGCGATCCGCCAGGCGTGCCTGTTGCGCCTGCGGCCGATCACGATGACGACGCTGGCCGCGCTGATGGGCGCGGTGCCGATCGCGGCGGGCTGGGGAGCGGGGGCGGAGCTGCGTCAGCCGCTGGGGCTGGCCGTGGTGGGCGGACTGCTGGTGTCGCAGGCGGTGACGCTCTACATCACGCCGGTGATCTACCTGGCGCTGGACCGCTGGAGCGGCCGGGGTCCGATTCAGGGAGAGGGTGAAGAGACGCAGGAGCCGCCGCTGGCTCGGACCTGACCGGGTCCTCGGTCTCTCCGGTGCGGCCGCCTGGGTTCAGGGGCTGCACGGGGCAGGGGAGCGCTGCGGCTCAACCCTTCTTGGCGGCCGGGGGAGGATCCGGCAGCAGACAGGCCTCGATGACCTGCAGTTGGTTGTCGCGGGCGAAGCTCATCACGAAGTCCCAGGCCTTGGGCTCGACGCCCTTGAGCGCTTCGTTGACGACCACGCACTTGACGCCACCGATGACGGTGGGGATGCAGTAGGGTGAATAGCCGATGGCCGATCCGAGTCCACCCGGTCCCGCCTTGGCGCCGCCAGGACGGAAACAGGACATGGCTCCGGCCAGGCGTTCGGCCCAGTCGCTGGGGCGGAAGGTGCGGCCCTCCAGGGTGATGCCCTGGATGAAAACTTCACGCGGTTTGTTGGTTTGGGTCACCTGATTCGATCCTTGCCGCCTGTTGGGCGAGCGTTGGCCGCATAGACAAACATTGTGCGGGGCTGAAACAGCTTTGGTACAGCATGGGCCGCGCCGCACACGGTGATCGTGCCTCCTTGGCACAACCGCGCATTTTGACAGGTTCGGCTGTCCAAAGGCTGTCGCGGGATACTTCTGCGCGCTCACTACAATCGATCCGGCGCCCTGAACCGAGGAGCGCCTTTTTGCTTTTTGGTGACGCTTTTGCGTCTGGAGAATGCCCTGATGAACGCCGCTGCCCCGCAGATCAAGGTCGAAGAACCGCATGTGATGAAGACGTACGGCCGCCTGCCGATCGCGTTGTCTCATGGGCGAGGCTGTCGCGTCTGGGATACAGCCGGGCGCGAATACCTGGACGGTCTGGGAGGAATTGCGGTCAACACGCTGGGCCACGCCCATCCCAAGTTCACCGCTGCGCTGACCGATCAGATCGGCAAGCTGATCCACTGCTCCAACTACTACCACGTGCCCGGCCAGGAGCAACTGGCGGCCAAGCTGGTGGAGCTGTCGGGCCTGACCAACGCCTTTTTCTGCAGCACCGGCCTGGAAGCCAACGAGGCCGCGCTCAAGCTGGCGCGCAAGTTCGGCCACGACAAGGGCATCGAGCGCCCCAAGGTCATCGTCTACGAGAAGGCCTTCCACGGCCGTTCCATCGCCACGCTGTCGGCCACCGGCAACCCCAAGGTGCAGGCCGGTTTCGGCCCGCTGGTGGAGGGCTTCGTGCGCGTGCCGCTCAACGACGTGGCGGCCGTCGAGGCGGCGTTGCGCGACAACCCGGACGTGGTCGCCGTCTTCTTGGAAACCATCCAGGGCGAGGGTGGCGTCAATCCGGCGCGTTGGGACTACCTGCAGGCCCTGCGCGCGCTGTGCGACCGGCACGACCTGCTGTTGATGCTCGACGAGGTGCAGTGCGGCATCGGCCGTACCGGCAAGTGGTTTGCGCACCAGTGGGCCGGCATCAAACCGGACGTGATGCCGCTGGCCAAGGGCCTGGGTTCGGGCGTGCCGATCGGCGCCGTCGTGTGCGGACCGCGTGCGGCGAACATCTTCCAGCCGGGCAACCACGGCACCACCTTCGGCGGCAACCCACTGTCGATGCGTGCGGGCATCGAGACCCTGCGCATCATGGAAGAGGAGGGCCTGCTGGCCCACGCGGCCGAGGTGGGCGCCCACCTGAAGGGTGCCCTGGAGCGTGAGCTGGCCGGTGTGGCGGGCGTCACCGAGATCCGTGGCGCGGGCCTGATGCTGGGCATCGAGCTGGATCGTTCCTGCGGCGAGGTCCTGACCCGCGCGCTGGACGCCGGCCTGCTGCTGAGCGTGACGGCCGACCGCGTCATCCGCCTGGTGCCGCCGCTCATCCTCACGACCGCCGAGGCCGACGAGATCGTGGCGCTGCTGTGCCCGATCATCAAGAGCTTCCTGTCCCAGCCGGCCGCCTGAGCGGCTGCACCCCTGTCACCGAGCCCCGCGAAAGAGCCGACGCCATGAAACCCGGGATGAGCCTCATCAAGCACTACCTGCAGTTCAAGGACCTGCGCCTGCAGGAGTACGCCTACCTGTTCGAGCGCGCGCGCCTGATCAAGACGCGCTTCAAGAACTACGAGCGCTACCAGCCCCTGGCCGACCGCACGCTGGCCATGATCTTCGAGAAGGCCAGCACCCGCACCCGCGTGAGCTTCGAGGCGGGCATGTACCAGATGGGCGGCTCGGTG
>CAYRBG010000073.1:0-12116 GCA_964422355.1 uncultured Sphaerotilus sp. | reverse complement strand
TGCAGATGTTGGAGGTGGCCTTCTCGCGGCGGATGTGCTGTTCGCGGGTCTGCAGAGCCAGGCGGTAGGCGGGCGCGCCATGGCTGTCCACGCTCACGCCGACCAGGCGGCCGGGCATCGAGCGCTTGAATTCGTCCTGCGTCGCCAGGTAGGCGGCGTGCGGACCGCCCGCGCCCATCGGCATGCCGAAGCGCTGGGTCGAGCCCAGGGCGATGTCGGCACCGAGCTCGGCGGGCGGGGTCAGCAGCGTCAGGGCCAGCAGGTCGGCCGCGACGATGGCCAGCGCGCCATGGGCGTGGGCGGCCTCGATCAGCGGACGCAGGTCACGCACCTGGCCGTTCACGCCGGGGTACTGCAACAGCACGCCGAAGGCCGGGGCCTCCGCCAGCGTGGCGGCGATGTCGTTCGTGTGGACCACGTCCACCGTGAGGCCCAGCGGCAGGGCGCGGGTGCAAACCACTTCCAGCGACTGCGGCAGCACGTCGTGCGCGACGACGAAGCGCGTCGACTTGCTCTTGCCCACGCGGGCCGCCAGCGTCATCGCCTCTGCGGCGGCCGTGGCTTCGTCGAGCATCGAGGCGTTGGCGATGGCCATGCCCGTCAGGTCGGTGATCATCGTCTGGAAGTTCACCAGCGCTTCCATGCGGCCCTGGCTGATCTCGGCCTGATAGGGCGTGTAGGCGGTGTACCAGGCCGGGTTCTCGAGGATGTTGCGCAGAATGACGCCGGGTGTGTGCGTGCCGAAGTAGCCGCAGCCGATGTGGCTGGTCAGCACGCGGTTCTTGGCGGCCACGGCCTGGAGCTCGGCCAGGGCCTGGGCTTCGGTGACGGGGGCGGGCAGGTCCATCGGCGTCGGGCGGGCGATGGACGGCGGCACCAGGGCGTCTATCAGCGCACGGCGGCTGGTCGGGCCGATGGCGGCGAGCATCTTGGCCTCGTCGGCGGCTTCAGGGCCGAGGTGACGGGCGGCGAATTCGGTGGCGTTTTCAAGCGCGGCCAGGGAAGGCAGCGCTGCGAGGGACGGGGGCAGGGCGGACATGGCGGGCGGGCGTGTTCGGTGTGAGGGGCGCGGAAAAAAGACAGCCGGGGCGCTGTGGCGTCCCGGCCATCGGTCTTACGCAGGGCTCAGAGGCTCTTGAGCAGGTCGTCGTAACCGGTGCTGTCCATCAGGCCGTCGAGCTCGCCGGCATTGCTGAGCTTGACCTTGAAGAACCAGCCGGCACCCAGGGGGTCGCTGTTGGCCAGCGAGGGGTCGTCGCGCAGGGCTTCGTTGACTTCGACGATCTCGCCGCTCACGGGTGCGTAGACGTCGGCCGCGGCCTTGACGGACTCGACCACGCCGGCCACGTCGCCCTTTGCGACGGTGGTGCCGACGGCGGGCAGGTCGACGAAGACCACGTCACCCAGGGCATCCTGGGCGTGGACGGTGATGCCCACGACCGCAGCGGCGGCGTCGGCGGCGTTGATCCATTCGTGGTCGGCGGAAAACTTGAGGCTCATGAAGGGACTCCGTGGAATGACGGGACGTTCAGGACAAAAACGAGAAGAAAGGGTGCGAACAGGGGAAGCGTTCGCGAGGCGAACCGGCCCGGACATCGAGCACCGGCCCGCCCGGGCGGTGCTCAACCCCTGAAGTATCGGTGCGGTGCGAAGGGCATGGACACGATCTTCATCGGCAAATGCTTGCCGCGCACCTCGGCGAAGACCTGCCCGCCGGCCACCGCATGGTTGGCCAGCACGTAGCCCATGGCGATGGGTTGACCCACGGTGGGGCCGACGGTGCCGCTGGTGATCTGACCGATGCGGTGGCCGTGGCCGTCGAACAGCGCCGCGCCCTCGCGCACGGGCACGCGTTCCAGGCCCATCAGGCCCACGCGCTTGTTGGGCGCCTGACTGGCCAAATGGCGGCCGATGACGTCGGCGCCGGGGTAGTGGTTCTCGCGGGCGCCGCCGGGGCGGCGCACCTTCTGGATGGCCCAGGTCAGGCCGGCTTCGACCGGGCTGGTGGCGGTGTGGATGTCGTGGCCGTACAGGCACAGGCCGGCTTCGAGGCGCAGCGTGTCGCGCGCCCCCAGGCCGGCGGCCTGCACCTCCGGTTGGGCCAGCAGCGCACGGGCCAGCGCGGCGGCGTGGTCGGCCGGCACGGAAATCTCGAAGCCGTCCTCGCCGGTGTAGCCGGAGCGGGTGACGAAGCACTCGGTGTTGACCAGTCCGAAATGTCCGCCGGTCATGAAGCCCAGCTTGGCCACGCCCGAATTCAGGCGCGACAGGGCCTCGACCGCCAGCGGCCCCTGCAGGGCCAGCAGCGCGCGATCGGGCTGAGGCACGATCTGGCAGCGGTGGCCGATGTGGGTGATCAGGTGCTTGAGGTCGGCGTCCTTGCAGGCGGCGTTGACGACGAGGTAGAGGTCGTCTTCGCGGCGAGTGACCATGAGGTCGTCCATCAGACCGCCGGCCGGGTTGGTGAAGAACGCATAGCGCTGCTTCATCAGCGGCAGGTCGACGATGTCCTGCGGGACCAGGGTTTCGAGCGCAGCGGCCGCGTCCGGGCCGATCAGGCGGATCTGCCCCATGTGCGAGACGTCGAACAGCGCGGCGGCTTCGCGGCAGTGCCGGTGCTCGGCCATGATGCCGGTGGGGTACTGCACCGGCATCGAATAGCCGGCGAACGGCACCATCTTGGCGTTGAGTTCGAGGTGCAGGGCGTGCAGCGGCGTGCGTTGCAAGGGGGTGGACCCAGGCATGAAGGACTCCTTGGACGGTATGACGTTGGCAACAGAGTCCTCGCTGTCCGCTTTACCTGAGAGATTGACCGCCCCCGACGTCCTCGTCGGCGACAGCTTGCCCCTTCGGTGGAGGCGTTTCCCGTGACGGGTCCGCCTCTCTCTCCAGTGAGGTGGCGCACGGCTGGGCCGCGCGTCTGCCAGTCCTTTTGCCTGAGCGTTTGAGGTGTTTTTTCGCACCTCTGCGCCTTCGGCGGCCGGCTCGGGGCGCGGCTCTCTCCTGGCAGGGTTTCAGTGTACCTTCTCACACATCAGGGACAGTCCGGGAGAACGAGAAGGCGCATCCCGGGCCGTGACATGGCCTTGACGCAGTTCGTGTGTGATGTCACGCGGAGTCGCGCATACTCCGCGCGGTCTGCTTGAAATTGCGGCGCGGCCCCGGCCAGTGCCCTGAAGTAACGAATGCGAGGAACGGTTTTGGACGAACAACTGGCACGCCGACTGCGGCAACTGGGCGCGGTGGAGCTCCGAGGCGTGCTGGGCTCGTCGTTGCGTGGCATCGAGCGTGAGACCCTGCGCGTGGACGCCCAGGGTCGGCTGGTGCACACGCCCCATCCCCGTGGGTTGGGCTCCGCACTCACGCACCCGCAGATCACCACGGACTACTCCGAGGCCCTGCTGGAGTTCATCACCCCGGCCGTGAACAGCGTCGATGCGGTGCTGCAGGAGTTGTCGGACATCCACCGGGAAGTCGTGCCCGTCTTGAAGGGGCAGGGCGAGCGGCTGTGGATGCAGTCCATGCCGGCCGCGCTGCCGGGCGAGGACGACATTCCCATCGCCTGGTACGGCAGCTCGCACATCGGCATGCTCAAGCACGTGTACCGGCGTGGGCTGGCGGTGCGTTACGGTCGGCGCATGCAGTGCATCGCCGGTGTGCACTACAACCATTCGCTCGCGCCCCAGGTGTGGACCGAGCTGGGGGTGGACCCCTCGGCCGGTTACCTGGGCCTGATCCGCAATTTCCGTCGGCACAGCTGGCTGCTGATGCTGCTGTTCGGCGCTTCTCCGGTGGTGTCGAGCTGCTTCCTCTGCGGTCGCGACCATGGTCTGGACACCTTGTCGAACGACACGCTGTACCTGCCTTGGGCCACCAGCCTGCGCATGAGCGACCTGGGCTATCAGAACGATGCCCAGGCGCAGCTACGCGTACCCTGCGACGACCTGGATGGCTACGTGCGCACCCTGTCGGAGGCGGTGCACCGGCCTCACCCGGCCTACGAGCGCATCGGCACCCACCGCGACGGCGAGTGGATCCAGATGAGCACCCACGTGCTGCAGATCGAAAACGAGTACTACGCGACCATCCGGCCCAAGCGCGTGACCCTGCGTGGCGAGAGCCCCCTGGAGGCGCTGGTCAAGCGCGGCATCCAGTACGTCGAAGTGCGCTGCCTGGACGTGGACCCGTTCGAGCCGCTGGGCATCCACGGCGACACCGCTCGCATGACGGAGATCTACCTCTGGTACTGCGCGCTGATGGACAGCCCGCTGTGCACCGAATCCTCGCTCAAGGAACAGCGTGAGAACTACGTGGCGGTGGTCAACGAAGGTCGCCGACCCGGGCTGACGCTGCGTCGTGGCGGGCAGGCGTTGCTGCTGACGGATTGGGCGGAGGAGCTCTTGGAGCGCATGCAGCCCGTGGCCGAATTCCTCGATGGGGTTCTGGACGCAGGCGGCGGTGGGCGTTACGTGGCTGCCTTGGCCGCTCAGCGGGCCAAGGTGGCCGATCTGGAGTCGACGCCCTCGGCGCGTGTGCTGGCCGGGGTGAAGGCCTCGGGCGGATCCTTCCACCGCTGGGCGCAGGAGCTCTCGACACACCATGCCCAGCAACTGCTGGCGCATCCCTTGCCGGACGCCGTGCACGCCCGCTTCGTGCAGCAGGCCGAAGCCTCGCTGGCCGAGCAGGCGGCCCTGGAGGCGGGGGACCGCGGCACGTCCTTCGACGACTTCCTCCACGACTACCTGGACCGCATTCCCCGGCCGGTCCCGGCGATGGAGTGACAATCCGCGCCATCGTGTTTGCTTGAGATGGGGGCCGTGATGTCGACCCACGCAGTGATGAAAAGATTCGGGGTGTGTGCCGCCGCAGCGCTGGCTCTGGCGGGATGCACGACGCTCAAGACCGGCAAGACCTCGGTCTACCAGTCCGAGTCGTTCGACTCGGAGACGTTTTCACGCACCTTCCTGTCGAAGTCCAGCGAGACCTGCGAGGCGGCGCGTCGTGCCTTGCTGAGCCAGGGCTACGTCATCGACCGCTTCAGTGGCGAGGGTGTCAAGGGCAGCAAGAACTTCCAGCCTCAGCCCGAGGTGCATGTGCAGCTTCAGATCAGCGTGGTCTGTGCTCCCGGTGTGCAGCCGACCAAGGAGTCGATCGCCTTCGTGAGCGCGCTGCAGGACCGCTACACCCTGCGCAAGAGCAACAACTCGGCATCGCTGGGTGTCAGCGCGATCGGATCGGTGTCGCTGCCGGTGTCGTCCAGCGACGATTCGCTGGTCAAGGTGGCCAGCGAGACGGTCCCGGCCGGGGTGTTCTACGAGCGCTTCTTCTCGCTGCTGGACCGCTTCCTGGCGGTGCAGGAGAGTGCGGTGGAGCCGGTCGATCCGCAGACGCTGGACAAGAGCGCCCAGATCTCGACCGCGCCGTCGCCCGCGGCTTCGGCGCCACGCACGCCGTGAACGAGCCCTGCCGCCAACCGTCAATGTGGGCCGGCTTGGCCGGTGATGTCCGATGAAGTTTGTATCGATCCTGCGCGTGGGGGTGTGTGCGTTGACCCTGGGTCTGGGTGTCTCGACCTGGGCCACGGCGGCTGAGTTTCTTCCCCCCGACCAGGCGTTTCGCCTGCAGGCCCAGGTGCAGGACGGACGCACGTTGGCGCTGGATTGGCAGATCGCCCCCGGCTATTACCTCTATCGCGAGCGTACGGCCGTGACGGCCGAGCCGGCGTCGGTCCAGTGGGGCCCGGTGCAGTTGCCGGCCGGCAAGGTCAAGTACGACGAGAACTTCGAGAAGGACGTCGAGATCTACCACGACCGTCTGCACGTCGTGGTGCCGGTGCAGGCGGCACCCACCGAGTTCCGGCTGTCGGTGACGAGCCAGGGGTGTGCGGAGCAGGGGCTGTGCTATCCGCCGCGCCAACGGACGCTGAAGGTCCGGGTGCAGGACCGCCAGCTGTCGGCGGTCGAGGTGTTGCCTGACGCGCAGGCGCAGTGGCAGCCAGCCGCGGGTGGTGCCGCAATGGCGCTGGAGGCCGGGGTGCCGCGCGTTGCTCAAGTCTCGGAGGCATCGAAGGAAGACGGCGCCGGATGGTGGAGCCTGGCTTCCGGCGGCTGGAGCGGCTTCGAGTCGGCCCTGAAGGGGGGCAGCCTGTGGACTGTGGCCGGAGTGTTCCTGCTGGCCGGGGTGCTGCTGTCCTTCACGCCTTGTGTGCTGCCGATGGTGCCCATCCTGTCGTCGATCATCGTCGGGCAGGGCGGGGCGGTGTCGCGCTGGCGCGGCCTGTCGCTGTCGCTGGCCTATGCGCTCGGGATGGCGCTGGTCTACACCGGCATGGGCATGGCGGCGGGCCTGGCCGGTGAAGGGCTGGCCGCGGCGCTGCAGACCCCGGCGGTGCTGACCGGATTTGCGGTGCTGTTGGTGGTGCTGTCGCTGTCGATGTTCGGCGTGTATGAGCTGCAGTTGCCCAGCGCGTTGCAGAACCGCTTGAACGAGCAGTCGGGCCGTTTCAGTGGAGGGCGTTACGGGGCCGTGTTTGCCATGGGGGGGCTGTCGGCACTGATCGTCGGACCGTGTGTGGCGGCGCCGCTGGCGGGGGCGCTGCTCTACATCAGCCAGACGCGCGACGTGGTGCTGGGCGGGCTGGCGCTGTTCTCGATGGCCGTGGGCATGAGCGTGCCGTTGCTGCTGGTCGGGGTGTCTGCGGGCACCTTGCTGCCGCGAGCCGGGGGCTGGATGGAGTCCGTCAAGCGTGTGTTCGGACTGCTGCTGCTGGCGGTGGCGCTGTGGATGGTTGCACCGGTGTGGCCGGCGTGGGCGCTCGGGCTGGCCTGCGCTTTGTGGCTGCTGGTGGCTGCATGGGCGGTGTGGAAGGCCTTCAAGCCGGGTCGCGGGGCCGTGCTGCGCGGCGTGCTGGTGAGCCTGCTGCTGGCGCTGGCGGCGGCAGAAGTGGTGGACGTGACCCGGGGCGGTGGACATCCGCTGCAGCCTTGGCGCGCCTGGACCGATGGCCGTGGCGGCTCCGCCGCCGGTGAACATGCGGCCCCCTTGCCTTTCCGCCGCATCAAGACCGTGGCCGAGTTGGAAGAGGTGGTGCGTACCGCCGGACGTCCTGTGATGCTGGACTTCTATGCCGACTGGTGCGTGGCCTGCAAGGAGATGGAGCGCTTCACCTTCACCGATGCCCGCGTGCGTCAGGTGCTGGAGCCTGTGCTGCTGCTGCAGGCCGACGTGACCGCCAACGATGAGGCCGACAAGGCGCTGCTCAAGCGCTTCAACCTTTTCGGACCGCCGGGCATCATGTTCTTTGACGCGCAGGGGCGAGAACTGCCGGAGCGCAAGGTGGTGGGCTTCCAGCCGGCCGAAGAGTTTCTGCGCAGCCTGAAGGCCGCCGGCCTGTGAGGGATCGGGATCCCCTGCTTTGACGGCAGACGGCGTGGCCAGTGGTCACGCCGTTTTCACATCCTGTATCGATCATGCCCCGACGTGAACAAACGTTTCTGGAGGGGCCATGGTCGCGGTGTTTCGAGGTGGAGTGTCTGTGTTGCTTTCGTCGATGTTGTGTGCCGTGTTCCTGGCGTCGTGTGGGTCGAGTGACGAGGCGGCGACCTATCCCGAGGTCGAGGTCAACATCGCCCACATCAACGACCACCATTCCCAGTTGGAGCCGTTCGCCGGCGTGGAACTGACGCTGGGCGGGCAGGCCACCCAGGTGGAGCTGGGCGGCTTTGCCCGCTTGACGACGCTGTTCAAGCAGCAGGCCGCCGACAAGCGCAACCTGCTGAAGCTGCATGCGGGTGACGCCGTCACGGGCACGCTCTACTACACCTTCTTCAAGGGCGAGGCCGACGCTGCGCTGATGAACACGGTGTGTTTCGACGCCTTCGAGCTGGGCAACCACGAGTTCGATGACGGCGATGCGGCCCTGGCCACCTTCCTGAGCCAGTTGTCCACGCCGAGCTGCGCGACGCCGGTGCTGGCTGCCAACGTGGTTCCGGCGTCCGGCACGCCGCTCAACCCGTCGGGCACGCCGGTGACCCAGCCCTACATCGTCAAGACCTTTGACGGGGTCAAGGTGGGCATCGTCGGCATCGACATCGCGGGCAAGACGACCAATTCCTCGCGGCCTCTGTCGACCACGCAGTTCCTCGACGAGACGGCCACGGCCCAAAAGTACATCGATGAGCTCAAGGCTCAGGGCATCCGCCACATCGTGCTGATGACGCACCAGGGCTACGAGGCCGACAAGAAGCTGGCTGCGGCCGTGACCGATGTGGACGTCATCATCGGCGGCGACTCGCACACGCTGCTGGGCGATTTTTCATCGATGGGGCTGAGCAGCTCGGGAGCGTACCCGACGCTGGTGAAGAACAAGGACGGTGACACCGTCTGCATTGGGCAGGCCTGGGAGTACAGCAAGGTGCTGGGCCAGATGAACGTGAAGTTCAACGACCGTGGTGCCGTGGCGTCCTGTGGCGGCCAAGCCTCGCTGGTGATTGGCGACACCTTCAAGCGCAAGGACGGCAGCGGGGCGTTTGTGGCGGTCGATGCCACGACCAAGGCGTCGATCGTCAGCCAACTGGCTTCGGACGCACGGGTCAAGGTGACGACGCCGGACACAGCGGCGGCATCGATCCTCTCGTCCTTCACGGCCAAGGTGACGGCGGAGAAGGCCAAGACCATCGGCACAGCGTCCGAGGCGCTGTGTCTGGTGCGTGTGCCGGGCGAGAGCACCAACCGCTCGGCGGGCGTGGCCGGCTGCGAGAGTGCCCACACCCTGGCCCGCGGCAGCGATGCGGCCCAGGTGGTGGCCGAGGCCTTCCTCGCGGCCAGCAAGCGCGCCCACTTTGCGCTGCAGAATGCGGGCGGCGTGCGCATCCCGGTGCCGGCCGGCACGTTGAGCATGAACACCGCGTTCACGCTGCTGCCTTTCACGAACGTGCTGGTCGAGATGGACATCAAAGGATCGCAGGTGGTGGCAGCCCTGGAGGACGCAGTGTCCAACCACCTGGATGCCGCCCAGTCGAACGGCTCGCACCCGTACGCCGCGGGTCTGCGCTGGGACCTGGACCTGAGCAGGGCCAAGGGCAGCCGCTTCAGCAATGTGCAGGTCAAGGACCGCAGCACCGGGGCGTGGTCGGCGATCGACCCCGCCAAGACCTATGTGCTGGTGACCAACGACTTCGCCGCCGCCGGCAAGGACGGCTACACCGCGCTGGGCACGGTCTACAACACCGGTGCCTACGTCAACACCTATTTGCTGTACACGCAGACCTTTGCGGACTACGTCACCGCCAAGGGCTCGATTGCGCGGCCGGCCCGTGCGGACTACTCGCACCAGAAGGTGGTGACGCAGTCGGGGGTGACGCTGCCTTAATGCGGGCGGCGCAGTGGCGGTCGAGGCCGCCGCCAACGGCCTTTCACTCAGGCGGGAGCGGGCTCCAGTGTGGGCGTCGGGGCGTCTGCCCCGATCGGGCAGAGGTGCTTCTGCTCGAAGACGGCCCGCGGAACGGGCCGTCCGAAATGCCAGCCTTGCGCGTGATGGCAGCGCAGCCCCGCCAGCACCTGGGCTTCTTCGGCAGTCTCCACACCTTCGGCCACGAGTTCCAGACCGAGGCTGTGACCCAAGGCCACCACCGCGCGCACGATGCTCATGCGAGCGGGCTGGGTGGTCATGTCGCTGACAAAGGACCGGTCGATCTTCAGGGTGTGGATCGGGAAGCGGGTCAGGTAGCTGAGCGCGGAGTACCCGGTGCCGAAATCGTCGATGGCCAAGGTGAATCCCATGTCCCGCAGGTGTTCTAGCGTTTCGGCCACCTGGCCGCGCGAGTCGATCAGCAGGCTTTCCGTGAGTTCGAGCTCGATCCATTGCGGCCGGCAACCGGTGTCGTCCAGGGTTTTGCGCACGGTGTCGAGAAAGCCCGGACACCAGAATTGCCGGGGCGAGAGGTTGACGGCCACTTTCAGAGGCTCGGAGCTCGGTAACCGTTCTTCGTTCCACACCCGTGCGGTGGCGCAGGCGGTTTTCAGCACCCAGGCGCCGATGGGCACGATCAGACCGGAGTCCTCGGCCACCGGGATGAACCGGTCGGGCGGGATCAGGCCCATCTCGGGGTGGCGCCACCTCAGCAGGGCTTCCGCACCCGTCAGACGTGCGTCGGACAGGTGCACCTTGGGTTGGTAGTGCAGTTCGAGCTCGTCGCGCTCAACGGCGCGGCGCAGATCCCCTTCGAGCTGTCCCCGCTCCAGAGCCCGCTCCGAGAGCTCCCGGCTGTGGAAGTGATAGTCGGACCGTCCTCGCGATTTGGCCTCGAACAGGGCGATGTCTGCGCAGCGCAACAGCGTCTCCGCCTGCGAGGCGTCGTCGGGGTACAGGGCAATGCCGACGCTGGATGAGACGTAGACCTCCTTGCCCTCAAACTGGAACGGATCCTGCAGCGCCTCGATCAGTGCTTGTGCCACCCGGGCGGCATCGTTTGCTTCCGTGATGGTGTCCAGAATGACTGAAAACTCGTCCCCGCCCAGACGTGCCAACGGACATCTGGTGCCCAGGGTTCGCTGCAATCGCGTGGCGGTTTCGGTCAGCACCCGGTCGCCTGCGGCGTGGCCGTGCGTGTCATTGACGGACTTGAAGTGGTCCAGGTCGAGCAGCAGCAGCGCAAGGGCTGGTCCGGAGGCACACTGCACCGCGTTCAGGCGGTCGGTGAGGGTCCGATGGAATCCCGCGCGGTTGGACAGCCCGGTCAGTGGATCGCCGTAGGCCAGCGTGGACAACTTGTGTTCGATGTCCTTCTGGGCCGTGATGTCCAGCAGTGTCACCATCACCTGTGATGGTGCATCGCTGTCGTCCTTGCAGGTGCGCTGGATCACCTCGACATGGCGCAGGTCTGACCCGCAGGTAAGGCGGGTCTCGAAGCGGCAATCGGGTGTGGAGTCGCTTTGGGCGGTCGCCATCAGCCTCCGAACGCGGGCGCGATCCTGCGGGTCGATCCGCGCCGCAAACGCGTCCAACCCCATGGCGTCGGCAGCTTCCAGGCCAAAGAGTTGGCGGGCACCGGCAGACAGGTCGGTTTTTCCGGTCTGGACGTCCACCACGAAGTGGCCGATCCGGGCCATGTGTTCTGCATCCTCCAGGTGCATGAGGACCAGCTCGCGGGCCTGTCCGGCCGCATGTACCTGCTTGACCAGCCGTTGCACCGTGCGAGGCAGGACGAAGCTCACCGTCAGGACGACCATCAGGCAGGCGAAGGCAAGAAAGGCCTGAATGGCGTCCGGACGACACAACAGGCCAAGGGCCGTCGGTACAAGGGTGAGCAGTCCGAAGATCGGTACCACCCTGGGCAGTGCGCCCACGAGGGCGGCGCTTCCGGCGCACATGACGATCACGGTCACCAGAACGACGGACTGCATGCGCATGTCGTCCAGCAGACACACGCTGAAGCCGAACAGGCCCCACAGGCCCCCCTGCAGAAGGGTGGCTGCCATGGCAAAGGTGTTCCAGCGGCGCAGCGACTGCGGTCCGTGGGTGTGCCGGTTGTAGACGTGGACGCTGATCAATCGCAGCAGGAACACCGATTCGATGCCTGTCAGCCAGACCAGCAACAGGGCATCCGGCACATGGGTTCGCAGCAGACTGGCCGCCAGGGCTGCGCCCAGCGCCCCCGCCAGCAGCGTGGCTGTGGAGGCACGGAAATAGGCGTCGAGCATGGCGCGTTGTTCGCCCGAGCTGAGCGCGGACGAAGACGCTTGGGAATGCGGTTGCGCGGAAAGGTCGGACACGGAAATACTGCCCCGGTGATCGAACGTGCCGGCCCGGAATTGGGCCGCCGGCGCAACTTGTTTCGACGCCGGTCGGCGGGGACTTCAGCCGGGTACGGAAACGATCCGCGAGGCTTGTCACGAACTCGTTCGTGCCGTCAGCATGTGGACTGAGGCGCAGCGTGGGTCAGGGGCTGCGGCGGTCGTCCGAGACGGTGCCGAGGGTCAGTGGTCCGCACGACGTCCACTGACGAAGACGGCCAGTTCCCCCGGCTGAAACGCGGTCCACGATTCGTCGCGCGTCAGGGGTTCGGTGACCACGACCGCGACCCGGTCGTCCGGGGTCGTGTGGTCGGCAAAGTCCA
>CAYRBG010000072.1:0-12141 GCA_964422355.1 uncultured Sphaerotilus sp. | reverse complement strand
GGATCGAGCGTTTCGGCATCGACGGCCTGCGCGTGGATGCGGTGGCCTCGATGCTTTACCGTGACTACAGCCGCAAGCATGGCGAGTGGATTCCCAACCGCCTCGGCGGTCGCGAGAACCTGGAAGCCATCGAGTTCCTGCGCCACATGAATCACACGGTCGGTGTGCTGCGTCCCGAAGCGGTCACGCTGGCCGAGGAGTCCACGGCATTCCCGTCCGTGACGCGTCCGCCGTCGGAGGACCTGCAAAGCGGTGGTCTGGGGTTCCACTACAAGTGGAACATGGGCTGGATGAACGACACCCTGTCGTACTTCTCGAAGGATCCGGTCTACCGTTCCCACCACCACGACCAGATCCGCTTTTCGCTGATGTATGCGTTCAGCGAGAACTTCGTGCTGCCGCTGTCGCACGACGAAGTGGTGCACGGCAAGGGCTCGCTGATCCGCAAGATGCCGGGCGACGATTGGCAGCGCTTTGCCAACCTGCGCGCGCTGTACGGCTGGATGTGGGGTCACCCCGGCAAGAAGCTGCTCTTCATGGGCTGCGAGTTCGCCCAATCGGAAGAGTGGTGTGCCGATCGCAGCCTGGATTGGCACCTGCTGGAGCATGGGCCGCATGCGGGCATGCAACGTCTGGTTCGGCGGCTGAACAAGGTGCTGCGGGCGGTGCCGGCCTTGCACGAGCGTGACGTCGACTCGGGCGGCTTCGAGTGGGTCAGCCACGACGATGCGGCGAACTCGGTGCTGGTGTTCTTGCGCCGTGACCGTTCGGGGCGCGCGGTGATCGTTGTGTCCAACCTGACGCCCGTGGTTCGCCACGGCTGGCGCATCGGGGTGCCGCAGCCGGGCGTGTGGCAGGAGCTGGTCAACACGGACGCGGCGGAGTTCGGGGGCAGTGGCTTGGCGGGCGGCTGTTTCGAGTCGACACCGGTGGCTTGGCATGGGCAGGGGCAGTCGATCACGATGACCCTGCCGCCGCTGGCGACGGTGTTCCTGTCTCTGGACCGCGTCGAATGAACCGTTTGATCGAGCCGGGACTGATGCAGGCGGCCCAGGACGAGGCGCCGGTGAGTGCGCCATCGCGTCCTTGGCCGTTGGGCCTGCATCGCACCCTGGCCGGGTTGAACGTGGCTGTCTGGGCTCCCGATGCCACTGCCGTGTGGCTGTGTCTGTTCGATGCCGAGGGAAACCGGGAGCTCGAACGCATTGCGGTGAGTGCGTTCACCGATGGCGTGTGGCATGTGTTGCTGCCGCACGAGGGCGGCCGGGATCTGATCTACGGCTTCCGGGTGGAGGGGCCTTGGGATCCCTGTCAAGGATGGCGGCACAACCCCGCCAAGGTGCTGCTCGACCCTTATGCCCGTGAGATCGTGGGCGACTATCTCGGGGACGTGAGCGAGCACGTTGGACATCTGGGCTGCGACGAACGCTTGCCGGACGCTCACGACAACGCAGCGCATGCACTGAAGGGCCGCTGGCGGGCTGCGGCACCGATCGGTGACGGCGTTGGACGGCGCCACGTCGAGTGGGAGTCGACGGTGCTGTACGAGGCGCATGTCAAGGGCGCCACGCGGCTGCACCCGGATGTGCCGGCCCACTTGCGCGGAACCTACCTGGGGCTGTCCCATCCGGCGATGCTGGCGCACTGGCGCCGACTGGGGGTCACCACCCTCAGCCTGCTGCCCATTCATGCCCACGTCGACGAGGCGCGGTTGCAGCGCATGGGCCTGAGCAACTACTGGGGATACAACACGGTGGCTTTTTTTGCCCCGCACCCCGGTTATGCCACCCGGCCTGACCGTGCGCTGGATGAGGTCTGCGCGATGGTGCGTGAGCTCCACGCCGCCGGCCTGGAGGTGGTGCTCGATGTGGTGTTCAACCACACCGCCGAGTCCGACGAGTGGGGTCCCGAATTCCACTATCGCGGCATGGCCAACCGGCAGGCGTACCGGCTGGTGCCGGGACAGGAGAGCCGATACGTCAATTGGTCCGGCTGCGGCAACACGCTCAACCTGGCCGAGCCACGCATCGTGCAAATGGTGATGGACTCGCTGCGCTATTGGGTCGAGGAGGTGGGGGTGGACGGCTTCCGCTTCGACCTCGCCCCGGTGCTCGGACGCGACGCCGATGGGCGGTTTGATCGGCGCAATGCCTTTTTCGCCGCATTGCAGGCCGATCCGGTGCTTTCGCGGGTCAAGTTGATCGCCGAGCCCTGGGACCTGGGGCCTGACGGGTATCGGCTGGGCGGTTTCCCCCCGGGATGGCGCGAGTGGAACGACCAGTTCCGCGACGGCATGCGCTCCTGGTGGTTGCGGGGCGCCGGGGACCGGGCTCAGTTTGCCCAGCGGTTTGCCGCGTCCAGCGAACAGTTCCGCCATTCGGGGCGGGCACCGACGGCCTCGGTCAACTTCATCACCGCGCACGACGGTTTCACGCTGCGCGATCTGGTGACATACAACCACAAGCACAACCTGGCCAACGGCGAGATCAACCGCGATGGCCACCACCACAACAACAGCTGGAACTGCGGCGTGGAAGGGCCGACGGCCGATCCGGATGTCCTGTTCCTGCGCACACGCCTGCAGCGGGCGCTCCTGGCCATGCTGCTGCTGTCTCAGGGCACGCCCATGCTGCTGGGGGGCGACGAGCTGGGCCACACGCAGAGCGGCAACAACAACGCCTATTGCCAGGACAACCCGGTCACCTGGCTGGATTGGACCCAGGCCGATCCCTCGATGATGGAGTGGGTCTCCGGGCTGGTGGCGTTGCGGCGCGAGTGTGCGGCTTTGCGACAGGGCACCTGGCTGACGGGGCACACGGATCGGCAGGGCTGCACCGATGTGGTCTGGCTGCACCCCGAAGGCCGGTCGATGACCGAGGCTGACTGGCACACCGGCCGTGGTGATCACGCGATGGCGGTGATGCTGTGCGCCCGGGGTCAGACGGCGCTGCTGCTGATCAATCCGGATGAAGACGATCGACGTTTTCTGTGGCCGTCGCTGGCGGCAGCGACGCGGTGGCAACGCCGTGCCTGCAGCGCCCAAGGCGCGTTCACCCCTGAGTTTTCTGCGGCCACCGATGCGGTGGCCTGTCCCTCCCGCACCGTGCAGGTGTGGTTTCCCTGTGTCCTCCCTGAATCCGCCTCGTGAGTCACGCATGAAGATCCTGACGGTTTCGACCACTCCCTTTGCCGGACAGCGTCCGGGCACCTCGGGCCTGCGCAAGAAGGTCACCGTGTTCCAGCAGCCGAATTACCTGGAGAACTTCGTCCAGGCGCTGTTCGAGACCTTGCCGGACCGCCGCGGTCAGACCCTGGTGCTGGGCGGTGATGGGCGCTATCACAATCGCGTCGCGGTGCAGACCATCCTGCGCATGGCTGCCGCACATGGTTTTGGTCGCGTGCTGGTGGGGCAGGGCGGCCTGTTGTCCACCCCGGCCGTGAGCGCGGTGATCCGCAAGCACAAGGCCTATGGCGGCATCGTGCTGTCCGCCAGTCACAACCCGGGCGGTCCCGATGGCGACTTTGGCATCAAGTACAACATCGGCAACGGAGGCCCGGCGCCGGAGTCCGTGACCGAAGCCGTCTATGCCCGCACGCAGTCCCTCGCGGCCTACCAGATCGCCGAGGGCACGCCCGATGTCGATCTCTCCACCCTGGGTCAGGTCGCTTTGGGTGACATGCAGGTCGAGGTGATCGACTCGGTGGCGGACTATGCCGAGCTGATGCAGTCGCTGTTCGACTTCGAGGCCATGCGCGCATGGTTTGCGTCCGGACACCGCATGTGTTTCGACGCGATGAGCGCGGCGTCCGGCCCCTACGCCAAGCATGTGCTGGAGGGTCTGCTCGGCGCACCGGCCGGCACGGTGGTCAACGGCGAGCCTCTGGAGGACTTCGGTGGTCACCACCCCGATCCGAATCCGGCCCATGCCGCCGACTTGATGGCCGTGATGGCGGCGGCCGACGCGCCCGATTTTGGCGCCGCGTCGGACGGCGACGCCGACCGCAACATGATCCTGGGCCGCAATTTTGTGGTCACGCCCTCGGACAGCTTGGCCGTGATGGCCGCACTGGCGACAAACGTGCCGGGCTACTGCGCGGGTCTGGCTGGCATTGCCCGCTCCATGCCCACGTCGTGTGCGGCCGACGCCGTGGCCCGTGAACTCGGCATCGCGATGTACGAGACGCCGACGGGCTGGAAGTTCTTCGGCAACCTGCTTGATGCGGGCAAGGTCACGCTGTGCGGTGAAGAAAGCTACGGCACCGGCTCGGGCCATGTGCGGGAAAAGGATGGCCTGTGGGCGGTGCTTTTCTGGCTGAACCTGCTGGCGGCCACCGGAAAATCCGTGGAAGAGCTGGTGCGGGCGCACTGGTCCCGCTTCGGTCGGCACTATTACTCGCGTCACGATTGGGAGGGGATTCCGACCGAACGTGCCGATGCGCTGATGGCCGCTTTGCGGGCACAACTGCCCGAGCTGGCGGGACAGGAACCGGTCCCGGGCTTCGTGGTCCAGACGGCCGACGACTTCGCCTACACCGACCCGGTGGACGGCTCCACGTCGAGCCGCCAAGGCGTGCGGTTGATTTCCGCCCAAGGTTCACGCGTGGTGTTCCGCCTGTCCGGCACGGGCACCGAAGGTGCGACCCTGCGCGTGTACCTGGAGCGCTTCGAGGCCGACGCCTCTGGACACGACCAGCCGGCCCAGGAGGCGCTGGCGTCCCTCATTGAACTGGCGGACCGCGTGGCCCGCATCCGCGAGTTCAGCGGTCAGAGTGGCCCGACCGTGGTGACCTGATTCCGCATCCTCACCTGAATTCAGCTGTACGACAGATCGTTACCCACAAGGAGACTCAAATGGATGTGGCACAAACCGTCCAAAGCCGCGTGCTGGCTCGCCGGACCTTGGCCCTGGTTCTGGCTGGCGGCCGTGGTTCCCGCCTCAAGGATCTGACCGACCGCCGCGCCAAGCCTGCCGTGCACTTCGGCGGCAAGTTCCGCATCATCGACTTCGCGCTGTCGAACTGCCTGAACTCCGGCATGCGCCGCATCGGCGTGATCACGCAGTACAAGTCGCACTCGCTGATCCGTCACCTGCAGCGCGGCTGGTCCTTCCTGCGCAACGAGATGAACGAGTTCGTCGACCTGCTGCCCGCGCAGCAGCGCATCGACGAAGAAAGCTGGTATCGCGGCACGGCCGATGCCATCTATCAGAACCTGGACATCATCCGCAACTCGCGTCCACCGGAGTACGTCGTCATCCTGGCCGGTGACCATGTCTACAAGATGGACTATTCCATCATGCTGGCAGACCACGTGGAGAGCGGCCGTGGCGTGACGGTGGGCTGCATCGAGGTGCCGCGCGAAGACGCCAAGGGCTTTGGGGTCATGGCGATCAATGAGGATCGGCACATCGTCGACTTCGTCGAGAAGCCGGCCAACCCGCCCGCCATGCCCGGAGACCCGAACGTTTCGTTGGCCAGCATGGGCATCTACGTGTTCACGGCCGAGTACCTCTTCCGTCTCCTGGAAGAGGATGCCGTGGATCCCGAGTCGGAGCACGATTTCGGCAAGAACCTGATCCCCAAGGCCGTGCGTGAGAACCAGGCGTTCGCGCACCCGTTCAACATGTCGGCATTGGCCAACCCACCGTATTCGCGACCCTACTGGCGCGATGTGGGCACGGTGGATGCTTACTGGGCGGCCAACCTGGATCTGGCTTCGACCACGCCCGAGCTCAACATGTACGACCGCGACTGGCCCATCTGGACCTACCAGGAGCAACTGCCGCCGGCCAAGTTCGTGCACGACGTCGAGGGGCGCCGGGGCATGGCGGTCAACAGTCTGGTGTCGGGCGGCTGCCTGATTTCCGGGGCGACGATCCGCGACTCGGTGCTGTTCTCCAACGTGCTCGTGCAGTCCTACGGCCAGATCGAGAAGGCGGTGGTGTTGCCCGATGTGCAGATCGGTCGCCATTGCCGCTTGAACAAGGTGGTGATCGACCGGCGCTGCAAGCTGCCCGCCGGACTGGTCATCGGCGAGGATCCGGAGCTGGATGCCAAGCGCTTCTACCGCACGGAGAACGGTGTCGTGCTGGTGACGCGCAAGATGCTGGCGGCCCTTTGAGGAGGATGTGATGCGGGTATTGCAGGTCTGTGCCGAGATCTTTCCGTTGCTCAAGACGGGTGGCTTGGCCGATGTGGCCGGGGCCTTGCCCCCGGCGCTGCGGTCGCTCGGGGCGGACGTGCGCGTCCTGTTGCCGGGCTTTGACGCGATCCTGAACGGCATGGCAGATGTGGCCACGGTGGCGGAATTCCATCCGCCGCTGCCGGGTGTGCAGGGGCCGTTCCGACTGTTGTACGCGCACCTGCCTGCGTGCGATGTGCATGCCTATGTCATCGACGCGCCGAGTCTGTACCGCCGCGCGGGTGGCCCCTATGCCGACGAGCAGCAGCGCCCGTTCAGCGACAACCACATTCGCTTCGGCCTGCTCGGGTGGGTGGCGGCGGCGCTGACCGAGGGCATGGACAGCTACTGGCGCCCGGAGGTGGTGCATGCCCACGATTGGCATGCGGGATTGGCCCCGGCGTACGTCCGTGCCGCCAGTGCGCGGGCCGGCCATCGATTGGCCGCCACCGTCTTTACCGTTCACAACCTGGCCTACCAAGGCATGTTTGCCGGCCATCACTTCGGTGAACTGGGTCTGCCCGCCGCGTATTACGGCATGCACGGCATGGAATTCCACGGCCATGTGAACTTCATGAAGGCCGGGCTGTACTTTGCCGATCGCCTGACCACCGTCAGCCCCACCTATGCCCAGGAGATTCAGGGCTGGGAACAGGGCTGCGGTCTGCACGCACTCTTGAGCAGCCGTCACCACGATCTCTCGGGCATCCTCAACGGGGTGGACGACGAAGTCTGGAGCCCGCAGCGCGACGCCCGCATTGCCCATCACTACAGCACCCGGGCCCTGGTCGGCAAGGCCCGCTGCAAGGCTGATCTGTTGGCCGAGATCGGCCTGGCCGCCGACGCCACGGGGCCGCTGTTCTGCGCCGTGAGCCGACTGACCGAGCAAAAGGGCCTGCACCTCGTGCTGGAGGCCTTGCCCGGCATCCTCGAGCGGGGCGGACAGTTCGCCCTGCTGGGCAGCGGTGACCGCGCGCTGGAAAGCGCGTTCAGCGCGGCGGCCGAGGCGCATCCGGGCAAGGTGGCCGTCCGCCTGGGCTATGACGAGGACTTTGCGCACCGTCTGATCGCCGGCAGCGACGTCATCATGGTGCCTTCGCGCTACGAGCCCTGCGGTCTCACCCAGCTCTACGGACTCAAGTACGGCACCCTGCCTCTGGTGCGCAAGGTGGGAGGGCTGGCCGACACCGTCCAAGACACCCGCCTTGAAACGCTGGACACCGATGCCACCGGCTTCGTCTTTGATCATTTCGATGTCGGGGGCGTGATGTACGGTGTCGACCGGGCCTGCGCGCTCTACCGCCGTCGCACCGACTGGACCCGCGTGCAGCGCCGCGCGATGCAGCAGCCCTGCGGTTGGGATGCCGCCGCGGCCGCCTATCTGGACGTCTACCGCCGAGCTCAGGGATGACTCCGTGCGCCGCCGCGACACGGCGGCGTGTATCCTGCTTTTCTTCACGATCACAACCACTTCCGTCCGACTGAATCATGGATCTGACCCAGTTCGAGCACCAGTACGACCACCTTGCTTGCGATGTGGAATCCTTCAAGCGAGCCATCTCGACCAAGCTGATGTATTCGGTGGGGAAGGATCCCGTGTCGGCACGGCCGGACGATTGGCTGCACGCCGTGTCCTACGCGGTGCGCGACCATCTGGTCGAGCGCTGGATGAAGACCACGCGGGCCCAGTACGCGCAGGACGTCAAGCGCGTGTACTACCTGTCGATGGAGTTCCTGATCGGTCGCACCTTCACCAACGCCATCCTGGCGCTGGAGCTGATGCCGACGATCCGTCAGGCACTGGCTGAACTGGACGTGGACGCCGATGCCCTGTTTGACCTGGAGCCCGACGCTGCCCTGGGCAACGGTGGCCTGGGGCGTCTGGCCGCCTGCTTCCTGGACTCGATGGCCACCATCGGCGTTCCCGGCTTCGGCTACGGCATCCGCTACGACTACGGCATGTTCCGCCAGACCATCGTCGATGGTCGCCAGGTCGAGGTGCCGGACTACTGGCTCAAGAACGGCAACCCCTGGGAGTTCCCGCGGCCTGAGGTGCAGTACCGCGTGCGCTTCGGCGGGTACCTGGAGCAGCATGGCGAAGCCGTGCGCTGGGTGGGCACCGACGACGTGCTGGCCATGGCCTACGACACCATCATCCCGGGCTACGGCACCGAGGCCACGAACACGCTGCGCCTGTGGTCGGCCAAGGCGACGGAAGAGATGAACCTGCGGGCCTTCAACCAGGGCAACTACTTCGGCGCGGTCGAGAGCAAGAACCACTCCGAAAACGTCTCCCGCGTGCTTTATCCGGACGACTCCACGCTGTCGGGCCGCGAGCTGCGCCTGCGCCAGGAGTACTTCTTCGTCTCGGCCTCGCTGCAGGATCTGGTGCGCCGTTACCTGCGCACCCATACCGGCTTCGATGCCTTGCCCGACAAGGTCAGCATCCATCTGAACGACACGCACCCGGTGCTGGCCGTGCCCGAGCTCATGCGCATCCTCATCGACGAGCATCAGGTCGAGTGGGACAAGGCCTGGGCTCTGTGCCAGAAGGTGTTCTCCTACACCAACCACACGCTGATGCACGAGGCGCTGGAAACCTGGCCGGTGGACCTGTTCGGCCGCGTGCTGCCGCGTCACCTGCGCATCATTTTCGACATCAATGCCGCTTTCCTGGGCGAGGTGACCAAGACCCATGGTCACGACACGGGGCTGATGCGCCGCCTGTCGCTGATCGACGAAAACGGCGAACGCCGGGTGTGCATGGCCTATCTGGCCGTGGTGGCCAGCCACTCCATCAATGGCGTGTCGGCACTGCACTCGGACCTGATGAAGGAGTCGATCTTTGCCGACTTCGCCGGTCTGTGGCCGGAACGCTTCAACAACAAGACCAACGGTGTGACGCCGCGCCGCTGGTTGTCGCAGGCCAATCCGGGCTTGGCGACACTGATCGATCAGCGCCTGGGCAAGGGCTGGCGCCGTCAGCTCGATCAGCTGGAAGGCCTGAAGGCCGCCATCGAGTTGCCGGGCTTCCTGGGCGCGTTCCGCAAGGTCAAGCGTCAGAACAAGGAGCGTTTGGCCAACCACGTGCTCAAGGCCTTGGGGGTGAACCTGAGCCCGGACGCCTTGTTTGATGTGCAGGTCAAGCGCATCCACGAATACAAGCGCCAACTGCTCAACGTGCTGCACGTGATCAACCGCTATCAGCGCATCCTGGCCAATCCCGACGCTCAGTGGGTGCCGCGCGTGGTGGTGTTTGCAGGCAAGGCGGCGTCGGCATACCACATGGCCAAGCTGGTCATCAAGCTGATCAACGACGTGGCCAAGGTGGTCAACAATGATCCGCGCATCGGTGACAAGCTCAAGGTGGTGTTCATTCCGAACTACAGCGTGAGCCTGGCCGAGATCATCATGCCGGCGGCCGATCTTTCGGAGCAGATTTCCACCGCGGGCACCGAAGCCTCGGGCACCGGCAACATGAAGTTCGCCCTCAACGGCGCACTCACGATCGGCACGCTCGACGGTGCCAACGTCGAGATCAAGGAGCATGTCGGCGACGACAACATCTTCATCTTCGGCAAGACCACGCCGGAGGTGGCCGAGATCCGTCGCCAGGGCTACCAGCCGCGGGCCATCTATGAAGGCAATGCCGAGCTGAAGGCGGTGCTCGATGCGATCCGCGACGGTACGTTCTCGCCCGAGGAGCCGGGCCGCTTCCAGCAGATCTTCGACACCCTGGTGAACTGGGGCGACCACTATCTGCTGCTGGCCGATTACGACAGCTATGTCGAAACCCAGGACCGGGTCGATGCCCTGTACCGCAACTCCGACGAGTGGACCCGTCGTGCGGTGTTGAACGTGGCCGGAATGGGGGCGTTCTCCTCGGACCGCACCATCGCCGAGTACGCCGACCAGATCTGGCACTCCAAGCCGGTCCGGCTTTGAGGGGTGGCCGGGAGTGTCCGGCCCACAAACACAAAGGGGCGCTCAGGCGCCCCTTTTTGCTGTGCAGACAGGAAGATGTCAGGGCGCCCTGCGCAATCGCACACTGGCGACCAAGCCGCCGTCGGTGGCGTTGAACAGCTCCAGTTGACCGCCCATGCGGCTGACCGTCTTGTCGACGATCGCCAGACCCAGGCCTGCGCCGGTGCTGCTGCTGTGGGTGCGGGCCTTGTCGCCGCGGAAGAAGGGCGTGGTCAGTCGGGCCAGGTTCTCGGGGTCCACACCGGGGCCGTGGTCGCGCACATTGATCACCACCCATTCCGGTGAGCGGGCATAGGTGACGGAGACATGGGCCACACCGTCCGGCGATTGGGCGTAGCGGCGGGCGTTTTCGAACAGGTTGGCAAACACGCGGTCGAGGTCGGTCTCGTCGGCCATCACACGCACGTCGGTGGTGACGCGGGCCTTGATGATGAGCTGCTCGTTGCTGACTCGGCGGATCACGGTGTCGAGCAGCACGGCCGCCACAACCGGAACCAGGCGCACCTCGGTCGGGCGCGCGTAGTCCATGAACTTGTCGATGATGGCGTCGAGCTGGTCAATGTCGTCGGCCATGTTTCGACGGGCTTCATCGTCGACCACGCTCATCTCGGTTTCCAGACGGATGCGGGCCAGGGGCGTGCGCAGGTCGTGCGAAATGCCGGCGAGCATCACGGCGCGGTCGTCGTCGATCTTGGCCAGCTCGCGCGCCATGCGGTTGAAGCCGCGGTTGACTTCACGGATCTCGCGTGTGGTCGTCGTTTCGTCCAGGCGGAAGCTCAGGTCACCCTTGCGGATGCGGGCGGCGGCATCCACGAGCTGACGCAGCGGCCGGTTGATCAGGCCGGCGATCACGGCCGAGCCCGCCAGCGTGAGCAACAGGGTCAGGCCGAGCACGGCGAAGTAGGTCTTGCCTGTGACGGCCGACTGCACCCGACCCGGGTCAGCCTGCAGCCAGTAGTTGTCGGCCTCGATCATGAAGCCGACCCACAGTCCCGGCGTGCCGTTGACCGCGCTGGCGACAATGGTGTTGGGCCCCAGCCGGCTGCGCAGTTCGGCGCTGATGGCCCGCGTGAACCGGTCTTCCTCGAAGGGCACGTAGCGATCGCCCGGCTCGCGCGGCTGGATGCGCACGGCCTCCTGCTCGGCAATGTTCTTGACCAGGGCGACGCGGTTGAGCTGGTCGGTGTAGCGCAGTGCCGAGCGGGACAGGTTCACCAGGCTGGCGATCTGCTGGGCCGCCTGCACGCCGCGCGGCTCCAGCTCCAGATAGCGCAGGGTGTAGACCCAGCCCAGGATGCCCACGCTCAGCATCAGCGACAGCAGCAGCAGCGTGCGCCAGAACAGGCTCATCGGCAGCAGGTGCAGCAGCCCGTGCATCACTCGGGATGAGGCGGGCTGGGCGGCGCTGGTGGAGGCGGCCGAGGAGGACGGCGTCGTGGGGCTGCTGGCGATCATGGCGCCGTGACTCGGCTGGGCTGGAAGAGAAGGGACTCAGGGGAGGGCCTCAGGCGGCACCGTCCGGAACGAACACGTAGCCCACACCCCATACGGTCTGAATGTAACGCGGTTGTGACGGATCGGGCTCGATCATCTTGCGCAGACGCGACACCTGAACGTCCAGACTGCGGTCAAAGGGCTCGAACTCGCGGCCTCGCGCCAGTTGGGCGAGCTTGTCGCGGCTCAGCGGCTGGCGCGGGTGGCGCACCAGGGCCTTGAGCATCGAGAACTCACCGGTGGTCAGCGAAATGACTTCGCCGTCACGGGTCAGTCGGCGCAGGCCGAGGTCGAACTCGAACGGGCCGAAGGTGACCGACTGTGCGTCACGGGCCGGGGCGCCGGGGGCTTCCACCGACGGGCGGCGGCGCAGCACGGCGTGGATGCGGGCCAGCAGTTCGCGCGGGTTGAAAGGTTTGGGCAGGTAGTCGTCGGCACCGACTTCGAGGCCGACGATGCGGTCCACGTCCTCGACCTTGGCC
>CAYRBG010000071.1:0-12361 GCA_964422355.1 uncultured Sphaerotilus sp. | reverse complement strand
CTCCACCGTGGCTGTGATCGGCGTGGGCTATGTGGGCCTGCCGCTGGTCGTCGAGTTCGGCAAGCACCTGCCCACACTGGGCTTTGACATCGCCGAAGACAAGATCGCCAAGTGCCGAGCCGGCACCGACCCTTCGCGCGAGATCCCGGACGAAGACATGGCAGCAGCCGTGCACGCCCGATACTCCAGCGACCCGGCCGATCTGGCCGCGGCCGACTTCATCATCGTCGCCGTGCCCACGCCGGTGGACGAAGCCAACATCCCGGACTTCAGCCCGCTGATCGGGGCCAGCCGGGCCATCGGACCGCATCTCAAGAAAGGTGCGACTGTCATCTACGAATCGACGGTCTACCCGGGTGCCACCGAAGAGGTCTGCATCCCGGTGCTGGAGCAGACCTCAGGCCTGGTGTGGAAGCGCGACTTCTTCGTCGGCTACAGCCCCGAGCGCATCAACCCCGGCGACCGCGAGCACATGCTGACCAACGTCATCAAAGTCGTGGCAGGCGACACGCCCGCCACGCTGGAGAAGGTGGCGGCGCTGTACGAGACCATCGTGCAGCCGGGCGTGCACCGCACCAGCAGCATCAAGGCCGCCGAGGCCTGCAAGGTCATCGAGAACACCCAGCGCGACCTCAACATCGCGCTGATGAACGAGCTGGCCATCATCTTCGACAAGATCGGCATCGACACGACCGAGGTGCTGGAGGCGGCGGGCACCAAGTGGAACTTCCTCAAGTTCCGCCCAGGCCTGGTGGGCGGGCACTGCATCGGCGTGGACCCCTACTACCTCACCCACAAGGCGCAGATGCTGGGTTACCACCCGGAGGTGATTCTGGCCGGGCGGCGCATCAACGACGGCATGGGCAAGTACATCGCCGAGCAGACCGTCAAGCAGATGATCGCCGCAGGCAGCCAGATCAAGGGCGCGCGGGTCAACGTGCTGGGGCTGACGTTCAAGGAAAACTGCCCGGACCTGCGCAACAGCAAGGTGATCGACATCATCCGCGAGCTGCGCAGCTATGGCGTGGAAGTGTTCGTGCACGACCCGGAGGCGGATTCCGACGAAGCCATGCACGAGCACGGTGTGCGACTGCTGGCCTGGGAGGATCTGCCACGGGCGGATGCGATCGTGGCGGCCGTGGCGCACAGTTGCTTCCGCACACTGGACACGGACGACCTGACGGCAAAGCTGATCAAAGGTGGGTGTCTGATTGATGTGAAAGCGGCCTTCAGCGAGTCGGTTTTGACCGAACGTTCCGTTCGAGTCTGGCGTCTGTGAGTGTGATCAAAGAGAGAGGTCGCCATTCGCCCCCCCCAGATGGGGTTGTGAATTCCAGCGGTATTTCGCGACTTTCGGTGAACGGGGGATGTGCAAGTTCAGCGTTTGCCCGGACCATTGCTACCGTTCTGCAAAGGGGCCGCACTGGCCCAGCGGCTGAGACTGGGATCAGGGGAGGACCCGATTCGCAGCCCCGCCGAGTTGAGGGTCAAGATGTTCGCAAATCCAATCAACGGGTCCATGCCGTCGCACACAGTGAGTACAAATCCGCGTCAAGAGCATTTGCCGCCTGGAATGAAGCTGATGGCTTCTTCGCCGCAGTCGGTTTCGGTGCTGGTCGCCTCGTTGTTGGAGCCTGCTGTGGCCGTGATCGTGCTCTTGGCTGTCCAGCTGTTTCAGGGAGGGCAGGTGGACCGGCCAACCATGGTGCTGGCGATCCTCACGATATCGCTGGTGTATCCGGGCGCCAACCGCTTTCATGAGCGTTGGTTGAACGCCATGGTAGACACCGTGGCGTCCTGGGTCGCTGTTCTGTGCATCTTGTCGCTGTGCGGCTTTGCGACCAAAAGTTTCAGATTCTTTGATTTCCGGGTTCTCGCGGAATGGGCTCTACTGACCCCGGTGGTTCAACTGGCAGCAGTGGCGGCAGGACGGGAAGTACTGCAATACATGGCGGCATCCCCTCAGGTTCGCAGATCGGCGCTGGTCATAGGGGCCGGCCCCCTGGGGCAGCGGGTTGCAGAGATGCTGAATCGACGCAAGCCCTTCGGACATGACCTGGTCGGGCACGTGGAAGATCGCGAGCTCAATCGCTGTGCGGAGGGCGCCCGAGAGCGCATCCTCGGTCGTGTGACCGAGGTGGTGGAGATCATCCGCAAGCACGACATCAAAGATGTCTACATCACTCTCCCACTGAGCTCACAACCGCGCATCACGCGTCTTCTGTCGGAGCTGCAGGACAGCACGGTGTCGATCTACTTCGTGCCCGATGTGTTCGGCGTCAACCTGATCCAGGGGCGGATGCGCAACATGGATGGGCTGCCAGTGGTGAGCTTGCTGGAGAGCCCCTTCATCGGGATCAACCGGGTGATCAAGCGGGTGTCCGATGTAGTGCTTTCCAGCATGATCCTGACGCTCATCTCTCCGCTGATGCTCGCGGTGGCCGTCGGCGTGAAAATGAGTTCCCCAGGCCCCATCATCTTCAAACAGCGCCGAAACGGACTCGACGGCAAGGAAATCCTGGTCTACAAGTTCAGATCCATGCGCGTCATGGACAACGGTGCTGTCGTCAAACAAGCCACCAAGGGCGACCCACGGATCACGCCATTCGGAGCATTCATCCGTCGCACGTCACTGGACGAACTGCCACAGTTCGTGAATGTGCTTCAAGGCCGCATGAGCATCGTGGGTCCTCGTCCGCACGCCGTGGCCCACAACGACGAATACCGGAACATCATCGATGCGTACATGGTGCGCCACAAGGTCAAGCCCGGCATCACTGGCTGGGCTCAGGTCAACGGCCTTCGCGGCGAAACCGACACCATCGACAAGATGGAGGCACGAGTGGCCTACGACCTCGAATATCTGCGCAACTGGTCGTTGACCCTGGACCTGCGCATCATTGCTCGAACCATCAAGCTCAGCTTCTTCGACAAGAATGCCTATTGAGCCTAGCCCACGGATGCCAATCAAATTTTCCTTGGTGATGGGAACCGTCGGACGCACCGACGAGGTCACGCGATTTCTGACATCGTTGAGCACGCAACCACAAGCGGGTGAGTGCGAACTGATTGTCGTCGACCAAAATACCGACGACCGGCTAGAACCGGTGCTCTCCCCATTCCGCTCAATGCTGGATATACAGCACCTACGGTCCCCCCCAGGTTTGTCGAGGGCCCGCAACGTCGGCTTGCAGCACATCCGGGGGGATATCGTCGCATTTCCAGACGACGACTGCTGGTACCCCCCCGGACTGCTGACAAGGGTGCTGGAAACATTCGCGCAACACCCTGAAGTTGATGTAGTTACCGGCCGGTTTACCAACGAACAAGGTCAAACCGAAGGCCGATGGCTCACCCACGCTCAGACCCTCACCCCATACTCCGTGTGGCGGGGCGCAATCTCGTTTTCCATTTTCCTGAAGCGACCGGTAGTTGATCGCCTCGATGGCTTCGACGAGCGTCTGGGCGTTGGCGCCGGAACACCCTGGGGAGCCGGAGAGGAAACGGACTACCTGCTCCGGACCATGCGCTCAGGAGCCCAGGTCCGCTATGACCCAGACCTGTGCCTGGGCCATCCCACGAAGACGGCATCGTTCGATGCAGCGGCAGTGGCGCGCCACTGCCGCTACGAGAGCGGCTTCGGATACGTGATGCGCAAGAACCGTTTTCCATCCTGGTACCTGCCTGCAACCATGGCACGAACGTTCTGCGGCACCTTGATCGCCCTGGCCTCGCTCAACCGGCCCAAGGCGGCGTTCAAATGGGCAAGCCTCTGGTCCAGGGCGCAAGGTTGGCGTCAAGCGGGACAGGTCCCCCCACCCCAGGACGCCCGCCCCGCCTCCCAAACGTAACCCCATCCCGCCCGCCAACCATCTCCAGACCCACATGCCGAACCGACGCTGCCACGTCCTTACCGTCACGTACGGACAACGCTGGAACCTGTTGCGGCAAGCGTTGAGCGCGGCTCGAGACCAAGGGGTCTGCGGAGCGGTCGTGGTGGCCAACGGAGCGCAGGCCGACATTCCAGCCCTTGTCGAGGAGGCCTTTCCCGGCTTTGCTCACGTTATTTCCCTGCCCCGCAACACTGGTTCCGCTGGAGGATTCGGAGCGGCACTCGACCACGCCTTGCGCCACAATCTAGGCGAAGTGCTCATCCTCGACGACGACAACCGACTCGAGCCCGGCAGCCTGCAGCACCTGCAGAACGCATACACCCAGCTGCGGGCCCAGTCCAAGGCACAAGATGGGGTGGCTGTCCTGGCCTACCGTCCAGATCGCCAAGCAGACGCAGCCCTGGGCTTATCGTCGAGCGGCATGCTGGCCGAGCCCCACACCTTCTTCGGGTTCAGCCTCGGCCACCTGCCCTTCAAGCTGTACCGCCGCACCCCCTGGGGTCGCAGGTGGCTGCGCTCACGGCCCGTCCTGGAGCGCTCGCGCATCGACCTTGCCCCCTACAGCGGCCTGTACTTCCACACCGACGTGCTCAAGCGTAGCGGCCTGCCGAACGCAGAGTTCCTTCTCTACGCCGACGACACCGACTTCAGCCACCGCATTGCCCAGCTTGGCGCCGGCATCTACCTCGTGCCCGCGGCCATCCTGACCGACATCGAACCCTCATGGAACGTCATCTCCAAGTACACCAGCACCTTCGACGCGCTGCTGCAGGGTGACAACGACTTCCGCGCCTACTACTCGACCCGGAACCACGCCTACTTCGAGCAGCACTGCCGCCGCTCGTCCACCGTGCTGAGGGGCATCAACCGCTGGCTGTACCTGCAGATGCTGCGTACCCGCGCTCTGGCCACTGGCCGGCTGGACCGCTATCAGCTGCTGTTGCAAGCCATCCATGACGGGGAGGCTGGTCGGCTGGGCGAGTCCGCCCATTTCCCGCTGTCCCATCCTCCAGAAGCCCGAACCAACAGGCCCACCACGACCACCAGCACTTCACATCAGGCCGAGGGAGATTGACGCAGCAGGAAATAGGTCATGCCCTGCCGGCGCAGATACCACAGCAGGCACACCAGCAACACAACCTCGCTGGCCACATAGGCAAAGGCAGCCCCCGAAACCCCCCACAGCCAGATCAGGGGCGCCACCATCACCAGATCGGAAGCGCCGGCCCAACCCACATAACGGGAAAACGGCCGCTCCCACCCAAAAGGCAACATCGTCTGCACGCCAAGTACCTGATTGACACTGCCCAACAGTGGGATCAAGGCCATCAACCGCATCACCTGCACCGCCTCCTCAGCCCGGGATCCAGACAAGGCCGACACGATGTATGGCGCCAAAGCCAACACCGCGGTTGAAGTGAGGACGCCCAGCCCTCCAATGCTCAGCAACAGCTTTCGCAGCAACTCTTGCGCGGCCTCTGACGACTCGGCCACCAGAGCACTTACCCGCGGAAACGAAGCCTGGGAAATCGGTCGCGCCACCTCCTGCGCCGCCTTTACCACCTTCTCGGCAATCGCGTAATAAGCCACCATCGATGGAGTGGCCAAGAACCCCAGAACCACCGCATTGCCCGACCGGTAAACCGACGCCGACACCGTCACATAAAAAGCCGCCCACCCCAACTTGAACTGAGCCTTCACCCCGCTCCAGCTCGGAGCCACCCACACTACACAACGGCGCCGCACGATCAGGAAACAGGCCCACACACCGGCCACCGGAGCCGCTGCAAACAGAAAAAACGCTGCCAGCCCGATCTGATCCGGTCGGGTCACGGTCAGAAACAAGCCTGCCAACATGAGCAGCCGCACGCCCATCATCACTGCGGCGATCTGCTTCATCATCTCCAACCCTTGAAGCAGCCACAGCGGATACAGCACGGTCCCAAGGACAGGCAACAACGACAACAGCATTACCCCCGACTGGTGGCGAAGCTTGCCCACCGTCAGCACCAGCAACGACAGCACGCAACCCACCAGCACAGCCAGCAGCAGCTTGACCAGTTGAACGCTCCAGAAAAGCCTCGACAGCGCCAGCCGATCGTCACGCAACACCGCAGCCTCTCGCGTACCGACCATGTTGAAACCGTACTCGGTCACCATCACCAAGTACACACCGATCGCCTGCGCAAATGCGATCTGACCATAACCCTCGGCGCCCAAAACCCGCATCAGATACGGAATGGCCAGCAGCGGCACAAGGTACTCGGCCCCCTGCACCACCGCGAGTGAAAACACATTACCCAGCAGGCCCGAACGCGCCTCCGCTTTCACACTCACCTGCTCCAGCCCTTCATCAACACGGACATCTGCGGCTTGTCCACTCCATTGGAAGGCTGGATTGAGAACGGATAGGTTCCCCACCATTCGCCGGCCGCCCAGTACGTCCACCCCTTCCACACTGCCGAGTTTGAGGCGACCTTGACCTGAGCCGCCAGGGTCTGCAGACATGCCGTCGTCGGCGCCACCCCAAACTCGCCCAACAGCAGCTTCTGACCGTTGGATGCCGCCCAGCGGCTCACGGCGTCCATCAATGCGGTCATACGGTCCGCAGAAATACAGTCCACACCGCGGCCCGAAAAATCGATGTCGGCGTACTGATGCACCTCGATGGCAGTGCGCCCCAGCGGATCCTTCAAGGTCGCGAATTCAGCAGCGTTGGATGTGCCGTTGGACACCGTAAACCACGAGTGCACTCCAGACCACATGCCCCCACTGGCCACGATCCAGTGCCTGACCCCCGCCGTGCGCAACCCCTGAACCACCTGCCGAACCGTCTGAGCCCACGCCGAAACCGTGACCGCGTAGGGCTCATTCATCAGCCCCAGAGCCAAATTGTTCTCGTTGGCCAAGGTGCCGGCCAGGCGCTTCCAGACATCCAGCAGATCCGCCGTACCCGGCCCCCCGACGGAACCCAGCTCCATCCCGCCATGGCGGCCATAGTTGTGCAGATCCAGAACCACGCACTGCCCCCGGCGGGCTGCGTCCTGCACCACCTTGCGGACCTGGTCCACCTCGGCCGACGCCAACTCACCGCGCAAGGCCGGCTGCACCCGCTCCCAAAGCACCGGCAGACGCAAAGCGGCTGCCCCCTTGGCCCCAAAATAGTCCAGCGTGGCCTGAGACGGGTACACATAGTCATAGAACACGCGACCCGGTATGCGGTCCGCGCCGAACTCGGCCCCTGCCACATTCACCCCACGCCAAGGACGCGCATCAGTACAACTGGCGACAGCTTCGCTCGCCAGCCCCCCTCCCAGCACCATCAGCCCTGCCGCCACGGCTGCCCTGGCCCGAGACATGGCCCCCACCTGCCACTTGCCAAACTTCATCGCTATTGCTCCTTGGTGCCTGACCGGCTCGAATCGTGATTGGTTTCATGAATGGTATCGGCCCCCCCCCGGCCCCCTCGGGGCAAACAGGGGTATCCAAGCGGTAATTCCACACAGCAGGCTCTGATCCTGCAGGTGACAAAACGTACATGAACACGAGCAAGCCCGACCTGCGCAAACATCCGCACCCATGAGCACGCCCACGTCTGCGCCCACTCGCAACCACACCATCGACTGCGCCCGCGGCCTCGGCATGATCCTCGTCGTGGCTGGACACAGCCCGCTCAACGAATTTGGCGATGACAGCTGGTCCGCCCTTGTTCACGCCGTGTATGCCTTCCACATGCCGCTGTTCTTCTTCATGAGCGGCCTGTTCCTGCGCCCGGAAACCCCCCTTGCCCGCCAGCTCCGCCAACGGGCCTCCAGCCTGCTCAAACCCTACGTGGTGGTGCTCAGCATCTACAGCCTGCTGTGGGTGCTGGCCGCAGGTGCAGACCATGACCACCTCATTCAAGGTCTTTCACTGGCCGCACTGGGCATCGCCTACGGCACCGGCCAAACCATCAAGTCTCAGCCACTGTGGTTCCTGCCGCACCTCTTTGCCGCCACCCTGGCCGCCGCCCTGGCGAGCCGTGCCCTGAGCCACACCCCTCACCCCCGCTGGGCCACCGCACTGCTCATGGCCGCCTCTCTGGCAGCCGGAGCGACCCTGCTCGAGGCACGTCCGGTCTGGCAACACCTGGCCACCCATCCAGCCTGGAACCCCGCCCAACTCTGGGGTCAAACCCTGCTCGGCTGGCCCTGGAGCGCAGATCTCCTCCTGCTGACCGTGCCCTGGCTCCTTGCCGGCCACCTGTGCAGCCCTGCCCTGCAAAGCTGGCCACTTCAGCCCTCATGGCGACTGGGGGGAGCTGCAGCGGTGTTCATCGCCATGCAAATGGTGTTTGACGGTGCATACATCGACTTCAACGCCCGACACCACGGCCCCCTGCTGCTTTGCCTCCTGCAGGCCGCACTCGGCATCTACGTGACTCTGGCGATCGCGCAGCACTGCACGCGCTTCGCAGGGCTCGATCGGGCCCTGTGTGCCATCGGCTCAGCCAGCATCATCGTCCTGCTGTTTCATGGCACCCTCCAAAAACAGAGCTACAACCTCTTGAGCCGCCTCATGCCCCCCGCTGTTGCGGGCGTTCTCGCCATTGCCGCAGGCGTCATCCTGCCCCTGGGCATCGCCCGACTGGCAAAAAACACCCCTCTTATCGCGCGACTGCTCCTGCCCGCTCGCACCTAGAGTGCAGAGGCAAGTAAAGACACCGCCTGCAGCCCCACAACAAGTCCGCCTGCAGGCGTTGACATCCGCACATTCCCTAGAATGTAACCATCCGCATCTTGGGCATCCAAATGTCAACCACCTTCGCCGAACCAAACTCCGGCACCCCCACCCAGCCGGGCACACGGGCCCCACACCAGCTGGAATTGATTCACCCCAAGACCGGGCACGTGGTGAAGATTCCCCTGGGCTACCACTGGCCTGTGGCGCTGCTCGGGCCGGTTCCCCTGGCCATGCAACGAAACTGGAAGCTGGCCGCGCTGACCACGATCGCGACGGTGTGCCTCCCCGTCGTCGGACAGTTGGTCATGGCCAAGTTTGCGAGTCGGTTGCACGCCAAGCACCTGCTCCAGAAGGGCTACCGTGGTCGAGGGCAGCAGCCGGGTGACGTCAGCGCGGCGGAGTGGGCACTGGGCATCACCATCCCCAGGCTCAGGTCACAAAGTGCCTGACGCCGCATTGGCGGCCGCTTCAAATGTGCCGCCACCCCCTTGCTTGGGGCGATCTGTAAACGGGCGCCTTGCCCTGTGAAGAACGCACTTCCACGGTGCTCAAATCTCCCTCATCCTCCGGCGTGTGCAGAGTAGTCTTGGCATCGCCCCCACTTTGACGGCCGCCGTCACGCAGAAACAGCTTTCCCTTCCAGGCTCGCTTGACCCTGTGCCTCATCAGCGGCTTTGACAGACGTTCTGACACTCCCCCCTGCACGAAAACTCTGCCCCCCCCCGATTTCCGGGATAGAACTTTTTCAGCAGTCACACAGACATTCGACCCAATGTGGCAGACTGAAAAGTTGGGGCAAGAAGGAACAAAGTCATGCCCCGCATGAGAGCAATCATTTGGGAGTCGCCGTTGAACATCGCCATTTTCCACAACATCATGTGGTCCAAGTACAAGGGCGGCGTGTTCAGCGCCATCCATGAAGCGACCAAAGATTCGACCGCCAAGGTTACATTTACCCAGATTGCGGAAACGGAGAGCGACCGGGTTGCACTTGGAGGCGTAGATTTTGCTTATCACCGGTACCCCTACGAACTCATTTTTGAGGGCAACTACTACGGGGCTTCATTGCTGCAACGTGTACGAGCACTCGTCACCCGTGCCTGGAAAACCGACGCCGACATCGTCGTCCTCCCAGGCTACGAGCGTCCTGAATACTGGGCCATGCTGTTCACCTTGATGGTGAGACGAAAACTGCGCGCTGTTTTCTGCGACTCGACAGCTTACGATCGCCCCAGCACACTGACAAAAACAATAGCCAAGCGATTCTTCTTTGCGCATTGCCATGGATTCTTCGGCTATGGAATTCGCAGCAGAGAGTACCTAATGATGCATGGGGCCGACGCGAGGAATATTTTCTTCCGGTGTCAAGCTGCCGCACTCCCACCCTCCTATCAACCAGAACAGGCGTTGTCGCAGCGAATCGAGAGCGCACCTCAGGCAGGAGAATCTCCGCGCTATCTCTACGTGGGTCGGCTATCTCCTGAAAAAGGTCTGGATACCCTCATTCAAGCCTTCTCCATTGTAAAAAATACCCAAACTCATGCCCGCTTGGTGCTGATCGGAGCGGGCCCGCTCAAAAAGGATCTTGAACAATTGGCCGAAGACTGCGGCGTGGCCTCGTCCGTCGATTTTGCCGGCAGCATGGGCATAGAACAGCTGGCGGAAGAGTATGCCCGCGCAACCGCGCTCGTCCTGCCCTCCACCAGTGAACCGTGGGGGCTCGTAGTCAACGAAGCGCTGAGCTACGGATGCCCTGCCATCGTGAGCAACATATGTGGTTGTGTGCCGGAATTGATCCAAGAGGGAAAATCCGGTTTTGTATTTCAAGCCAACAACATTCAAGGACTCGCAGAAATCATGGCGGGCAGCGTCTCTGCGTTTTCTGATGCTGACGCAACGGCGCGTTATTGCATTGAGTTGATGAAAGGTTTTTCTCCGGAGCACGCGGCACAACAGATCATTGAGGGTTGCCGAAGAATGATTGCTCAAGAACAATAACTCACATGACTGTTCTTTTTCTGGGACCACTTCCGCCGCCCGTTCACGGATTCTCGGTCATCAATCAGGCCATGCTAGACCGGTTGAAACAGCGTGCTGAAGTGATCGTCTTCAACCGCAGCCCCGCAGCCACCGACGGCCCTCGAGACGGCGGTAATCTTCAGAAGATCAGGTCTTGGTGGAAGCTGATTCAACACTTCCACAGGGCTGCCGCCGACCACCCATCCGCGCTTTATGCCGGCCTTTCCGGCGGGCAAGGGCAGCTGCTTGATCTGCCCTTCTTTCTGCTAGCCCGGTGGCATGACATCCCCATCACGGTTCACCACCACAGCTACGCCTACCTGAACCGCCGCTCACGCCTGACCGCATTGACGTTCCACGCCATGGGCCCCGCGCGACACATTGCGCTGTGCGATGACATGCAGGAGCGACTGTGCCGGCAATACAACCTGCCCAAGTCGCGCACGCTGGTGCTGTCAAATGCAGCATTCATGAAAGAAGCCTGTAAACCTGCCGCTGAAGTGCCTGCAGCGAGAAACCAGGAACAGGCCAACGAGGTATCCATAGGCTTTCTTTCCAACATCACGGCTGAAAAGGGCATATTTGACTTCTTTGCCGCGGCCGATGCTGCCCGAGTGCAAAGTCCAGACCTCAAGGCGCGGATCGCCGGGCCCGTGGCGCCAGACATCCAACCGCGCTTCAATCAAGAGCTTGCACAACGCCCCTGGGCCGAGCACATTGGCCCCGTCTACGGTCAAGACAAGCAAGACTTCTTCAACTCGATCGACCTGCTCGTCTTTCCGACGCGTTACGCCAACGAAGCCGAGCCCGTAACCATTCTTGAAGCACTGCAAGCAGGAGTGGCCGTGGTGGCTGCCAGAAGGGGATGCATCGGCAGCATGCTGACAGGCCGCGAACACTGTTGCGACTGCTGCATCGAAGACATCCAAAAGCAGCTCGCAGCCCAGGTTTGCGAACAGGCCCAAATGACCACCCAAGCCAGAGCACAAAAACGCCTAGACATTGCTGCTGCCTTTGAAAATGATGCGACCGTTGCACGCAAACTTCTGAGCGAAATCACGACGGACCTAACCATTGGTACACAACGTCAATAAAAGGGATGGACTCTGGCGCATGAACACGCCCAACACATACCAAGACCTCTCGGCCTTCAAGGTACCTGACGGGTTCCGGGGGCGCCCAGCATGGGTCGTACAGTTGTGGTGGCTGATCCAAGCCACCGCATTTAAATGGTCCCCCCAGTTTGCCTACGGTTGGCGGGCAATGTTACTCAGACTCTTTGGAGCACGGGTGGGCAAAGGCGTCATCATCCGCCCTACGGCTCAATTTACATACCCCTGGAAAATTTCCATTGGAGACTATTCATGGATTGGCGACCAGACCGTCATATACAGCCTCGGGTCCATTGACATCGGCTCACATACCGTGATTTCTCAGCAATCTTATGTGTGTGCAGGCGATCATGACTACGCCTCCATCGCATTTGATCTTAGGGGGCCAGCAATACGCATCGGCAACGAATGCTGGGTCGCATCGGGCACCTATATAGCGCCGGGAGTCACCATTGGTGACGGATGCGTGGTGGGCGCGAGAAGCGTGGTTGTGAAAGATCTTCCCGCAGGAATGCTCTGTGTCGGCATGCCCTGTCGAGCGATACGACCGAGAATTTTGCCGTAAGCTCACCTGTCAAGTAGACAACTGATTTCTGTAGAGCGCGGTGGTTTTCA
>CAYRBG010000070.1:0-12506 GCA_964422355.1 uncultured Sphaerotilus sp. | reverse complement strand
TGGCCGTGGCTGCTGTCGATGCTGGGCTTCCTGGTGGTCGTGACCTACTGGCCCGGCCTGTCGCTGTGGCTGCCGCGCATGCTGGGCATGCTGTGACGGGCGCAGGGCACCGGCTCTGACCGGCGCGTGACTCGGCCAAGGCGGAGGGGCGAAGGCTCCGTCGGCCTTTTCCATCGTGGGACTTCGTGGGCCCTAACATCCGGCCCCATGTCGAATCCCACCGCTGCACCGGCCGTTCGGGCCGACCTCTTTCCCCGCCGCATCGTCTGCCTGACCGAGGAGACGACCGAGACGCTTTATCTGCTGGGCGAGCAGGACCGCATCGTCGGCATTTCGGGCTACACGGTGCGCCCGCCCGAGGCGCGGCGCGACAAGCCCAAGGTCAGTGCCTTCACCAGCGCCAAGATCGACAAGATCCTGGACCTGGAGCCCGACCTGGTGCTGGGCTTTTCGGACCTGCAGGCCGACATCGCCGGCCAGCTCGTGAAGGCCGGCGTGCAGGTGCACGTGTTCAACCACCGCACGATCGCCGGGATCCTGCAGTGCATCGCCATGGTGGGGGCGATGGTGGGCGCCCACGAGCGCACCGCTGCGCTGCTGGCCGAGCTGCAGGCTGGCCTGGACGCCGCCGCTGCCGAGGCCCGGTTGCTGCCGCGCCGCCCGCGCGTCTACTTCGAGGAATGGAACGATCCGATCATCACCGGCATCGGCTGGGTCAGCGAGCTGATGGTGCTGGCCGGGGGCGAGGAGTGCTTTCCGGAGTTGGCCGGGCGCTCGCTGGCCAAGGACCGCATCCTGGCTGACCCGATGGAGGTGGTGCGGCGCTCGCCGGAGCTGATGCTGGCCTCGTGGTGCGGGCGCAAGTTCCAGCCCGAGCAGGTGCGGGTGCGCGAGGGCTGGGCGGAGGTGCCCGCCGTGCGCGACGGCCAGCTCTTCGAGATCAAGTCCTGCGACATCCTGCAGCCGGGGCCGGCGGCGTTGACGGACGGGTTGCGGCAGATCCGGGAGCGCATTCAGGACTGGGCCCGGCGCTTCGCCTGACGCTGCATCCGTACGGAGGTCGGGACGCTTTCAAGTGAACTGACGGGCAATCCCTGCCGTCATCGGCCCTACGTCGGATCGGTGTCTGGTGGACGATCAGTGAAAAGTTGCTGGGAACGGAAATCCGCCCCCCAGTCGTTTGCAGTCACTGATCAAGGGCTTGTGCTGTGCGCCTCACTCGTCGTTTCCCCTCTCCCGTTTCCTCCACGGTTCGTCCGCTGGTGTTGGCGATGGCTGCGGCCTTGGGTGCACCCTCCTGGGCGGCGGACGGGCTGGAGGTCACCAACCTGTCGATCGAGGACCTGATGAATATCGAGGTCACCTCGGTGTCGCGCAAGGCCGAACGCCTGACCGATGCGGCGGCCGCGGCCTTCGTCATCACGTCGGAGGACATCCAGCGCAGCGGCGCGGCCTCGGTGCCGGAGGCGCTGCGCATGGTGCCGGGCATGAACGTTGCGCGCATCAGCACCAGCCGGTGGGCGGTGTCGGCGCGCGGCTTCAACAGCCGGTTCGCCAACAAGCTGCTCGTGCTGGTGGACGGTCGCAGCGTGTATTCGCCGTTCTTTTCGGGGGTGTTCTGGGAGTCGCTGGACATGCCGCTGGAGGACATCGAGCGCATCGAGGTGATCCGCGGACCCGGCGCCACCATGTGGGGAGCGAATGCGGTCAACGGCGTCATCAACATCGTCACCCGCCATGCGCGCCGCACCCAGGGCGGCATGGTCTCGGCCCTTGGCGGCAACGAAGGGCAGGTGTCGACCACCCTGCGCTGGGGCGGAAAGATCGACGAGGACACCCACTACCGCGTGTGGGGCAAGGGCGGTCACATGAGCGGCGGTGAGACCGTCGATGGCACCCGTGGCGCCGACGACACCCGAACCAAGCGCGCGGGTCTGCGAGTGGACCGCGATCTGTCGGGCACGTCCCGCTTCATGATGACGGCCAACGTCTACGACACCCGCTCGGGGGACGAGATGCTGTTGGCCTCGGCCACGGCGCCCTACGTGCAGCGCACGGTCTCGACGCAACTGAACCGGGGGGCGAACGTCGTCGCCAATGTCGAGTGGTCGCCCAAGGCGGGCGTTCAGAACACCGTGCAGGTGTCGCTGGACCAGTACCGCGAGAACATGGAAAACATCCTGCTCGAGGACCGCTCCACGTTCGACGTGGACTTCCAGAGCCGCATGGCTTTGAGCGCCCGTCAGGACCTGGTGTGGGGGTTGGGCTACCGGCACTCGGAAGATGCCCTCCGTTCGGGCATGAGCGTGATGACCGTGACGCCGGACTCCCAGAAGCAGGACACGGTCAGCGGCTTCATCCACGACGAGATCCGCGTCATCCCGGACCGCTGGCGCGTGATGCTGGGCAGCAAGTTCGAGCGCAACGCGTTCAGCGGCTTCAACATGCAGCCCAACCTCCGTTCGTTGTGGTCCCTCAACAGCACCGACTCGGTCTGGGCCTCCGTGTCGCGGGCGGTACGGACCCCCTCGCGCGTGGAGCGGGGCATGTCGTTCGACCTGGGAACCTTGCCTCCGGGTGCCGCCAACAACCCCCTGCCGGTCGTGGTCCGGGCGTTTTCCGACGCGAGCTTCGGCGCCGAGTCGGTGGTGTCCTACGAACTCGGATATCGGGCGCAGTGGGCCTCGAACCTGATGGCCGACCTGACCGTGTTCCGCAGCGACTACCGCAATCTGCGCTCGGCCACGCCGGCTGGCTACACCATGGCCATGAGCGGCGCGCAGCCCTACCTCGTCTACAACATGCAGACGATCAACGGGGTGTCGGCCCGCGCTTCCGGCTTCGAGGCCGCCCTGGACTGGCACGCCATGCCGTCGTGGCGACTGCAGACCGCCTACACCTACCTGTACGTGAAGGCCGACGAAAACGGCGTCGCGTCGGGCGTGTCTCCCACCACCATTTCGGACGGCAGCGTGCCGCGCCATCAGGTGTCCCTGCGGTCTTCGCACGACCTGGGGGCCCGGCAGCAGCTGGATGCGTGGCTGCGGCGCGTGGGGGCCATCCATGGACTGGGCATCGGTTCGTACTCCGAGCTGGACCTGCGCTGGGCCTGGCGTGTCACTCCACAGCTGGAGCTGTCCTTGACCGGCCAGAACCTGCTGCACGCCCAGCACACTGAGTACCCGTCGGATCCTCTGCCGTCGGTACAGATGCGCATTCCCCGCCTGTACGCCGTCAAGGCCCGCTGGCAGTTCTGACCCGCACTTCTGGGGGCGCTCATGCGCTTTTTTCCATGGCGCAGGGTGGCGTCGGCGATGCTCATCGTCGGCTGCCTGTCGAGCGCTCCGGCCCAGGTGCCGCCGCCGTCCGAGGCTTCGCTGCGGGTCGGCTTTGTCTACAACTTCGGCAAGTTCACGGAATGGCCGGCACAGTCGCTGCCGGCCGGCCAGGTGATGCTGTGTCTCGCTGGGCCGGACGTGCAGGGCGCAGTGGCCACCATCGAGGGCCGGGTGATTCAGGGGCGGACGGTGCGGGTCCGCCGCGTGTCGCGTCCGGATGAGCTCAAGGGGTGCCAGATGGCGTATCTGACCGACCTTGACGAGCGTCGGGTCACGGACCTGCTGCGCGCCGTGCGCGGGCAGCCGGTGCTGACCGTCGGTGATGTCGAAGGCTTTGTGGACCTCGGCGGCATGATCGGTCTGGGCCTGTCGGCGGGCCGGGTGCACTTCGACATCAATCAGGAGGCCGTTCAGGCCGGTGGGCTCAAGCTCAGCTCACAGTTGTTGCGCCTGGCGCGTGCGGTGAAGGGTAGCGGATCATGAAGCGCATCCAGGGGCTCTCGATCGGCCATCGTCTTGGCCTGATGATGGTGTTGTCCACCGGTGTGGCCTTGTTGCTGGCCTACCTCGCATCCGCGTACTCACAGGTCCAGCACCACCGCAAGGAAGCCCACGACCAGTTGCGCACCCTGGTCGACATCACGGCCATCAACAGCCAGGCCGCGGTGACGTTCGGCGATGCCAAGGCAGCGCACGAGACGCTCCATGCCCTGGTGGTCAAGCCGAACATCACGCAGGCCACCATCCTCGACCGCATGGGGCAGCGCCTGGCGCAGTACCAACGGCCGGCCAACGGGGCCAGTGACGGCACCGCGCATGTGCCCTTGATGCCGTGGCTGGACACGTCGGTGTCTCTGCGCAAGGAGATCCTGGTCGATCACGAGGTGATCGGCGACGTCGCCATCCAGGCTGATCTGTCGGACATGTGGCGGGGCATTGCCGGGCAGTTGCTGCAGACCGGCCTGGTGTCCCTGCTGGCGCTGGGGGCCTCGCTGCTGGCGGTGCGCTGGGTGCGTCAGAGCGTGGTGGAGCCGCTGGAGCATCTGGCCACGGTCACCCGTCGCATCCGTGCCGATCAGGACTACTCGGTGCGGGTGGCCGGCGAGCGTCACGACGAGATCGGCACGTTGATCGAGGGCTTCAACGAGATGCTGGGGCAGATCCAGCAGCGCGACCGGGAGCTCTCGGACCACCGCGATCACCTGGAAGACGAGGTGACCGCCCGAACGGCCGAGCTGATCGAGGCCAAGGACGCGGCCGAGGCCGCCAGCCGGGCCAAGTCCCAGTTCCTGGCCAACATGAGCCACGAGATCCGCACCCCGATGAACGGTGTGCTGGGCATGCTGGAGCTGCTGCTCGAAAGTGGGGTCAATCCGACCCAGGAGCGGCTGGCGCGCACGGCACAGCAGTCGGGCGAGGCCTTGCTGGGCATCATCAACGACATCCTCGACTTTTCGAAGATCGAGGCCGGTCGCATGGAGCTCGACGTCCATCCCTTCGACGTGCGCAACACGGTCGAGGAGGTGGCGACCCTGCTGGCGGAGCGGGCCCACCGCAAGGGGGTGGAGATCGCCTGCGGGGTGGATCCGGCGGTGCCGGCCGCCGTTCGCGGCGACGCCGGGCGCGTGCGCCAGATCCTGATGAACCTGGTCGGCAACGCGATCAAGTTCACGCACGAGGGCGAGGTGGTGGTCGACGTGACGGTCGCTGCCGATGCTGCCCAGACGGCCGAGGTGCAGACCCGGTTGCGCTTTGAAGTGCGCGACACCGGCATCGGCATCGGCGAGGCCCAGCAGGCCCGACTGTTCCAGGCCTTCACCCAGGCCGACGGTTCGATGAGTCGTCAATACGGCGGCACGGGCTTGGGCCTGGCCATCTCGCGTCAGCTTTCGGAGCTGATGGGGGGGCACATTGGGGTTCAGAGCCGGGAAGGGGTGGGCAGCACCTTCTGGTTCGAGATCCCCTTGGCCGAGGCGCCGGCCTTGCCCGAAAAGCCGGATCCCGAGGTGGAGGGCCGCCGCGTCCTGATCGTCGAGGACAACCCGACCAACCGCCATCTGCTGGAACACCAGGTCGAGTCGCTCGGCATGCGGCGCGCCAGCGCGCCCGATGCGGTGCAGGCCCTGCAGATGCTCCGGGAGGCTCACGCGCACGGTGAGCCCTACGAAGTGGCGCTGGTCGACATGAAGATGCCGGGCCTGAGCGGCATCGACATGGCCCGCATCGTCCGCAGTGACCCGGCCCTCCAGGCCTTGCCCATGGTGCTGCTGACCTCGCTGACGGCCGCGGTCGAAGTGGCCGAGGCGCGTCATGCCGGCTTCCACCAGATTCTGAGCAAGCCGGTGCGCCAGCGCGATCTGCTGGGGGCCCTGCGTTCGGCCCTGCACGCCGCCGATGACACCTCGCCTTCAGCTTTCAGCGCGCGAGCCCTGGCCCCTGCGCCCGCACCGGTGCCCGCCACGCGCAACGCCCACATCCTGCTGGTCGAGGACAACCCCATCAATCAGCAGGTGGCGTCCGCCATGCTGGAGCGTCTGGGTTGCCGAGTCACCTTGGCCCACAACGGACACGAGGCCATCGAGCGGGTGCGGACCGGCGACTACGCCGCCGTGCTGATGGATTGCCAGATGCCCGAGCTGGACGGTTTCGAAGCCACCCGCCGCATCCGTGCCGAGGAGCAGGGCGATCGCCGCCTGCCCATCGTGGCCCTGACCGCCAACGCCTTGCACGGGGACCGCGAGCGCTGTCTCGACGCCGGCATGGACGATTACCTCAGCAAGCCCTTTACCGGACAGTCGCTGCGCGACACCCTTCAGAAATGGTTGCCGGCGCCGAAGGCAGAGGAAGCAGGCGTGAGTGACACCCCCTCGGTGGCCGGGAACACCCCCGCCCCAGTGGGCCTGGTGCCCATGGGGCCGGTGCTCGACGAAGCCGTGCTGGCCGAGGTTCGGGCGCTGGACCCGGACGGCTCGCTGGTGTCACACATGCTGCATCTGTTTTACGACGATGGTGAGAAGTTGTTGAGTTCCATGCAGCAGGCCCATGCGCAGGGCGACGTGTCGGCCCTGGTCTTTTCGGCGCACAAGCTGGCGTCGAGTGCTGCGGCCATCGGGGTGCGGCGCTTTTCGCAGTCCACACGCGCGGTGGAAAATCAGGCGCGCCTTGCAGACCGCCTGTGCGAGGCCTCCACGCTGACGTTGCTCGCCGACGAGTTTGAACAGGCCTGCGTGGCCCTGTCTCAGGCCACGGGCGTGGCGCGGGTTCGTTCTGAAGGAGTGCAGGCGTGAACGTCCCGACCGAAGCCATCCGCATCCTGGTCGTCGACGACAGCGAGATCGACCGCACTCTGGCGTGTCGATCTTTGACGCGGGAAGGCTTTGAGGCCTTGCCGGCGCCCAACGGCGAGGTGGCGCTGGAAATGGTCCGGGACCACCGTCCGGATCTGATCCTGCTCGACGTGATGATGCCGGTCATGGACGGGTTCACCTTCTGCGAAGCCCTGCGCAAATCCCCCCGAGGGGCCCATCTGCCGGTGCTGATGATGACCGGTCTGGACGATGTGGACTCCATCCACAGGGCCTATGAGGTGGGGGCCACCGACTTCATCAGCAAGCCCATCCGCTGGCCGGTGCTGGCCTATCGGGTGCGCTACATCCTGAGGGCCACCCAGGCCGTGCGCGATCTGGCGCGCAGCGAAGCCCGCGCCCGCTACCTCACGCACTACGACCCGCTGACCGGTCTGCCCAATCGCCAGCATTTCATCGAGGACGTGACGCGCGCCGTCGCCCGGGCCGAGCGCGCGGGCCACCACGTGGCCGTGCTGCTGCTGGATCTGGACAACTTCAAGCGCATCAACGATTCACTGGGCCCAGGGGCGGGCGATGCCGTGCTGCAGAAAGTGGGGCGCCGCCTGGGCGACAACCTGCGCCTGGAGGACCACGTCGCGCGGGGCCTGCCGGGCGGCGAGCCCCTGCTGCTGGCGCGCATGGGGGGCGACGAGTTCATCGTCATGGCGGCCGACCTGGAAGTTCCCCAAGATGCGGCCAAGATCGCGGTGCGCCTGCTGAATGTGCTGCGTGAGCCGCTGCGCCATCAGGACCAGGACCTGGTGCTCAACGCCAGTCTGGGCATAGCCGTGTCGCCGGTGGATGGCCGCACGCCCGAGGACCTGGTGCGCAATGCCGACAGCGCCATGTACGCGGCCAAGGCCGAGGGCGGGGACTGCTTCAAGTTCTACAACACGCCGATGAACGCCTCGGCCTTCAACCGGCTGTCTCTGGAGGCCAGCCTGCGCCACGCGATCGAGCGTGAAGAGTTGGTGCTGCACTACCAGCCCAAGCTCGACCTGCGCCGGGGCAAGATCACGGGCGTCGAGGCGCTGATCCGCTGGCGCCATCCGACCATCGGCATGGTGTCGCCGGCCGACTTCATTCCCTTGGCGGAAGAGACCGGGCTCATCCTGCCCATCGGCGACTGGGTGATCCGCCAGGCCTGTCACCAACTGGCCGCCTGGGATCGGGCGGGCTTGCCGCCGTTGAGCATGGCCGTCAACCTTTCGGCCCGCCAGTTCCGGCACTGCGGGCTGGAGCAGCATGTGCTGGTGTGTCTGCTGGAGGCGGGCATCGCTCCGCAGCGCCTGGAGCTGGAGATCACCGAGAGCTGCATCATGCAGGACGTGGACTCGGCCATCCTGACCATGCAGAGCCTGAGGGCCCGGGGGTGCCGTGTGGCGATCGACGATTTCGGCACGGGGCAGGCGTCGCTCGCCTACCTCAAGCGCTTCCCGGTCGACACGCTGAAGATCGATCGCACCTTCGTGAAAGACCTTCCTGCCGATGCCCAGGACATGGCCATCGTGCGCGCGGTCATCGGCATCTGCCAGGGCATGGGCCTGTCGGTGGTGGCCGAGGGGGTGGAGACACCCATGCAGCGCGATTTCCTGGCCGCCCAAGGGTGCCGGGTGATCCAGGGTTTCCTGGTCAGCAAACCGGTCGATCCCGATCTGCTGTTGCAGATGCTGGTGCGCTCGGACGCACTGACCGAGGATCCGGCGTTTCAGGACACGGCTTTTTCGGCGTAGTGGCAATCGGCCGCGACACTGCATTCGCGGCACTTGGGCTTGCGCGCCACGCACACATAGCGTCCGTGCAGGATCAGCCAGTGGTGGGCGTGCAGGGCAAAGGCCTTGGGCACACGCTTGAGCAGCTGCATCTCCACGTCCAGCGGCGTCTTGCCGGGCGCCAGCCCCGTGCGGTTGCCGACGCGGAAGATGTGCGTGTCTACCGCGCAGGTCGGCTCGCCGAAGGCCACGTTCAGCACCACGTTGGCGGTCTTGCGTCCCACGCCGGGCAGGGCTTCCAGGGCTTCGCGGTCGCGCGGCACCTCGCCACCGTGGCGTTCGATCAGCAGGCGGCAGGTCTCGACCAGGTTCTTGGCCTTGGTGCGGTACAGGCCGATGGTCTGGATGTAGGGCATCAGACCCTCCACCCCCAGCGCCAGGATGGCCTGCGGCGTGTTCGCCACGGGATAGAGCACGCGCGTGGCCTTGTTGACGCTCACGTCCGTGGCCTGGGCCGACAGCAGCACGGCGGCCAGCAGCTCGAACGGGGTCGAATACTCCAGCTCGGACTTGGGTTCCGGGTTGGCGGCTTGCAGCGTCGAGAAGAAGTGATGCATCTCGGCGTCGGTCATGGCGGGCTGGACTTTCGCCGAGCCCGCGGACCTGGGTGAGGCCGCCTTCGCGGTCTTGACGGTCGTCTTGGCGGGCACTTTTCGGGCGGAGCTCATCGGACGTCTCCATCCAGGTAGAACCAGCGGCCGTCCTCGCGCACGAAGCGGCTGGTTTCGTGCAGGCGGTGGGCACGGCCGCCCAGCTTGCTGCGGGCGACGAACTCCACCGTGGCATGGTCGTCGTGCTGATCGGTGCAGCGGCGGATGTCCAGGCCCAGCCACTGCAGGCCCGGCTCGTTGGGGGAGAGATCCGACGGCCGGGTGCTGGGGTGCCAGGTCGCTTCCAGATAGGCCAGATCACCGACGACGAAGGCGCTGTAGCGGGAACGCATCAGGGCCTGGGCGGTGGGGGCCTGGAGCGGCAGCGGGCCGCCGCTGTGGAAGCGCCCGCAGCAGTCGGCATAGGCGAGGGCGCTGCCGCAGGGGCAGGCGCCGTCCTGGGGAGAAGAGGCTTTTCGGCTCATGGGGCGCGATGGTGCCAGAGGAGCGTGGCCTCTGCAGGATCCCGACGGGCGTGAAGGGCAGGCGGTCGCCTGCTACGCTTGCCCGCTGTCTCGCCGCGGCGCGATCCCATTCCTGTTCCTGACGAACCATGCTGTTCCTGCTCTCGCCCTCGAAGGCCCTCGACTACGACACGCCTGCCCCGGTGCAGGCCACCGAGCCCCGTTTCACCGACGAGGCCGCCCGACTGATCGAGGTGCTGCGTCCCAAGACACCTGCCGACATCGCCTCGCTGATGGACCTGTCGGACAACCTTGCCCAGCTCAACGTGGCGCGCTACGCCGCCTGGCAGCCGCAGGCCACGCCCGACAACAGCAAGCCGGCCGTGCTGGCCTTCGACGGCGATGTCTACGACGGGCTGGCCGCGCGCACCTTGGGTACGGACGATCTGGCCTGGGCGCAGGAGCACCTCGTCATCCTGTCCGGACTCTACGGTGCGCTGCGTCCGCTCGATGCGCTGCAGCCCTACCGCCTGGAGATGGGCACGGCGCTGGCCAACCCGCGCGGCAAGAACCTCTATGCCTGGTGGGGTGACAGGATTGCCGAGTATCTCAACGCGCGGCTCAAGACCGATGCCACCCCGGTCATCGTCAACCTGGCCTCGCAGGAGTACTTCAAGGCGGCGGATCGCAAGGTGCTGTCGGCCCGGGTGATCGAGTGCGTGTTCGAGGACTGGAAGGCCGGCAAGTACAAGGTCATCAGCTTCTACGCCAAGAAGGCGCGCGGCCTGATGGCCCGCTGGGCGATCACTCACCGCGCGCGCCACCCCGATGCGCTCAAGGGTTTTGATCTGGAAGGCTACGGCTTTGATGACGGGGCATCGACCACCGACCGGTGGGTGTTCCGCCGCAAGCTGCCGGTCTGAGCAGGTTGCCACGGCTGTCGGGACTTCGTCCACGGGCCTTTGAGTTGTCTCAGATCCGGTGAGCCTCTTCGTGGGCTGGGCCGGGGCGACAATGTGCCCATGAGCACGGTGACTTCGCGTTCTTCATACCCCTCGGCCAGCGCCGAGCTGCGGGACTGGATCAGGGAGCAGTCTTTGGCCGGGCATGCCCGGGACGCCATGCTGCTCGCCATGATCGAGTCGGGTTGGGCGCCCCAGGTGGCCGCGCGGACGCTGGATGAAGAATGGTCGGCTGGAGGGGACGCGGACCACCCAGCTCCGTTGAAGGTGTCTCGCGATGCTTGGTGCCCCGAGCCCGATCTGCAGGACGCGCCGTCCCGACTGTGGGTGCACGACCGCGAGGTGCAGGTGGTGCTGTCCCTGGGACACCCCCGTGTCGTGGTCCTGGGCGGCTTCCTCTCGGACGAGGAGTGTGACCACCTGGTGGCCGCCGCCGAGCCTCGGCTCATCCGGTCCGAGACGGTGAACGGCGACACCGGCGGCAGCGAGGTCAACGAGGCGCGCACGAGCCGCGGCATGTTCTTTGGCCGCGGGGAGAGCGAGTTGATCGCCCGCGTCGAGGCGCGAATCGCCGCGCTGGTGAACTGGCCTGTCGACCGCGGCGAGGGCATTCAGGTGCTGCACTACGGTGTGGGCGCCGAGTACCGGCCGCACTACGACTATTTCGATCCGGCACAGCCGGGAACGCCCAGCATCCTGAGGCGGGGCGGGCAGCGCGTGGGCACGCTGGTGATGTATCTGAACACGGTCGAGCGCGGTGGTGGCACCGTGTTCCCGGACGCCCAGCTGGAAGTGGCTCCCCTCAAGGGCAATGCCGTTTTCTTCAGCTACCCGGATGCCGATCCGGCCAGTGGGTCGCTGCACGGCGGTTCGCCGGTGCGCCTTGGCGAAAAATGGGTGGCCACCAAGTGGTTGCGCGAGCGTCGGTTCGATTGAACCGACGCTGACTCTGCGGTCTCCTTGCACGGAGTCGCAGAGCCTGTTCCGACGCTCGGATCAGCGTTCGCTGTCGCGCAAAGGAGCGCGGGTCAGGGCTGAGGTGCGTTGGCGGGGGCGTGAATCCGAAGGAGCGGAGGCCCGGGGGGCGGGCGCATGCGAACTGGCGGGTCCACGGTGACCCGGAGCGGCCGGCCGAGGCGGTTGCCCCGCCGATGTGGGCGCTGATCCGCCGGGGCGGCCACCGCCCTGGGCGGGACGGGCGACCTTGGGGGCTGACGGTTTTGGGGCGCTTGCTCCCGGACCGCGCCCGTTGTTGCCGTTCCGTCCGTTGCCGGAGGGTCGTGCCTGACCGCGTCCTGCACCGGCACCCGGGGCTCCGTTGAGCGTGCGCCGCCCGATCTGGATCGGCTCGGCCCGCTCGCCCGGCGGTGGGCCGAAGCCGTCCACCGTCTCGCGCGGCAATTGGCGCTTGATCAGCTTCTCGATCTCGGCCAGGAAGCCTTCTTCGTCCATGCACACCAGCGACAGGGCTTCGCCCTGAGCGCCGGCGCGACCCGTGCGGCCGATGCGGTGCACATAGTCTTCGGGCACGTTCGGCAGCTCGAAGTTGATGACGTGGGGCAGCTGATCGATGTCGATGCCGCGCGCCGCGATGTCGGTGGCCACCAGCACGCACAGCTCACCGCTCTTGAACTCGGCCAGCGCCTTGGTGCGCGCCCCCTGGCTCTTGTTGCCGTGGATGGCCATGGCCGTGATGCCCTGCTTGTTCAGGAACTCGCACAGGCGGTTGGCACCGTGCTTCATGCGCGTGAAGACCAGCACCTGGTGCCAGTCCTCGGCCTGGATCAGGTGGGCCAGCAGGTCCTTCTTGCGCTCGCGGCCGGTCATGATCACGCGCTGGGCGATGGTCTCGGCCGTGGTGTTGCGGCGGGCAACCTCGATCACCTTCGGCTGGTTGAGCAGCCGCTCGGCCAGGGCCTTGATCTCGTCGCTGAAGGTGGCCGAGAACAGCAGGCTCTGCTTCTGTTTCGGCACGATGGCCAGCACCTTCTTGATGTCGTGGATGAAGCCCATGTCGAGCATGCGGTCGGCTT
>CAYRBG010000069.1:0-12564 GCA_964422355.1 uncultured Sphaerotilus sp. | reverse complement strand
TGCGCAGGACAAGTTCGTGAACGACTTCGTGGCCGCGTGGGTCAAGGTGATGGAGTTGGACCGGTTTGATCTGAGGTGAGTGGGACGGGGCGCGCAGAGGCGCGCCCTGTTCACATGCGGAACCATGCGGAGCGATTGGCTCTTTGAGGAAAAGCCTGACAGCCTGCCGGAGATTTTTCCAAATGCGCCTTTGAAGCCATCGTCCTCTTGACGAAGCAGATCGCTCCCCGCCGCGGCACGGTGCGGGTGGGGTTGTCCCTCATCTGTCCCTGTACGCCCTGGCCAGGGCTGCGTTACCCTGCAAAAAGGCCTCATCCGGGCCTGTGGAGTCGTGCCGCCATGTCCGTCCTTCGTGAAATCACCGATGCCGAGTACCTTGCCTGGCTGGAGCGGGCCATTCCCGCCTATGCGCAGGAGAAGGTCACGTCCGGCGCCTGGCCCGAGGACGGGGCGTTGCTGCGCTCGGAGCGTGAGTACGCGGAGTTGCTGCCGCAAGGTCAGCGCACGCCGGGGCACCGTTTTCTGTCGATCCTCGACGCCGCGGGAACGCTGGTGGGCACGCTCTGGTTCGGTGTGGAAGACGGCAAGTCGGGCCGTGAGGCCTATGTCTACAACGTGACCGTTTTGCCGGAGCACCGTCGCCAAGGGCATGCGACGCGTGCGTTCGGTGCACTGGAACAGCTCGCACGGGACATGGGTCTGGTGGGCATCGCACTGCATGTCTTCGCCCACAACGAAGTCGGGCGGGCGCTGTATGCCAAGCTGGGTTTTGCGCCCAAGGATTTCCACCTTTACAAGGCGGTGTGAGCCCCCGTCGGGCTCCCGCGACCTGCTCCGCGTTGACCTCCATGCCTGCTGAGTCTTCCGGTTTTGCTTCTCCGGCTCCAGTGCCCGCTCTCGCCGACCGCTCTGCCGCCAACCTCTGGCGCTTGGCCGTGGCCCAGGCCTTGGCGGGCGCCAACTCGGTGGTGGTGTTTGCCACGGGGGCCGTCGTGGGCAATTCCTTGGCCCCGTCACGTCTCTTGGCCACCTTGCCGATCTCCATGTTCGTGATCGGCATGGCCGCCTGCATCCTGCCGGCCGGTGCGCTGGCCCGGCGCCACGGGCGCCGTGTCGTCTTTCTGGCGGGAACCGGTGCCGGAGTCCTCACGGGGTTGTTGGCGATGGCCGCGGTGCTGTGGGGATCGTTCTGGCTGTTCTGCCTGTCGGCGGCGCTGGGCGGCGCCTATGCCGCCGTGGTGCTGACCTTTCGGTTTGCGGCGGCGGACAGCGTGGCGCCGCCGCAGCGCGCCCGCGCCCTGTCGCTGGTCATGGCGGGTGGCGTGGCGGCCGGCGTGGTCGGGCCGCAGCTGGTGAACTGGACGATGCACCTGTGGCCTCCCCACCTGTTCGCCGCCACCTATGTGGTGCAGGCGCTGGTGGCCGCACTGTCGGCGGTCATCCTGTGGGGTGTGAGGCTGCCCCGGCCTGTGCAGACGCAGGTCACCGACGGGGGGCGGTCCCTGGGCGAGATCCTGCGGCAACCGCGCTTTCTGACGGCGGTGCTCATCGGTTCGGTGTCTTACTCGCTGATGAACTTTCTGATGACGGCGGCGCCCCTGGCGATGCACCTGTGCGGGCACTCCACCGAGGATGCCAACCTGGGGATCCAGTGGCACGTCATTGCCATGTACGCCCCGAGCTTCTTCACGGGGCGTTGGGTGGCCAAGTTCTCCGCGCTGAAGGTGGCTCTGGCCGGCCTGCTGCTGACCGGCCTGTCGGCCGCGGTCGCGCTGACTGGAACCGAGGTGATGCGTTTCTGGACGTTCTTGCTCATCCTGGGTCTGGGCTGGAACCTCGGCTTCGTCGGGGCCTCGGCGCTGGTGCTGGAATGCCACCGGCCCGAGGAGACCCATCGGGTGCAGTCGCTCAACGACTTCCTGGTGTTCGGGCTGATGACGCTGGGCTCCCTGGCCTCAGGGGGGCTGCTGGCGGCCGCCGGCTGGTCCACCGTGCTCTGGGTGTCTCTGGTTCCGCTGGCGCTGGCCTTGGCGGCGCTCGGGTTCACCCATGGCGTGGGGCGGCGCCTTTGGCCAGCCTGAAGCCCTCTTTCACTAAGCTGCAGGGGTCCTCACGGTTGTCGGGTTCACCATGCCTGTTCTCTCTCGTCGTACCGCCCTCAAGGGCCTGTCCCTGGTGGCCGGTGCGTCCGCCTTGGCGGGCTGTGCCACGCCGTCCGCGGTGCCTGCCCCCATTCCGCCGGGGGACACGGCCGGGGCGCTGGCCGGGCTGGACGCGTGGATCCGCGCGGGCCTGGGCGAGCTGCGGCAGGCCAACCTCAGCGTGGCGGTGTTCGACACCGACCGGGTGAGCTGGTCGGCCGGCTACGGCCTGGCCGACCCCGTGCACGGCCGGCTTGCCACCGCGCGCACCCGCTACCGCGCCGGATCGGTCTCCAAGGTGTTCACCGCCATGGCCGCGATGCAGTTGAGCGAGCAGGGGCGGCTGGATCTGGACGCGCCCCTGGGCGAGGTGCTGCCCGGCTTCCGGATGCGCAGCCGCGACGCCGCCGGGGTGGCGCGCGTCACGCCCCGGCTGATCCTCGGCCACCGCGCCGGCCTGCCGACCGATGTCCTGCAAGGCATGTGGAGCGACACGCCCGAGCCCTTCACCCGTCTGGTCGAAGTGCTGGGCGACGAGGCCCTGGCCTTTGCCCCCGGGCAGCTGTACGCCTACTCCAACGTGGGTTTCACGCTGCTGGGCGCGGCCATCGAGCACCTCACCGCCACGCCCTTCGCCCGCTGGATGCAGGACCACCTGCTGGCCCCCCTGGGCATGGGCGACTCCTCGTTCGAGGCCGCGCCGCCTGCGGGGCCGGACGCTGCGATCGCCCTGGACGAGCGTGGCCAGACCGGGTGGGAGCCGGGCCTGCGCGATGTGCCCGCAGGCGGACTCAACACCACGGTCCTCGACCTGCTGCAGCTGGCCCGGTGCTGGTTCGCGTCCGGCCAGCAGGACGGTCGACGGCTGCTCACGCCGGCGTCCCTCGCCGAGATGCAGCGGCCCGCGCCGGCCCCCACGCCGCTGGACCTGGCGCGCGTCGGGCTGGGCTGGCACCTGCTGGACGAGGAGCTCGACGGTGTCGGCCCCCTGCTGTGGCATGCCGGCGGCACGCCGCACCACCACGCCGAGCTCATGCTGCTGCCCCAGCTTCGGCTGGCCGTGGCGGTGATGTCCAGCGCGCAGGCCGCGGGGGCGCTGGCGCACCGCACCGCCTTGCAGGCCCTCACCCGGCTGGCCCAGGCGCGCACCGGCATTGATCCGGTGCGCCCGGCGTTGCAGGGTGCCGATCCATCGTTCCCGCCGGCGTTGCCGGCCGATGCGCCGGGGCTCTACGACACCCCGGTGGGCCTGGCCAGGCTCGAGCGTGACGGCGACGCGTCGAGCGTGACGGTGGCGGGCAAGCGCCTGCGTCTGACGCGGCGGGCGGACGGCTACTTCCGCCTGCAGTACCGCCTGCTCGGCCTGATTCCGGTCCCGCTCGGCTCGATGGGCGAGCTGGCGTTCACGCGGGCCGACGGGCCTGACGGCCAGGCCTGGCTGCTGGCGCGGCGCAAGGGCCGCTTCACGCGGGTCGGACTGCGCCTCGAACCGGTGCCGATTCCGCCCGCCTGGGCCGCGCGGGCCGGCACCTACCGCTACGTCGGCGGCGATGCCTTCCTGGGCCCGAAACTCGGCGCGGTCCGGCTCTTCGTGGCGGACGGCCTGCTGCAAGTCGAGGTGCAGACCAGCTCGGACGCCACGATCCTGGCCTTGGCGCCGGTCTCCGACACCGACGCCGTCGTGCGGGGCCTCGGTCGTGGCCGAGGCGACACCGTGCGGGCGAGGCAGGACGGCGCGACAGTCGTGCTCGTCTGCAGCGGTCTGCGCTTCGAGCGTCAGGAGGGCGCATGAGCCGGTGTGCCTGGACGGCCGGGGCCGTGTGCCTGTCCTGGATGCTCGCCGCCTGTGCGACCCGGCCTGCGGCCCCGTGCGCGGCCCACGAGGTGCGTGGCCAGGGGCAGCCCACCGTCGTGCTGGCGTCCGGCTACGGCATGACGCGCGACACCTGGAAGGCCGTGGCGGACGACCTGTCGCGCGACTTCACGGTCTTCGCGATCGACCGGCCCGGCTACGGCGGCCAGCCTGACACCGATCGCCCCCGGGACCCCTGCACGATCGCCACCGAGACCCGACAGGCGCTGAAGGACGCCGGCCTGCCGCCGCCTTACCTGCTGGTCGGGCATTCGATCGGCGGGCTTTACCAGTACGCCTTTGCCCGGCTCTATCCGCAGGACGTGGCGGGCCACGTCCTGCTCGATCCGACGCATCCCCGCAACTGGGACACGATTCAGACGACGATGCCCATGATGGCCAAGGCCGTCAGCACCATGGTGGCGCTGCAGCCGCGCACGGCACTGCGCCAGGAGTTCCGGCAGCAGACCGATTGCCTGGACACGCTGGCGCAACGCCCGGCGCTGCGCGGGCCGGGGCGCCTGCTGGTGTCGCGCCGCCTGCGGGAGGTGGAAAAGGACTTTGCCCAGCCCTTGCAGGCCCTGCAGGCCGACTGGGTGCAACTGGCCGGTGGCGTCGACAAGCGCGTGCTGTGGGACAGCGGCCACCACATCCAGACCGAACGGCCCGATGCGGTGGCCCAGGCGGTGCGCGCCGTGGCCGGCCGCGCACCGCCTCCAGCGGCATCGGGTGCGACGCCGGACCTTCGCATCCCGGTCGGTGCCCGGGGCGACGTGACAGTGGTGCCCGGCCAGACCCGGCAGCACGAGGTCAGCCAGCGTCTGGGTACCCCCGACGAGACCCATGCCGACGGCGAGCGCACGATCTGGGTCTACCGGGCACCGGGCCTGCGGGTGCCCACTGGCGTAGGCTTCATTCCGATCGTGGGCGACGTGTTCGAGCTGGTCGAGCTGGCGCAGAAGGGGGCAACCCGCCACGAGTCCGTCATCGAGTTCGACGGTCAAGGTATCGTGCGACATGCCCGGCGCAGGCCGGTGGAAGACTGACCTTTCTTCGGAGCCCGTCCATGTGGAACGAACGCTATGCCGGCGACGGCTACTTCTACGGCACGCAGCCCAACGACTTCCTGGCGTCGCAGGCCGCGCTCTGGACGGCCGGCCAACGTGTGCTGAGCCTGGCCGAAGGCGAGGGACGCAACGCGGTGTGGCTGGCCGGACAGGGCCTGAAGGTCACGGCCGTGGACCTGTCGGACGTGGGTCTGGACAAGGGGCGACGCCTGGCTGCGGAGCGTGGCGTGACGGTGGAGTGGGTGCAGGCCGACCTGGCCGCCTTCGACCTGGGCGTGAGCGTCTGGGACGGCATCGTGGCCATCTTTGCCCACCTGCCGCCCGAGGTGCAGGCCCATGTGTGGGGCCAGGTGCCCGGCGCACTGAAGCCCGGCGGCCTGTTCGTCGCCGAGTACTACGCGCCCGGCCAAGAGGTTCGCCCCACCGGCGGGCCGCGCGACGTGACCTGGCTGGCCTCGCCGCAGCGCCTGCAGGCCCAGTTCGGCGAGTCCCTGCAGACTCTTCACCTGTGGAGCGGCGAGCGCGACGTGCGCGAAGGCCAGGGCCACACCGGGCTGGCGCTGGTCACGCAGTTCGTGGGGAAAAAGCGGATCGGCTGAGCGGCTTCCGAGCCTCAGGTGCTCCGCCCCATCAACTGAGGCAGCACCTGCGCGACCCAGGCATCGAGCCGCTCGTCGGTGTGCATGCCTTGCGTGCGCTGGTCGATCACCAGGCCGACGAAGCGCCCGTCCACCACCGACGCCGAGTGCTCGAAGGTGTAGCCCTCGGTGGGCCACGTGCCGATCATCTCGGCGCCGTAGCCCACGAAGGTGTCGTGCAGCCGGCGCAGCGAGCTGGCGAACCGCTCCGAGTAGCGTTCCTGCGCGCCCAGGCCGAACAGCGCGATGCGCTTGCCGCGGCAGTCCGCGCCCGGGGGCCATTTGGCGAAGAACTCTGCCCAGCTGGCCTCCTGGCAACCCGCCGCGCGGCCCGGCATCTCGCCCACGCCATAGCTGGGCGTGCCGAGGATGAGGGCGTCGTGCTTCAGCAGATCGGCCGGCTCGATGCGGTTGACGTTGAGCGGCTTGTCCGCGAGCTCCGCACCGATGCGGGCGTGAATCTTCTTGGCGATGAGTCGGGTGGTGCCGGTTTCTGTTCCGAAAAAGATGCCGATCTTGGTCATGGTTCGCCTGGATTGAACGGGGCCGGCTGGCGCGAATGTCGCGGTCCGCACAGGAAGACGGCGCCCTGACACGCTCGCCGCGCAGAAAAGCCGCGATACCGGCATGCGCAACCGTTGTACGCAAGAACAGTGCGCAGGCCCGAACCGGACCGGCCGGCTTGACCCGTCTACAGCTTCACGGTCTAGAGTGCCGGACATGGCCTCCTACCGCATCACCGAGCTTGGCCGGCGCTTCGGACTGTCGCGCTCGACCCTGCTGTACTACGACCGCATCGGGCTGCTGCAGCCCAGCGGGCGCAGTGCGTCGGACCACCGGCTCTACACCGATGATGACCTGAAGCGGCTGGAGCGCATCTGCCTGTACCGAGGGGCGGGCGTGGGTCTGCACGAGATCGCCCGGCTGCTGGACGCGGGCGATGTGGGGTCGCGGGCCCGTCCGATCCTGGAGCGCCGCCTGCGCGACATCGGCCGGGAGATGGACGAACTGCGTGCCCAGCAGCGCCTGCTGGCCGGGATGCTCCAGACCGTCTCCGCCGGCCCCGAGGCCTGCGGCCTGGACGCCGACCTCTGGCACAGCCTGCAGACCGCCTGTGGTCTGGACGCTGGCGCGCTCAAGCAGTGGCACCGCGAGTTCGAGCGCCGGGCGCCGCAAGCGCACCACCAGTTCCTGCTCCACCTGGGCCTGTCCGAGAAGGAAGCCCTGCAGGTCCGCATGCTCACCCGCGACCTGACCCACAACACCGCCGCCATGAAGTACTTCTACGAGCTTTTTGAAGATCTGCCCCGCCAGGGCCCCGGCTGCCGCGAGGCCACGCTGCGGGCCCTGGCTGCGGCCCGTCCCCACCTGCCGCCGCGTCCGCGCGTGCTCGACATCGGTTGCGGCCGAGGGGTGCCGACGCAGATCCTGGCCCGCGAACTGCGGGTGCCCATTCTGGCCATCGACAACCACCGCCCGATGCTGGACCGCCTGGACCGCGACGCCCGCGAACAAGGCCTGGACATCGAGACCCGCGAGCTGTCGATGATCGACATGCCTTTCGAGCCTGAGAGCTTTGACCTGCTGTGGGCCGAGGGGTCGATGTTCATCATCGGCGTGGAGCGCGGGTTGAGGGACTTCCGCGCTTTCCTGCCCTCGGGCGGGGTGCTGGCCTTCAGCGACCTGTTCTGGTTCGACGCCGATCCGCCGGCCGAGCTGCGGTCCTGGATCGACGAGGTGTGTCCGGAGGTCTTCCACGTCGACGAAGCCCGGCGCCGCGCCGAAGCCTTGGGCTGGACGGTGCTCGATGTGTTTCATCTGCCCGAGCACGCCTGGTGGGACGACTACTACACCCCCATGCAGGCGCGCCTGCCGGTGCTCCGCAAGCTGAACGCCGGCGTGGCCGAAGCTGCCACCGTCTACGCCGCCTGCGAGCGGGAGATCGAGATGTACCGCCAGTACCCGAAGAGCTACGGCTACGCCTTCTTTGTGCTGCGCAAGGGCTGAGGGGAGCGAAGGGAGAAGGCCGTCATGTCAGACCTCGACGCATTGAAGGCACTGGGCTGGTCGGGGGGGCATGCTCCGCGCCAAGTCTGCGAGCCACCCCTTGAGCTGGCCCGTGTGGCTGCGGTCGATCGGGATCGGCTGCTCCTGATGGACGCCGGCGGCCTGTTCCGTGCCGGGCTCTCCGGCTCGTTTCGGCATCAGCATGTCCAGGGTCACGAATGGCCGTGCGTGGGCGACTGGGTGTGCGTGCAGCACGCTCCCGGCGACGACCTCGGCGTGATTCACGCCGTCCTGGATCGTCGGACTTCGCTGTGCCGCAAGCAGGCCGGCCCCTCGGTCGTGCCTCAGATGATCGCGGCGAACGTGGACGTGGTGGTGATCGTCCAGTCCTGCCATTTCGACTTCAACATCCACCGCCTGGAGCGGTATCTGGTCATGGTGATGGAAGGCGGCGCCGAACCGCTGATCCTGCTGACCAAGACCGATCGGGTGAGTCCCGACACGCTGGCGGCACAGCGGGCCCGGGTGCGTGAGGCCGGCATCACCGCGCCCATCCTCACGCTGAGCAACGTGACGCAGGAGGGCGTGGACGAACTGGAGCGGCAGTTGCAGCCGGGCCGGACCTACTGCTTCGTCGGCTCCTCGGGCGTCGGCAAGAGCACGCTGATCAACCACCTCATCGGAAACGCCCGGCAGGAGACCGGCGGGGTCAGCGGCACCGGCGAGGGGCGGCACACCACCGTGCGCCGGGAGCTGATCCGCCTGCGCAACGGCGCGCTGGTCATCGACAACCCGGGCATGCGCGAACTGGGGCTTTGGGGGGCGGGTGAGGGCCTGGAGGCCGGTTTTTCCGACATTGCGGCCCTGGCCCCCCGTTGCCGGTACCGGGACTGCAGCCACACCGGTGAGCCGGGTTGTGCGGTGCAGGCGGCGGTGGACGCCGGTGACCTGGACCCGGGGCACCTGGAGCACTTCCACAAGCTGCGTCGGGAGGCCGAGTTCCACGAGCGCTCACGGGCCGACCAGCGGGACAAGGAGCGCAGCTTCGGGCGCTTCCTCAAGAAGGTGAAAAGCGATTTGAAGAGGCATGCTTGAGCGGGGGCGGGGGTTGGGACGAACCAGGCACCCCTGCGGGAACGCCGCCCGTGACGCGCTTCAGGTCTCGCGGGCCATTTCCGTGAGGTTCAAGACCGTCGGCAGGGCATTCAACCGGTGCGTCGCGAGCGCCAGGGTCGCCACCGGCGCCGGCCCCTCGATGTCCGCGTAGCTTACCCCGCGCACCTTCACCTGCGCCAGAGACTCGGGCACCACCGACACCCCCATCTCCGCCGCCACGAGGTTGATCACCGAGGCCAGTTGCGGCGTCTCCTGCCCCAGGATGGGCTCGAAGCCGGCCGCCTTGCAGGCCTCGTAGATCGAGTCGTACAAGCTCAAACCCACGGTGCGTGGGAACAGCACGAACTCATCCTGGGCCAGTTGCCGCAGCGCCACCCGCGGCGAGCCGGCCAGCGGGTGCGAGTCGGGCAGGGCGATCTTCATCGGCTCGTCGGCGAAGCGGCGCAGGACCAGATCGGGCTGGGCGAATTGGGCGGGGCGCAGAAAGGCGGCGTCCAGCGTGCGCTGCAGCAGGGCTTCGGTCAGGCGGGTGGTGTTGGTTTCTTCGAGCACGAGCTGCACGTCCGGCCAGCGGCGGCGGAACTCGCGCAGCGTGCCCGCGACCACCGGGTTGAAGGCCGCCGAGCCGGTGAAGCCCACGCGCAGCGTGCCGGTCTGCCCGCGCGCGGCGCGCTGGGCAGCCAGCCTTGCCGCTTCGGTGGACTGCATCACCTGCTGGGCCTCGCGCCGGTAGGCCTCGCCCGCCGCGGTCAGGGTGACGCCGTGCGGCGTGCGGTCGAACAGCTTCACGTCCAGCAGGCGCTCCAGCTCCTTGAGCTGCTGGCTCAGCGGCGGCTGGCTGAGGCCCAGCTGCGCGGCGGCGCGCGTGACGTTGCCCTCCTCGGCCACGGCCAGGAAGTACCGCAGGTGTCGGAGTTCGATGGGCATACGTCAGACCTATGGCAGTGTCATGAACAATATATTGGACGTATGGACTGCCGGTCCAGAGAATCCTCGGCATCGTGATTTGCGCCGCCTCTCGGCGCCGAGCCCATGTCTCCCGAAGCTGCGGACCGTCGGGGTCCGCTCACCCTGTTCCTCATCGGTTTTCTGACCTTTGCGCTGCTGTACGGCGCGCAGCCGCTGCTGCCTGCCTTTGCCGACACCTTCGGCGTGAGCGCGGCACACAGCGCCCTGGCCATGTCGGTGTCCACCGGCACGCTGGCCGTCACCATTTTCCTGGGCGCGGTGCGCCCGAGTCGGCACGACCGCCGTCACCTGATGCTGGCCGCGCTGGTGCTGGCCATCGTCTTCAATGCCTTGTCGGGGGTGAGCCAGACCTGGGCGCAACTGCTGATGTGCCGGGCGCTGCTGGGGCTGTTTCTGGGCGCGGTGCCGGCCACCGCGATGGCCTTCGTCGGCGACACGGTGCCGGCGGCGCGACTGGCCGGCACGATGGGCCTGTACGTGGCCGGCACGGCCATGGGCGGCATGACCGGGCGGGTCGGCATCGGGTTTCTGTCGGAGCTGTGGGGCTGGCGCACTGGCATGCTGACGGTCTCGGCGCTGGGGGTGGCGGTGTGGGTGCCGCTGGCGTGGAGCCTGTCGGGACTGACCGATCGGCACGCAGCGGCTGGGCATGCCTCGTCGCCCGCGCCGACCTCGGTCTGGCGCTGGATCCTGCGTCACCCGCGCCTGCCGCGGCTGTTCCTGTGCGGCGGGCTGGCGTCAGGCATCTTCGTCACGGCCTACAACTACGCCGGTTTCCGCCTGATGGGGGCGCCGTTCGGGCTGAGTCCGGGGCAGATCGGGTTGATCTTTGCGTGCTACCTCTTCGGCGTCGCTTCGTCCGGACTCAGCGGCGGCTGGGTGAACCGCTGGGGCACGGTGCGGGTGCTGTACGCCTCCTGCGCACTGACGGCGGTGGGCGTGCTGGTGAGCCTGTCCGACCACCTGGCCGTGTTCGTGGCCGGGCTGGCGCTGATGACGGCGGGATTTTTCGCCATGCACGCCGTGTGTTCCGGCTGGGTCAGCAAGGACGCCGGGGCGCACAAGCCCAAGGCCACCGGGCTGTACCTTTTGTCGTACTACATCGGCTCCAGCGTGGTGGGGTACACCGGGGGCTGGCTGTGGATGCACGGCGGCTGGCTGCTGTTGTGCGGCGGGCTGCTGGGCGGGGTGGCCGTCTTCGTGGCGGTGGTGCGGGGACTGAGCCGCACGCTGGTCGCACCGGCGGCCGTGGCGGCCTCGACCTGACGCCCCAGGTCGCCCGATCCGTCAGGCGAGGGCGCGCGCTTTCATCAACCGTCCGACATTGAGCTCAATCCAGTCCGCCAGCGCCTCCACGTGCGCGGCCGCCTCCTGCCCGGGCTCGGTGAGCGAGTACTCCACCTTGGGCGGCACCACCGGGTAGGACACGCGCAGCACCAGACCGTCGGCTTCAAGCTGCTGCAGCGTCTGGGCCAGCATCTTTTCGCTCACGCCGTTGATCTTGCGCCGCAGGTCGCTGAAGCGGTGCGTGCCGCCGCGCAGCGCCACCAGCACCAGCACGCCCCAGCGGGAAGTGACGTGCGTGAGCAGGTCGCGCGAGGGGCAGGCCTGGGCAAAGACATCGCCGCGCTGCATGCGCTCGGCCAGGGTGATGGGGGAGTCGGTGTTCATCACTAACCTTTTTGTGCGTACTTGCTAAAAGATAGCACTAACGAAAAGATAGCGCCATGGCGGATTCCCGCCCGATCCTCAACTTGGACTCAACCTGGAGCTTTTCATGATCGTCGTCACCGGTGCTTCCGGCCAACTCGGCCGCCTCGTCATCCAGTCGCTGCTGCGCAGGCAGGTGCCCGCCGGGCAGATCGTCGCGGCCGTCCGCACGCCGGCCAAGGCGGCTGATCTGGCCGCGCTGGGCGTGCAGGTCCGCGAGGCCGACTACACCCGCCCCGACACACTGGACGCCGCGTTGGCCGGCGCCGACCGGGTGCTGCTGATTTCGTCGAACGAGGTCGGGCAGCGCGCCTCGCAGCACCAGAACGTCATCGACGCCGCTCGCCGTGCCGGGGTGAAGCTGCTGGCCTACACGAGCCTGCTGCGCGCCGACACCTCGCCGCTGGGCCTGGCCGCCGAGCACGTGGCCACCGAAGCCGCGCTGAAGGCCAGCGGCGTCCCGCACGTCCTGCTGCGCAACGGCTGGTACACCGAGAACTACCTGGCCAGCGTGGCACCCGCCCTGCAGCACGGCGCTCTCATCGGCTCGGCGGGCGAAGGCCGCATCGCGTCAGCCGCCCGTGCCGACTATGCCGACGCAGCCGCTGCGGCGCTGAACCTGCCCGACCCGGCCGGCCGCGTGTATGAACTGGCCGGCGACACGGCCTACACGCTGGCCGAGTTCGCCGCCGAGCTCAGCCGCCAGTCCGGCAAGACCGTGCCGTACGTGAACCTGCCCGAGGCCGAATACGCCACAGCGCTGGTCGGTGCCGGACTGCCGGAAGGATTCGCGGCCCTGCTGGCCGACTCGGATGCAGGTGCCAGCCGTGGCGCCCTGTTCGACGATGGGCACCAGCTCAGCGCGCTCATCGGTCGCCCGACAACGCCGCTGTCCAAGCTGATGGCCGTGGCCCTCAAGGCCTGAGGTTCGCCGCAGGTCGAAAGTCGAACCCTTCCGGCGCGAAGAAGGCGGCCTGACTTCGGCCTTCACCGGACCTCTACCATTCGGGGCATGACGTCCGTCTCGTTCGCCCACGGCTACCCGTTCGACCCGACCTATGGCC
>CAYRBG010000068.1:0-12714 GCA_964422355.1 uncultured Sphaerotilus sp. | reverse complement strand
GATTATGAGTCCTCTGCTCTGACCAACTGAGCTAACGGCCCGAAGCCTGCCATTGTAGGTCGAGCATCGCGCCTGTTCACTTCTGGCTCAGCGCGTTCCCCACCAACCGGGCGGTGATGTCGACGATCTGGATCATGCGGTCGTAGGCCATGCGCGTCGGACCGATCACGCCCAAGGTGCCGACCACACGCCCATCCACCTCATAGGGGGCCGACACCACCGACAGCTCCTCGATGGGCACGACGCCGCTTTCGCCGCCGATGTAGATGTTGACCCCCTCGGCACGGCTGGAACCGTCAAGCAGACGCATGAGCTGGGTCTTCTGCTCGAACAGGTCGAACATGCGGCGCAACGAGCCCAGGTCGGAGCCGAAGTCCTGCACTTCGAGCAGGTTGCGCTCGCCCGAGATGACGACCTGCTCGGAGTCTTCATTCACAGCCTCGGAGCCCGCATCCACCGCGGTCTGCATCAGCGTGGTGATCTCGGCGCGCAGGGCGTCGACTTCAGACTTGAGCCTCTCGCGCACCACCTCCAGGCTTTGACCGGCACAGTGGGCGTTGAGGTGGTTGCTGGCCTCGACCAGCTGGCTCTGGGTGTAGTCCTGGGAGGTGAAAAGCACCCGGTTCTGCACATCGCCATCGGGCGTGACGAGGATCAGCAGGATGCGCCGATCCCCCAGCCGGAGGAACTCCATGTGGCGAAACACGCTGGACCGCCGCGGCGTGGTCACCACCCCCACGAAGTGCGACAGGCTCGACAGCATCTGCGCCGCATTGGCAATGACGCGCTTGGGCTGATCCGCCTGCAGGGGCTCGATGATGGGCACGCTCAAGGACGCTGTGGCGAACGACGCCGTGCCGAGGGTGGCGATGTCGCCCCGCGCCGTCAGCATGGCGTCGACGAACATGCGGTAGCCGCGCGCCGTCGGGATGCGCCCGGCCGAAGTGTGCGGGCTGGCGATCAGACCCAGATCCTCCAGGTCGGACATGACGTTGCGGATCGTCGCGGGCGACAGCTCCAGCCCGGAAGTCTTGGACAAGGTCCGGGAGCCGACCGGCTGGCCGTCGGCGATGTATCGCTCGACCAGGGTCTTGAGCAGCATCTTGGCGCGGTCATCCAGCATGCTGTTCATTGTAGGAGGAGCACCTCCCGTCGGCCGCCGCGCCCCATGGGTGAGCGCCCCTCCGCCCTTGGGGGCCTGTGGTGTAATTTCCGGATGACGAGTCGATTTCGCCATGCGGCATTGGTGGGCAAGTACCAGACGCCCGGCATGCGACCGCTGTTGGAACAGATCGCCCGGTTCCTGAAGGAACAGGGCCTGCAGGTGACGCTGGAAAGCGCCACGGCCAAGAACACCGGCATCGTCGGCTATCCGCACTTGACGCCCGACGGACTGGGGCAGGTCTGCGATCTCGCCGTGGTGGTCGGGGGTGACGGCACCATGCTGGGCATCGCCCGCGACCTGGCCCGACACGGCGTGCCGCTGGTGGGTGTCAACCAGGGCCGGCTCGGCTTCATCACCGACATTCCCGTGGCGCGGGCCTTGGACGCGCTGCGCGAGATCCTGCACGGGGACTACGAAGAAGAATCCCGCGCCATGCTGGCCGGGCATGTGCAGCGCAACGGCCAGTCCATTTTTGAAGCCGTGGCCATGAACGACGTGGTGCTGCGCAGCGGCGCCAGCACCATGGTCGAGTTGCGCGTGGAGGTGGATCGGCAGTTCGTCGCCAACTTCCGCGCCGACGGGTTGATCCTGTCGTCGCCCACCGGATCCACGGCCTACGCGCTGTCGGCCGGCGGGCCCATCCTGCACCCCGGCGTGGCCGGCTGGCTGCTGGTGCCCATTGCGCCGCACGTGCTGTCCAACCGCCCCATCGTGCTGCCGGATTCGGGCGAAATCGCCATCGAGATCGTCAGCAGCCGTGACACCAGCGTGAACTTCGACATGCAGTCGCTGGCCAGCCTGATGCACGGCGACCGCATCTGCGTGCGCCGCGCCGAACACCGTGTGCGCTTCCTGCACCCCCGGGGCTGGAACTACTACGGCACGCTGCGTGGCAAGCTGCACTGGAACGAAGGCGCACCCGCCCCTCACGGAGTGCTCTGATGCTCAAGCGTCTGGTTCTGCGGGACTTCGTCATCGTCACCTCGCTGGACGTGGAGCTGGGTGACGGCTTCACGGTGCTCACCGGTGAAACCGGCGCCGGCAAGTCCATCCTGATCGATGCGCTGCAACTGGCGCTCGGAGGCCGCGGTGATGTGGGGGTGATCCGCGAGGGCTGCAGCCGCACCGAGATCACCGCCGAGTTTGAGCCGGTGCCGGAAACCGTCCTGACCTGGCTCGACGAGGCGGGATTTTCCGCCGAGGCTTCGCTGATGATCCGCCGCACCCTGGATGTCCAGGGCAAGAGCCGCGTCTGGATCAACGGCAGCCCCGCCACCGTGACCCAGGCCCGCGAGCTGGGCGAGCAGCTGGTGGACATCCACGGCCAGCATGCCTGGCAATCGCTCACCCGCCCAGCCAGCGTGCGCGCCCTGCTCGACGACTACGCGCAGGTGGACACCTCGGCGCTGCACATCGCCTGGACCCGCTGGAACGAAGCCCGACAGGCCTTGTCGCAGGCCCAGTCCCAAGGCGAAGCCCTCAACCGTGAGCGCGAGCGCCTGAGCTGGCAGATCGGCGAGATCGACAAGCTCGCCCCCGGCGAGCACGAGTGGGACGAGCTCAATCTGGAACACCAGCGCCTGAGCCATGCCCAAGGCATCCTCGACGCCCTGCAGACCGCGCTCGACGCGATCAGCGAGGGTGAAGTCCAGGCCGAGCAGTGTGTCGATCGTGCCGTGGACGCGCTCGGCCCGGTGGCCGGCTACGACCCGCAGCTCGCCAACGCCCTGGAAGTGCTCACGGGCGTCCAGGCCCAGTTGTCGGACGCCGCGCACAGCCTGAACGCCGCCCTGCGTCGCACCGAGCTCGACCCCGACCGCCTGGAAGCGCTGGATGCCCGACTCGGAAGCTGGATGTCCCTGGCCCGCCGCTACCGCCGATCGCCAGAGGAACTGCCGACAGTGCTGGCCGGCTGGAAGCACGAGCTGGCCGCCCTGGACGCCGCAGGTGACCTGGAACAGTTGCAAGCCACAGTCCGCGCCACCCGAGTCGCCTTCGATCATGAAGCGGCCCGCGTCTCCAGGTTGCGCCGCCAGGCGGCCCCCCGGTTGTCCGCCGCCATCACCGAAGCCATGCAGACCCTGGGCATGGCCGGGGGCCGCTTCGAAGTGGCGCTGGCCCCCTTGGCCGAACCCCAGTCCTGGGGGCTGGAGGGCATCGAGTTTCTGGTGGCCGGACACACCGGCAGCACACCCCGACCCGTCGGCAAGGTGGCCTCGGGCGGTGAACTGTCGCGCATTGCCCTGGCCATCGCCGTCACCACGCGGCAATCGCCGGACGCCGGCGGTCGCTCGGGGGCAGCCACATTGATCTTCGACGAGGTCGACTCGGGTGTCGGCGGCACCGTGGCGGACACGGTCGGCCAGCGCATGCGCCGGCTGGGTGAGGACCGCCAAGTGATGGCCGTGACCCACTTGGCCCAGGTCGCCGCCTGCGCCCACCACCACTGGGTCGTCAGCAAGTCCCCTGAAGGCGGAAGCACCCACAGCGAGATCCGAGCCGTGAACGCGGACACACGCGAGCAAGAAATTGCCCGTATGCTCGGCGCCCAAGCAGGCTCACAAGCCGGCTTGGCCCACGCCCGCGAAATGCTGGCTCGGGCCGCCGCCGAGCAAGCAGCGCCTGCACCCACCGCAAAACGTCCCCGCCGTTGAAGTTCATGGACGACCCCATCGCCCCCGTTGCTCTCGCCCCATCCTCCGCCGTCTCGTCGCTGGTGCTCATCTCCGGCATTTCGGGGTCGGGCAAGTCGGTCACGCTCAACGCGCTGGAGGACGCCGGCTACTTCTGCGTGGACAACCTTCCGCCGGAACTGCTGGTCGATTTCATCCGGCTGGAGCAGGAGCACGGCGTGCGCAAGGTGGCCGTGGCGGTGGACGTGCGTGCCGCCAGCTCGCTGCCCAAGCTGCTGCCGCTGACCGAAACGCTGCGCGCCCAGGGCGTGCCGGTGCTCAAGCTGTTCCTGGAGTCCCGCACCGAGACCCTGGTGCGCCGCTTTTCCGAAACGCGCCGCCGCCACCCCCTGTCCACCCGCGAGGACGAGCAAGGCACCTCTCGCGCCGCGCTGGTCGAAGCCATCGAACACGAACGCGAGATGCTGGGTGTGCTGCGTGAGGTCAGCACCATCATCGACACGAGCGACCTGCGCCCGGCCCAACTGCGTTCATGGATCCTGCAGCTCGTGGGGGCCAGCCAGTCGGCGCTGACGCTGGTGTTCGAATCCTTTGCCTTCAAGCACGGGGTGCCGCGCGACGCCGACCTGGTCTTCGACCTGCGCGTCCTGCCCAACCCCCACTACGTGCGCGAGCTGCGCGCACTGACCGGGCGCGACGCCGGTGTGCAGGACTTCCTGCGCGCCCAGCCCGAGGTCACCGACATGCTCAGGCAGATCGAGGACTTCCTCACCCGCTGGCTGCCCAGCTACGAGCAGGACCAGCGCAGCTACCTCACCGTCGCGGTCGGTTGCACAGGCGGTCAGCACCGCTCGGTGTACTGCGCCGAAGAGCTCACGCGCCGCTTCAAGGACCGCATCCCAACGCTGATCCGCCACCGCGAGCTGGAAGCCCGCGCGGGCGACGGTCACTGAATCTCGGCCCAGAGGCGCTGCATCGGGGCCGGCAGGGCAAGACCCGGCACGTCGGCGGTGTTCACCCACCGGCCGGGGCCCAACTCGATCAGGTGCGATTCAAGGCGCGAAAGGACCTCGGCAGATGCGTCCAGCACGCCGGGATGCAACGTCCAGTCCCGGTGCGTCAGCACGTGGACAAACGAAGGCAACTGGCGCACCTGGAGGCGCCTCGCGGTGCCCCGCAACGCACTCTGCAGCTGATCCACCCAGCGGTTCTGCACCTCGCAGGAATCGAACAGCGGCGGCGTCCACAGCCCGGCCCACACCCCCACCGAAGGACGCTGCACCAGCCACGCCGCCTCGCCGCACCGCACCCACAGGCACCCGTTTTCCATGGTGCCGCGGCGGGTTCGCCGGGTGCGCACAGGGTAGCGCAGCGGATCCCCCTCTTGACGGGCCCGACAGTCCGACGCCATGGGACAGGCCTCACAGCGGGGGGCCTTGGGCAGGCACACCGTCGCCCCGAGGTCCATCAAGCCTTGGGTGTAGGCGGGCATGTCGACCCGGTCCGGCGGCACCAGGGCGTGGGCCCGCGCATGCAAGACCTTCTCCGCGGCGGACTTGGAAAGATCCTCCCCAAAGCCCAGCCAGCGCGTCAGCACGCGCTTGACGTTGCCATCGAGGATGGAAATGCGTTCGTCGAAACAGAACGCGGCGATCGCCGCGGCCGTCGAGGGCCCAATGCCGGGCAGTGTTTCCAGCACCTGGGCCGAGGCCGGAAACTGCCCGCCATGCTCACCCACCACCTGCCGGGCGCAGCGATGGAGATTGCGGGCGCGACTGTAGTAACCCAGCCCGGCCCACAGCGCCAGCACCTCGTCCAGATCCGCCACCGCCAGATCCTGGACACGCGGAAAGCGATGCAGAAAGCGCTCGAAGTAGCCCAGGACGGTCGAAACCTGCGTCTGCTGGAGCATGATCTCCGACAGCCACACCCGATAGGGATCCCGGATGCCCTGCCAAGGCAATCCCTGTCGACCGGCAGCACGCTGCCAAGTCACAAGGCGGTCTGCAAACCGTCGCTCCACCCGAATCAAGCCACCGAAGGCCAGGACGTGGTCTCCGCGGCCACCACGCTGCCCCCTTCCTCGACCGACACCGCGTCCGACAAGGTCGGCACGACCGGAGGAGCCACCGTCATCGCCTCACGGCGACGATCGATCGGCGGCACATCAACCGGTGCGACCGTAAGCTCGGCCTGGCAGGCCAATCGGCGGGAGGTTTCAAACAGCTCGATCAGGCGGGCATCGATGCGGGCCAGGCGCGACTCCTGGGCCTCCAGCTCCTGCACCCGAGACTCCAGCTCGTGCGAGGCGCTGCGGATGCGCTCCAGCGATTCCACGCGCCGTTTGTAGGCCTTGCGGCGCTCACGCAACTGGGCGTCGATCTGACCCGAGGCCGTGCGGTTCCACAGCTCGATCTCGCTGGCTGCGCTCTCGAACACCACACGCAGGCGCGACAGCAACATGCGGCGGAACTGGTCGAGGAACTGCGGTTGCGCCAGGCGCAGCGCTTGGCTCAGACCAAGGTACTGGACATAGTTGCGCTCGATCAACGCCAAGTCGTCCCGGAAACGGGACAGGTCCGGGCTGCTCGACGGCGAAAGGCTGAAGCCGAAGTCCGCATTCAGGCGCGAAAAGGAGCCGGCCAGCAGGTCGCGAATGTCTTCGCTGCCTCGCTGGGCCTTGTCGAGCATCGAGCGCAGCTCGGTGAACAGATCGAGGAAGGCGCGCTTGGCCCCCAGTTTGAGCAGCGACTCCCGAATCGTCCGCACCATGCCTTCGACCTGGGTGCGCAAAGCCTCACCGGCGATGCCGTCCAGGATCTCGCGCAGCATGCGCGAATGCACGGCGCGCAAGGCCTGCAACTGAGACGTGCACTGCTCGAACTCGCCGGTTTCGGCGGTCACGCGCTGCAGCAGCATCTTCACCTTGCCGCTGCTCTTGCCGCGCAGTCCACGCAGCTCCAGCAACTGCTCCGTCACCTGGCGACGAAGATCGGTCAGGCCGCGCTGCACCTGCTGCTGCACCGTCCCCAGTGACTCCAGCGCAAGCTGTTCCAGCTCCGAACGCCGCTGCGGCAGCAGTTGCTGGGCCAACGCCTGCTCCAGCGGCAGCAGGCGACTGTTCACCAGCATCTCGGCGTTGCCTTCGACCCGTGCCGCCAGCGCCTGGCGGGCCGACAGCGGGAACACCCGCGTGCTGGGCAGATCGAGCGTGCGCGCCACCTGCGTGCACTGGCGGGCGATCTGCGCCTCGCTGACCTCGGCGCTGCTCAGGGGGTCGTAAACCGCGTCGATCTTGTTCAGGACCACGTAGCGGGTCAGGGACTGCGACGCCAGGTGGTCTCGCCAGATCTCCATGTCGGAACGCGTCACCCCCGTGTCGGCCCCCAGCACGAAGATCACCACGTGTGCGCTGGGCAACAGGCCCACCGTCAGCTCGGGCTCGGCACCGATGGCGTTCAGGCCCGGCGTGTCCAGCACCACCAGACCGCGCTTGAGCAACGGATGCGGTGCATTGATGACGGCGTGCCGCCACAACGGGATCTCGACCTCGCCCACGTCGTTGAGCGGCGGGTTGTCGGCCGGCTGATCGTCGCTCCAGAAGCCCAGGGCGCGGGCCTGATCCACCGAGACGTGGCGGGTCTCCATCACGGCGGTCAGGGCCAGTGCCATCGCCTCCGGGTCGGCCACGTCCAGCGGACGGCGCACCCAGGCACGCGGCTGATCGCGCAACTCCGCCAACGAAGCGCCTTCCAGGCGCGTCTCGATGGGCAGCAGCGACAGGCAGGACTCCTCTTCGGCGTCCCATCCCAGCTCGACCGGGCACATCGTGGTGCGCCCCGGCGAGGCCGGCATGATGCGCCGGCCGGACTCGGCAAAAAAGATCGCGTTGATCAGCTCGGACTTGCCGCGGGAGAACTCAGCCACGAAAGCGACGACCAGCTTCTCGCCGCCCAGACGACGCCTCAGCGACTCCAACTGGTCGTGCGCGGCCTCATCCAGCAGCGACTGCTCACGCAGGTACTGCTTCAGATCGTGGACCGATTGCTCCAGGCTCTTGCGCCATGCACCCATGGCATCCAGGCTGCGAACAAAAGGTTCCAGCGGTGTGGATGCATCGGGCATCGGCGTCGAATCTTGCTCGAATGTACTCATGGCCTCCCCGTCGTTGGTCAGACGACCCCAGGTGAAATCGTAGCGCAGGCCCAGCCGGACCCGCGCATCCCCCGAGGCTGCCACAAGGCCTTTCGCCCCGAACCGGCAAATTGAGGTGCGTTTTGAGGCCTCCGCCCACGCGTCAGCGGCGCTGACAGCGGCTGCAGAGGTAGGTGGCCCGCTGCCCTTGCACGATGCGCCGAATGAGTGAACCGCACACGCGACAGGGTTCCCCCTCCCGGCCATAGACGCGGGCCTCGTGCTGGAAATCGCCATTCACACCGTGCGCGCTCTTGAAGTCACGCAGGGTCGATCCGCCCAGCTCAATCGCCTGAGCGAGCACGGCTCGCACCGCCTGGGCCAAACGCTCGCAACGCCGCACGCCAAGCTCCCCGGCCGGCGTGCGCGGATCGATGCCGGCCAGAAACAACGCTTCCGAACAATAGATGTTGCCCACCCCGACGAGCACATCCCCGGCCAGCAGGGCCGCCTTGACCGGCGCCCGGCGCCCCTGCCACTGGGCGTGCAACCAACGGCCATCCCATCCAGGCTCCAGGGGTTCGCGACCGAGCCCTTGCAGCATGCGGGCGGCCGGAGCCTCGTTCAACGCCGGCGACCACACCACCGCCCCGAAACGCCTGGGATCGGTCAACACCAGCACTCCGCGGTCCGTGCGACAGACGAAATGATCGTGAGGCCCCTGTCCGGCGTCTTGGGCATCCTCAGGCCACCAACGCAACGAACCGGACATGCCCAGATGCACCAGCCAGCCACCGCGCGGCTCTCCCGAGAGTGCATCCTCCAACCCAAACCACAGGTACTTGCCCCGCCGCAAGGGCGCCGACAGACGCAGCCCCACGGCCTGCGCAGGATCGGCACCCAAGGGCCACCGCAAGGGTTTGCCGAGCACCACGCGCTGCACGACCGCCCCCATCACGGCAGGGCTCAGGCCCAGGCGCGTCACTTCCACTTCGGGCAATTCAGGCATTCCCCATTATCGATGGGAGGGCTCCCGCCCCGCGTCGACCCCTCCCCTAGAATCGCCCGGACCCTAGGAGTCCCCACGCATGAGCTCGCTTCCCCGTTCCCGTCGCCTCCTGCGGACGACGACCGCCACCCTGGTGTCCGCCTTCGTCGCGACCCTGGCCCTGGCCCAGTCGCCCGTGGAGCCGGCCGCGCCCAAGCCCCCGACGGAGCGCGCCTCGGAAGCCGGCGGTGAGGTTCGCAACTCGCGGCTCGACGCCGAGCTGTTCTACCAGCTGCTGGTGTCCGAAGCCGAACTGCGCCGCGGGGACGCCGCCACTGCGCACCAGATCATGCTGGACGCCGCCCGCCGCACCCGCGACGAACGCCTGTTCCAGCGCGCGGTGGAAATGGCTTTTGCGGGCCGCTCGACCGACTCCGCCCTGCGCGCCCTGAAAGCCTGGCGCATGGCCCACCCCAAGTCGCTGCCCGCGACCGAGCTTCAGGCCCGACTGCTGGTGGCGCTGGACCGCTACAAGGAAGCCCAGGAGCCGCTGCGCACGCTGATCGAGGCTTCACCGCCCGACCAGCGCGGCATGGTCATCCTGAACACGGCGCGCTTCATCACCCCCGGCAAGCGCGCGTCGGAGGCCGCCCGAGCCTTGGACGAAGCGCTGTCCCCCTGGGCCAACCAACCCACTTATCAGGCCGACGTGGCTGCCGCCAGCGCCCGCGCCTGGGCGATGGCCGGACAAAACGACAAGGCCCTGGCCCAAGTCGACGCCGCGCTGCAGGCCCAGCCCGCCCACCCCGCCGCGGCCGCCATTGCCGTCGACCTGCTCGGCGCGACCGAGGCCGCACAGCCGACCGTTCAGCGGTACCTGACCCAGGCCGGAGCCCGGACGGAGATCCGCCTGGGCTACGCACGCTGGCTCACGGCCGAAAAACGCTATGCCGATGCGCTGGACAGCGTCGCGGCCGTCCCCGCGAACGACCGCCTCGCTCCCAAGGCCATGCTGCTGCAAGGCGCTCTTCAGCTGGAGCTGAACCAGCCCAAGGCCGCCTCCGCCACCCTGCAGAACTACCTCAAGCTCACCCCCGAAGAAGCCCAACCCGAAGAGGCCGCAGACGGCGCCCCCGCCGCCCCGCACCCCACCGCCGACAGCAATCAGGACCGCACCCAGGCCTACCTGATGCTGGCCCAGGCCGCCGAGCAACAGAAAGACTACGCCGAGGCCCAGCGTTGGCTGGACGAACTGGCCAAGGTGCAGAACACCCCCACCGTCACGCTGCGACGGGCGGTCCTGCTTGCGCAGCAAGGCCGTCTGCAGTCGGCCCTGCGTCTGGTCGACACCCTGCCCGAGACCAACGACGAAGAGTGGCGCCTCAAGGCCGGCGGTCGCGTCAACATCTACCGGGAGACCAAACAGTGGGCCGCTGCCCGGGACATCCTCGTGCAGGCCAACCAGCGTTTCCCGAACGATGCCGACCTGATGTACGAGCAGGCCCTGGTCGACGAAAAGCTCAAGCGTTACGACGAAATGGAAACGCTGCTGCGTCGAGTCATCGCGCTCAAGCCCGACGTGCCGCACGCCTACAACGCGTTGGGCTTCAGCATGGCCGAGCGCAACGTGCGCCTGACCGAAGCGGAAAAGCTGGTCGCCAAGGCCCTGGAACTGGCCCCCGGCGACCCATTCATCACCGACAGCGCCGGCTGGGTCGAATTCCGCCTGGGCCGACTGGCCGAGGCCGAACGGCTGCTGCGCAAGGCCTATGCGACCAAGGCAGACCCCGAGATCGCCGTGCATCTGGGCGAGGTGCTGTGGGTGACCCAGCGCCGCGATGAAGCCCGTCAGTTCTGGCGCCAGGCCCGCAATCAGGATCCCAACAACGAGGCCCTGGAAGAGACCCTGTCCCGGCTCAAGGCCCGCCTGTGATGCGCACTCTCGCGCCACAACACCCGCTTCTGGCCCTGGCCGTGGCACTCACCCTGTCCGGGTGCGCCTCACCGCCACGCTCCCCCCTTCCGGGACAAAGCGCCCTGACCACCCTCTCCGGGAAGCTGGGCGTGGTCGTGGACGGCGCTCCGGATCGCTCCTTCTCGGCAGCGTTCGAGATGCAGGGCGATGACCGATCGGGCCACCTGACCCTGACCCACCCCCTGGGCATGAAGCTTGGCGAGGCCCACTGGAAGGTCGACGGCGCCGAGCTCGTCACCAGCGAAGGGGTGCGCCGCTATGACACCGCACAGGCGCTTGCCCAGGACCTGGTCGGTGAACCCCTGCCTCTGCAGGCCCTGCCCTCGTGGCTGCAAGGCCGTCCCTGGTCGGGCGCCCCCTTCGCACCGCTGACACCCCCGTCCAGCGGGTTCCGCCAGTTCGACTGGCGGGTCGACACGGGTCAGGCCGATGAAGGCCGTTATGTCGCCGTTCGGGAAACACCGCCCCCGGCCATCACCGTGCGCGTGCGCCTGATCGCCCCCTGACCCGACGCCCTACGCTCCCCTTGTTCAGACACCGCCCATGTCCGTCACCGCGCTGTACGACGTCCCCGCCCCGGCCAAGCTCAACCTGTTCCTCCATGTGGTGGGACGACGCCCGGACGGCTATCACCTGCTGCAATCGGTCTTTCGGCTCATCGACTGGTGCGACACGCTCCACTTCGAGCGGCGCGCTGCCGTCGACGGTTCCCGCGGCGGCCTTTCTCGCCGCGACCTCGGTCCGGCACTGCCTGAAAACGACCTCAGCCTCCGAGCCGCCCGACTGCTTCAGGAAGCCAGCGGCACCCACTGGGGCGCCCACATCGAACTGGACAAGCGGGTCCCCTGGGGTGCCGGCCTCGGCGGCGGCAGCTCCGACGCCGCCTCGACACTGCTGGCCCTCAACCGCCTGTGGGAACTGAACTGGCCCCGCGAAAAGCTGCTGCCCCTGGCTGCAAGCCTGGGCGCCGACGTGCCGTTTTTTGTTCAAGGGCAGGACGCCTGGGTGGAGGGCATCGGCGAGGTCATCACCCCGCTCGAGCTGCCCCAGGCGAACTACGTCGTGGTCAAACCCAACATCGAGATCCCGACCGTCGCAATTTTTTCGTCAAACCTGTTGACACGGTCGACTCCACAAACTACAGTAGCGGTCTTCGCTGCAGAAACAAACAAGTTCTTCGGCACCAACGACTTGCAGCCCTGCGCTCAAGCCTACTCGGAGTTGGTGACACAAGCCTTGGATCTGCTGGAGCATCAGGTCGGCGAAAGCCGCATGAGTGGTTCAGGCAGTTCGGTTTTTGCGCGGGTCGAGACCTCGACCCAAGCTGAGCAAGTTCTGGCGACCTTGCCTTCAGCGTGGACGGGAAGATGGTGTCGAAGCCTCGGAGTTCATCCCCTGCGGGACTGGGCTACAGGTTGAACGGTTACAAGGGGTTCGGCAACGAGCTCCTGTGTAGGGGAGTCGCCAAGTTGGTTAAGGCATCGGATTTTGATTCCGACATGCGAGGGTTCGAGTCCTTCCTCCCCTGCCAAATCATCCAGTAAGCGCCGTGCCGGCTGACCGGACCGGCGCTTGTTTTTTGGTCGAATCGATTTTCGGGTGCGCACCATGCTCTCCAACACGGTTCTCTTCACCGGCAACGCCAATCCCGCACTCGCTCAGCAGATCGCCAAGGACTTGGGCGCCGAACTCGGTCGCGCTCATGTCGGCCACTTCTCGGACGGCGAAGTCACCATCGAGATCCAGCAGAACGTCCGCGCCCGTGACGTGTTCGTGATCCAGCCCACCTGCGCGCCCACGAACGAAAACCTGATGGAGC
>CAYRBG010000067.1:0-12735 GCA_964422355.1 uncultured Sphaerotilus sp. | reverse complement strand
CGCCGGAGCAGGTCGGTGTGTTTGCCCGCCTGTATCCGATGAATGCCCGTCCGGTGCAGCCGGCACAGGGTCGCATGATCAAAGAGTCAAACTGATCGACGGTTTGCCCCTGTCTGGCCTTACCTTGGATTCGGGGCCGGGGATCCGATCAACTGAGCCGCCTTCGGGCGGCTTTTTGCATTCCGGTGTGACATCTGCGAGCTTTTTAAAGATTGTGCTTCGGTCGATTTCAAGCTCAAGTGTCACTTTTCGAGCCTGCCGCAAGTCCTTCATTCAATTGACTATTTTGCCCTCTTATGCCTGAGCATTTGGTCGTAAGTACTTGATTTCATTGGAAAAAACGGGAGCGCACGGATTGACCCACGTTTGACGCATCCGCTAAAGTGGGAGGAAGTGTCGTAAGGTGGGTATTCGTGGCGGACTTTCATTTCCAAGGAACTTCAGCGCTGTCGCTGGACGCAAAGGGGCGGGTGACCGTCCCTGCGCGCCATCGCGACGTGCTGCAGGCCTTGGCCGCCGGACAACTCACGGTGACCAAGCACCCCGAGGGGTGCCTGATGGTATTTCCACGGCCGGTGTGGGAAGAGTTCCGCACCCGTGTCGAAGCCCTGCCGATGTCGGCCAGCGGCTGGAAGCGCATCTTTCTGGGCAGCGCGATGGACGTCGACATCGACAGCGGTTCGCGTGTGCTCATCTCGCCGGAGCTGCGCACGGCGGCCGGCATGAGCAAGGACGTGCTCCTGGTGGGCATGGGCAATCACCTGGAGCTGTGGGATGCACAGCGCCACGCCGCTGCCGAAGCGGCCGTGCTGCAGCAGCCCATGCCCGACGCCCTTCAGGACTTCACCTTCTGAGCGCGGGCGTCATGCAAGCTGAAGCCACTCCGGAGTTTCGCCACGCCACCGTTCTGCTGAACGAGGCGGTGGAGTCCCTCGTCTGGAATCCGGAAGGGGTCTACCTCGACGGCACCTTCGGCCGTGGGGGGCACAGTCGCGCCGTTCTGGCCCGGTTGTCGCCGCAGGGCCGTTTGTGGGCCACCGATCGCGATCCCGAAGCGGTTCGCCACGCCACCGAGGGGAATGCGCGCATCGATGACGCGCGGTTTCGCATCCTGCACGCCCGTTTTGGCGACCTGGAGGCGGTGCTGGCTCAGCAGGGCGTGACCCGGCTGGACGGCGTGCTGCTCGACATCGGCGTGTCCTCGCCGCAGATCGACAACCCCGAGCGCGGGTTCAGCTTCCGCTTCGACGGCCCGCTGGACATGCGCATGGATCCCACGCGAGGCCAGAGTGCGGCCGAATTCCTGGAGACGGCGGATGTGCGCCGGATTGCGGAGGTCATTCGTGATTACGGCGAAGAACGGTTTGCTGCTTCGATTGCAAAGGCGCTTGTCGCACGGCGCGAAAGCGGCCATCCGGTGCGACGCACCGCCGAGCTGGCCGAGGTCGTGGCTCGTGCGGTCAAGACCCGCGAACGTGGACAGGATCCAGCCACTCGCACCTTCCAGGCCCTGCGGATACTCGTCAATGCCGAACTGGAGGAGCTGGAGCAGGGGCTGAGCGCTGCCCTGCGCCTGCTGGTGCCGGGCGGCCGTCTGGCGGTAATCAGCTTCCACTCCCTGGAAGACCGCATCGCCAAGACCTTCATTCAGCGCCATTCGCGCAGCGAATACGACCGCCGCCGGCCTTGGCTGGAGCCAGCTCCGCCTCTGCTCAAGGCGGTGGAGCGCATCAAGCCGTCGGAAGCCGAGATCGAGGGCAATCCGCGTTCACGTTCGGCGATTCTGCGGGTGGCCGAGCGCACGGAGGTGCCTTGGAGCGCCGAGGCGGTGGCGGCGGCCACGGGGGGGCGCTCGTGATCCAGCGCCTCAACATCGTGCTGTTGCTGCTGCTGTTGGTCAGTGCCGGCTACCTGGTGCGCACGTCCTACGAGTCGCGCCAACTGTTCACGGCCCAGGAGCGGGCCAAGGCCACTGCCCGTCAGTTGCAGCAGGACGCCGACCGGCTGGACCTTGAGCGCCGCGCCGAAGGCACGCACAGCCGTGTCGACCAGTTCGCGCGTGAAAAGCTGAAGATGCGCAACGTCACACCGGGCATCACCGAATATGTGCCCGACGGTGCGCAGGGAGCACGTCCGTGACCGCGGCCCGTCGAAACCGCAATTTGCCGCGGCAGGCCATGAGCCGCAGCGCGTCGCTCTGGCAGCGCTGCGTGGATGGGCTGACCGGCTCAGGCCGAGGATCGTCCGAGCGCCGGGCTGCTGCTCAGGCGTCCTATTCGAGCAGCCCGCTGCTGGCGGCCAAGACGCCGCTGTGGCGCTCGCGGCTGATCGTCATTGGTCTGGGGCTCGGCTTTGTGGTGCTGGCCGGGCGCGCGGCCTGGGTGCAGGTGATCAACCGCGACTTCTATCTGAAGAAGGGCGAGGATCGCTACGTCAAGACCTTCACGCTGGCCGGGGGCCGGGGCCGCATCCTGGATCGCAACGGGCAGGTGCTGGCCGCCAGCGTGCCCGCGCCGTCGATCTGGGCCATTCCGCGGGACTTCGAGGCGACCGCCGATCAGCAGCGTGCGCTGGCCCGTTTGCTGGGCATGAGCGACAAGGACCTGGGGGCCCGTCTGGCCAACGAGAACAGCACCTTCGTGTGGCTGCGTCGCCAGGTCAATGAGGATGTCGCCGCCAAGATCAAGGCGCTGGACATCGACGGGGTTTACCAACAGCGTGAGTTCCGCCGCGAATATCCCGAGGGCGAGTCCGCGGCGCACGTGGTGGGCTTCACCAATGTCGAAGACAAGGGCCAGGAGGGCGTCGAGCTGACGTTCCAGAAGGCGCTGCAGGGCACCAACGGCAGCCGCAGCGTGGTCCGCGACCGCCTCGGCCGCATCGTCGAAGACGTGGGAGAGGCAGTGCCGTCCAAGGATGGGCGCGACATCGTCCTGTCCATCGACTCCAAGGTGCAGTTCACGGCTTACCAGCAGGCGCGCGAGGCGGTGCAGCAGCACGCGGCCAAGGCCGCCAGCGTCGTCGTGCTCGACGTGCGCACCGGTGAAGTGCTGGCCATGGCGAACTACCCGAGCTTCATGCCCGACCAGCGCAAGGGCCTGACGGGGGAGCAGCTGCGCAACCGGGCGATCACCGACACGTTCGAGCCGGGTTCGACGATGAAGCCCTTGGTGATCGCGTTGGCCTTGCAGTCGGGGCGGGTTCAGGCCGACACGCCCATCGTCACCCGCGGCGGTCGCATCCAGATCTCCGGCTCGACCATTTCGGACGCCCACCCCCACGACCAGCTCACTGTCGAAGAGGTTGTGCAGAAGTCGAGCAACGTCGGCACCGTCAAGCTGGCCATGCAGATGCAGCCGCGCGAGATGTGGGAAATGTTCTCCTCGGTCGGGCTGGGGCAGAAGCCCTCGCTGCCTTTCCCGGGTCTGGCGGCAGGGCGCCTGCGACCCTATCGCACTTGGCGTCCGGTGGAGCAGGCCACGATGAGCTACGGCTACGGGGTGTCGGCATCGCTGATGCAGATGGCCCGGGCCTATACCGTGTTTGCCCGCGACGGCGAGCTGATCCCGCTCACGCTGCTCAAGAGCGATCGATTGGTGCACGGGCCGCAGGTGTTCACCCCGGAGGTGGCCCGCAGCGTGCGCAAGATGCTGAACATGGTCACGCTCAAGGGCGGCACCGCCCCCAAGGCCCAGGCCATCGGCTACAGCGTCGGCGGCAAGACCGGCACGGCCTACAAGCAGGAAGGCAAGGGCTACGCGGAGCGCAAGTACCGCTCGCTGTTCGTGGGCCTCGCTCCGGTCAGCGCACCGCGCATCGTGGTGGCGGTGATGGTCGACGAGCCGACCGAGGGTGGGCATTACGGCGGCGATGTCGCTGCGCCGGTGTTCAGTCAGGTCGTGCAGCAGGCGCTGTACCAGTTGGGCGTGCCGCCGGACATGAGTGTCTCGCGCCAGATCGTGGCCAAGGCGCGGGCCGAGCCCGCCGAACCGGAGCTGTTCTGATGGCCTCGGTGACTTTCCCCGTGTTCGATCGTGTTGAAGCAGTCCTGGCGTGGCTGGAACAGCAGGTTCCGGCCTCGGCACAGCTGTGCACCGACAGCCGCCGCGTGCAGGCCGGTGATGTGTTCGTGGCCTGGCCTGGCTATGCCCGCGATGCGCGCGATTTTGTCGACACGGCGCTGGCGGCGGGCGCGCGCGCCTGTCTGGTCGAAGCCGAGGGTGTGTCCGCCTACACCTGGGCGGCCGAGGCGCCCGTGGCGATCGTGCCCGGTCTCAAGCGCATGACGGGGGAACTGGCCCACCGCTGGTACGGCAGCCCGACCGATCGTCTGAAGGTGGTGGCCACCACCGGTACCAACGGCAAGACATCCACCGCCTGGTGGACCGCACAGGCCCTGACGGCCGCTGGCCAGACCTGCGCCGTGGTGGGCACGCTGGGCATCGGCACGCCGCCGACCGAACAGAACCCGCAGGGGCACATCGTCTCCAACGGGTTGACCACGCCCGATCCCGTCACGCTGCACCGTTCGCTGGCGCAGTGGGACGGTGCCCCGCTGTCGGCATGTGCCATCGAGGCCTCGTCGATCGGTGTGGCCGAGCACCGCCTGCAGGGCCTGCACATCGACGTGGCTCTTTTCACCAACTTCACGCCCGACCACCTCGACTACCACGGCTCAATGGAAGCCTATTGGGACGCCAAGCGCGCCCTGTTCGACTGGCCCGGGTTGCAGGCCGCGGTGGTCAACGTCGACGATCCCAAGGGGCGCACGCTGGTGCAGGATCTGGAGCGCGAGGGCCGTCTGGCGGCGTGGGGCTACAGCACCGACGTGCACGACGAGGATGCCCGTTGGCGCGCCAGCGGCACGCACTACGAGCGCGGCGGCATCGGCTTCACGTTGCACGAGGACGACCAGGCGGTGGAGATTCAGACCGGGCTGATCGGCGAATACAACGTCTCCAACTCGCTGGCCGTGCTGGGGGGGCTGCGTGCGTTGGGTCTGCCGCTGGAGCAGATGCCCGAGTTGGCCGCCAAGTTCACCCCGGTGCCGGGGCGCATGCAGCGGGTCGAGCGCCCGGTGGGTGTGGACGGACCGGAAGTGGTGGTCGACTACGCCCACACGCCCGACGCGCTGGAAAAGGTCATCGCGGCTTTGCGCCCTTTGGCGCAGGCGCGGGGTGGACTGCTGTACTGCGTGTTCGGCTGCGGCGGCAACCGCGATGCGGTCAAGCGCCCGGTGATGGGGCGTCTGGCGGTGCAGGGCGCCGACCGGGTGGTCGTCACGAGCGACAACCCCCGCATGGAATCGGCCGAGGACATCGTCCATCAGATCGTGGCGGGCATCGAAGCGCTGCCCGAGGTTCAGCGACGGGCTGCTTACCGTGCCGAAGTGGATCGGGCCTTGGCCATCGCGCAGGTGGTGGGCGAAGCCGGGGCCAACGACGTGGTGCTGATCGCCGGCAAGGGCCATGAGGATTACCAGGACGTTGCGGGGGTCAAGCACCCCTTCAGCGACATTGAGCATGCGCATCGGGCCTTGATGGCCCGCGCAAGCCACAAGGACTGAACGAGATGAGTGAAGCACCGTCCGACTTCATGACGCTGGGTCAGGCGCAGCTGTTGCTGCGCGGCCGCGGCATGGCGTCGACGCTGGTGGGTGACCCGGAATTGAAGTTGCATCGGGTGCATACCGACACGCGCAGCCTGCGCGTGGGCGACCTGTTCGTGGCGTTGCGCGGCGAACGTTTTGATGCGCACGACTTTCTGGTGCAGGCCGCGGGTGTGGGCGCGGCTGCGGCCCTGGCCGAGCGGGGGCTGGACGCCGCAGGCCTGCCGGGCCTGCTGGTGGAGGACAGTCTGCGTGCGCTGCAGACCCTGGCTGCCGCCTGGCGCGCCCGTCGCACCGACCTGCCCGTGATCGCCGTGACCGGCAGCAACGGCAAGACCACGGTCACGCAGATGCTCGCCAGCATCCTGCGGACCTGGCACGGTGACGCTGCCCACTCGACGCAAGGCAACCTGAACAACCACATCGGCGTGCCGCTGACCGTGCTGGCCCTGCGTGACTGCCACCGCTCGGCCGTCATCGAGCTGGGCATGAACCACCCGGGCGAGATCGCCGAGCTGGCCGCCATTGCCCAGCCGACAGTGGCCCTGGTCAACAACGCTCAACGTGAGCACCAGGAATTCATGAAGACGGTCGAGGCCGTCGCCCAGGAAAACGGCTCGGTGCTGACCTTCCTGCCCGCCGACGGCGCAGCGGTGTTTCCCGCGGCCGACGAGTACACGTCCGTGTGGGCGGGCCTGACGGGGGCGCGTCGTGCGCTGCGTTTCGCGCTGGACGGTGATGGCGAGACCGACGCACCGGCCGAAGTGACCGGTCGTGCCGCTTGGGGCGGTGACCACTGGGAGGTGTCGGTGACGACGCCGGTCGGCGCCTCGGCACTGAAGCTGGCCGTGGCCGGCCGCCACAACGTGCGCAACGCTCTGGCGGCGACGGCCGCGGCGCTGGGCGCTGGCTGCCCGCTGCAGACCGTGATGGAGGGGCTGAGCGCCTTCCGTCCGGTCAAGGGCCGTTCGCAGTTGGGCCTGCTGCGCTGGACCGGTGCGGATGTGACCGTGGTGGATGACACCTACAACGCCAACCCCGACTCGGTGCGCGCCGCCATCGACGTGCTGGCCGAACTGCCGGGGCCGCGCTGGCTGGTGCTTGGCGACATGGGCGAGGTCGGTGACCAGGGCCCCGAGTTCCACGCCGAGGTCGGCGCCTATGCGGCGGAGCGCGGCATCGACACCCTTTGGACCGCCGGGACGCTGGCCCGCCACGCCCGTGAGGCGTTTGACCGCGTTCGCGGCAGTGCGGGGGCACATTTCGCCGACACCGCGGCCGTGTCGGCCGCCCTGCAGAGTGGAGCGGCGGCGGTGCCGCCGGTGCAGTCCCTGCTGGTCAAGGGCTCGCGCTTCATGCGCACGGAGGGCGTGATCGCCACGCTCCAGGTCATCGCCACCCGCACGACAGGAGGCACCCATGCTGGTTAGTCTGGCGCTCTGGCTGCAAAGCCTGTATCCCGACGCGCTGGGCTTCCTGCGCGTGTTCCAGTACATCACCTTCCGCGCCGTGATGGCGGCGATGACCGCGCTGCTTATGGGCTTGGCGCTGGGGCCGGGCGTGATCCGCCGCCTCACCGAGCTCAAGATCGGTCAGCCGGTGCGCGAGTACGCGATGCAGACGCACCTGGTCAAGAGCGGCACGCCGACCATGGGCGGCGTACTGATCCTGCTGTCGATCGCGGTGTCGACGCTGCTGTGGTTCGACTGGACCAACCGCTTCGTCTGGGTCGTGATGCTGGTGACCTTCGGCTTCGGTGCCATCGGCTGGGTCGACGACTGGCGCAAGGTCGTCGACAAGAACCCCGAAGGCATGCCCTCGGGCGAAAAGTACATGTGGCAATCGATCATCGGCGTGGTCGCGGCCATCTACCTGGCGTTCAGCGTGTCCGAGACGTCCAACGCCCGGGTGCTGGAACTGGCCGTGAAGTGGGTGCTGTCGGGCTTCACGCACGACCTGCCGCCCAAGGCCGACCTGATCGTGCCGTTCTTCAAGACCGTGAGCTACCCGCTGGGGGTGTTCGGCTTCATGTTCCTGACCTATTTCGTGATCGTGGGTGCGAGCAACGCGGTCAACCTCACGGACGGTCTGGACGGTCTGGCCATCATGCCGGTGGTGCTGGTGGGCACGGCGCTGGGCCTGTTCGCTTATGCGACCGGGTCGGCGGTGTTCTCGAAGTACCTGCTGCTGCCGCACATCCCCGGCGCGGGCGAGCTGCTGATCTTCTGCGCGGCCATGGCCGGTGCGGGGCTGGCTTTCCTGTGGTTCAACGCCTATCCGGCGCAGGTGTTCATGGGCGACGTGGGTGCGCTGGCGCTGGGTGGCGCGCTGGGCACGATCGCCGTGATCGTGCGCCAGGAGATCGTGCTCGGGATCATGGGCGGCATCTTCGTGGTGGAAGCCCTGTCGGTGATGGTGCAGGTGAGCTGGTTCAAGTGGACCAAGAAGCGCACCGGCACCGGCCAGCGCATCTTGCTGATGGCGCCGCTGCACCACCACTACGAGAAGAAGGGCTGGCGCGAGACCCAAGTCGTCGTGCGCTTCTGGATCATCACGATCATCCTGGTGTTGATCGGACTGGCTTCGCTGAAGCTGCGGTGAGGACGGCACGGCCATGAAGTTTCTGCAAGGTCTGTCGGTGCTGATCCTGGGTCTGGGCGACTCGGGTCTGGCCATGGCGCGCTGGGCGCAGCGCTGCGGCGCGGCGCACATCCGCGTGGCCGACTCGCGCGAGGCACCGCCCCAGGCGTCCAAGCTGAAGGCCGAAGTACCGGCCGCCGAGCTGTGCTGCGGACCGTTCACGCCTGCGCTGATCGACGGTGTGCGTCTGGTGCTCCGCTCGCCCGGTCTCTCGCCGCTGGAGCCGGCGATGGCCGAGTTGCTGGCCGCGGCCCGCGGCATCGGCCTGCCGGTGTGGGGCGAGCTCGGTCTGTTCGCCCGCGCGCTGACCGATCTGAAGGAAGAGCGCGGCTACGCCCCCAAGGTGATCGCCATCACCGGCACCAACGGCAAGACCACGACCACGTCGCTGACGGCTCAATTGGCCGCGCGTTGCGGTCTGCGCGTGGGGCTGGCCGGCAACATCGGTCCGACCCTGCTGGACACGCTGACCGAGGCGCTGGTGAAAGAGGCCGCTCCGCGTCAGGCCGAAGAGGGAGAAGGCGGTGCGGCGGTCGAACCCGATGCAGCCGCTGAGGCCCTTGAGAACGAAGCGGTTTCCAGCACTGAATCGACGCTGCCTCAGGTCTGGGTGCTGGAGCTCTCCAGCTTCCAGCTCGATGGCGTGGAAGGTTTCGACCCGACCGCGTCCACCGTTCTCAACGTGACGCAGGACCACCTGGACTGGCATGGATCCATGCAGGCCTACGCCGATGCCAAGGCGTGCATCTTCGGTCCCCACACGGCCCGTGTGTTGAACCGGGACGACACGGTGGTGGACGCCATGCGTCCGGTCGAACCGGAGCCGGTCGTGGCGGTGGGTCGCGGCAAGGCCGCTGCGCCCAAGGTGGCCGCTGAGCCGTCTGCGCGCGTCGTGACCTTTGGTCTGGACCGTCCCCGTCGCGTCGGCGACTGGGGCTTGATCGTTGAAAACGGCATGGCCTGGCTGGTGCGCGCCCAGGGCGAAGATGACCCGACGATCAAGCCGCGCCGCGGCGCTGCCGCGGTCGAGACCGAGATCCACCTGCAGCGCCTGATGCCGGCGGATGCCCTGCGCATCCGCGGCCGTCACAACTCGGCTAACGCCTTGGCCGCGCTGGCGCTGGCCACCGAAGCCGGTCTGCCGCTGGCGCCCATGCTGCACGGGCTGCGCGACTACGGCGGTGAGCCGCACCGCGTCGAGTACGTGGGGCGCCTGGGTGACGTCGAGGTCTACGACGACAGCAAGGGCACCAACGTTGGTGCCACGGTGGCTGCGCTCAACGGCTTGGGGGGCGAGAAGGGCCCCAATCGGCTGGTCGTCATCCTGGGTGGGGACGGCAAGGGACAGGACTTTGCGCCGCTGGCGGGACCGGTGCGCACCCAGGCACGGGCTGTGGCCTTGATCGGGCGCGATGCGGACGCCATTGCCCAAGCCCTGCAGGGTGCTGAACAGCCCATCGAGCGCTTCGAGACGCTGGAGGCAGCCACGCGCTGGTGCTTCGAGCAGGCCCGCTCCGGCGACGGCGTGCTGTTGAGCCCGGCCTGCGCCAGTCTGGACATGTTCCGCAACTACGCGCACCGCGCCCAAGTCTTCCTGGACACGGTGGCGGAGCTGCGCGCCGAACGCGGTGAGGTGAGTGCATGAGCGAAGCCGCCCGCACCTGGATGTCTGCACCCGCACGCTGGTGGGCGCAGTGGCGCGCCGGTGTGAGCGGTGCGGCCGTGCCGGTGCGCGATTGGGCAAGCACGCATCCCGGGGCCCCCACCCGCTGGATGGGCTTTGACGTGGCCATGGTGTGGGTCATCGTCGGACTGCTGTCGCTGGGGTTGGTCATGGTCTATTCGGCCTCGATCCAGTTGCCCGAGAACCCGAAGTACGCCAACTACACGCCGACCTTTTTCGTGACGCGGCACCTGTTCTCCATCGCCATGGCCGGCATTGCGGCGATCGTGACGCTGGCCGTGCCGATGCGCACCTGGGAGCGCTGGGCCCCGTGGCTGTTCGTGGTCGCGCTGGTGCTGCTGGTGGCCGTGCTGCTGCCTTTCATCGGCAAGGTGGTGAACCGCTCGCGGCGCTGGATTCCGCTGGGCATCATGAACTTCCAGCCCAGCGAGCTCGCCAAGCTGGCCATGGCCATGTATGCGGCCAACTACATGGTGCGCAAGATGGAGGTCAAGGAAAGCTTCAAGCGCGCCGTGTTCCCGATGGCCATCGCGCTCGGTGTCGTGGGCCTGCTGCTGCTGGCCGAGCCGGACATGGGGGCCTTCATCGTCGTGGCCCTGATCGCCATCGGCATCCTGTTCCTGGGCGGGGTCAACGGGCGCGTGTTCGCCATTGCGGTGAGCGTGCTGCTGGGCGCGTTTGCGCTGATCATCACGCTCAGCGATGTGAGGCGGGAGCGCATCCTGGCCTACCTCAACCCGTGGGACGAGAAGTACGCCCAGGGCAAGGGCTACCAGCTCGTGCACTCGCTGATTGCTTTCGGTCGGGGCGACGTCTTTGGTCAGGGCCTCGGAACCTCGGTGGAGAAGCTGCACTACCTGCCCGAAGCCCACACCGACTTCCTGATGGCCGTGATCGGCGAGGAACTGGGCCTGGTCGGCGTGGCCGCGGTCATCGTGGCCTTCTTCTGGCTCGTGCGCCGCATCTTCGTCATCGGCCGCCAGGCCATTGCGCTGGACCGCGTGTTTTCCGGTCTGACGGCCCAGGGCATCGGCATCTGGATCGGCGGGCAGGCCTTCATCAACCTGGGGGTGAACCTGGGCGTGCTGCCGACCAAGGGCCTGACGCTGCCGTTGATGAGCTACGGCGGCTCGGCCGTGCTGCTGACCTGCATGGCGCTGGCCGTGGTGCTGCGCGTGGACATGGAAAACCGCCAGATGATGCGCGGAGGCCGGCCGTGAATGCGGTGACTCACGCTTCTCCCCATCGTCACCTGGTGGTGATGGCCGCCGGTACGGGCGGACACATCATTCCAGGGCTGGCCGTGGCCCGCGAGATGCAGTCCCGCGGCTGGACCGTGAGCTGGCTGGGCACCCCGCAGGGCATGGAAAACCGCCTGGTGCCACCCACGGGCATCCAGCTGGACCGCGTGGGCTTTGCCGGTCTGCGCGGCAAAGGCGCCCTGGGCTCGCTCAAGGGCGCATGGCAACTGCTGCGCGCGCTGGGGCAGAGCCGCGCCATCTTCAGCCGGCGCAAGGCCGACGCCGTGCTCGGCATGGGCGGCTATGTCTGCTTCCCGGGTGGCCTGATGGCCCATCTCACGGGGCGTCCGCTGGTGCTGGTCAACGCGGATGCGGCGCTGCTGCTGTCCAACAAGTCGCTGCTGCGCTGGGCCGACCGAGTGGCCTTCGGCTTTGAAGGACCGGCGGCACACGCCGTGCACCAAGGTGTGGTGACCGGCAACCCCGTGCGGGCCGAGATCGAGGCCATTGCACCGCCGGCCCAACGCTTTGCCGGAAGGACGGGTCCGCTGCGCGTGCTGGTGGTCGGCGGCAGCCTGGGCGCCCAGGTGCTCAATGAAACCGTGCCCAAGGCGCTGGCCCTGCTGGCGCCGGAGGAACGTCCGGCGGTCACCCACCAGACCGGCGTGGCGCACCACGAGAAGGTGCAGGCGCTCTACGCCGACGCCGGCGTGGCCGACGCCGCGACCGTGCTGCCCTTCATCAACGACATGGCCGAACGCCTGACGGACTGCGACGTCATCGTCTGCCGGGCCGGTGCCGTGACGGTGAGTGAGCTGTGCGCGGCCGGTGTGCCCGCGGTGCTGGTACCGCTGGTGGTCAGCACGACCTCGCACCAGCGCGACAACGCGCAATGGATGGCGGCCCATGGCGGAGCCATCCATCTGCCGCAGACCGAACTGACCCCGCAGAAGCTGGCCGAGCTGCTGCGCGGGCTGACCCGTCCGCAACTGCTGTCCATGGCCGAGGCTGCGCGTGGTTTGGCGCAGCCCCGGGCCGCGCAGCGGGTGGCGGATGAAATCGAACAGACTTTGAAGATCAAGGAGGCTGCGTGAAGCACGCCGTCAAGAAGATCCACTTCGTGGGTGTCGGTGGTGCGGGGATGAGCGGCATTGCCGAGATCCTGCACAACCTGGGTTACACCGTGTCGGGCTCCGACCAGAACGAGAGTGCGGTGACGCGCCGTCTGGCCGAGTTGGGCATCCGCATCTGCATCGGCCACGACGCCGCGCACCTGCAGGGCGCCGAGGCGGTGGTGACGTCCACCGCCGTGAAGGGCGACAACCCCGAGGTCATCGCCGCACGCGCCAAGCACATCCCCGTGGTGCCGCGCGCCGTGATGCTGGCCGAGCTGATGCGCCTGCGCCGCGGCATCGCCATTGCCGGCACGCACGGCAAGACCACGACCACCTCGCTGGTGACCAGCGTGCTGGCCGAGGCCGGTGTGGACCCGACCTTCGTCATCGGCGGCAAGCTCAACAGCGCCGGCGCCAACTCGCGCCTGGGTTCGGGCGAATACATCG
>CAYRBG010000066.1:0-12774 GCA_964422355.1 uncultured Sphaerotilus sp. | reverse complement strand
TGACCCCGGATGAAGCCAAGACCCTGGTCACCTGGGTGCTGAGCCAGAAGTGATTCCTGCCTGAACCCACCGGTTGGGTTCAAGTCAGTGCCGCCTTCCAGGCGGCATTTTTCATGGCTCCCTTGACCTGCCCCCCACCCCAGCCACACCCCGCGGAAGTGGGCCCCCGCCATCGCGATGGACAGGGCCGAGCAGATCCAGAAGCATGTGACTCCGTCCTGCCCCAAGACGCGGAGCCCTCATGCCGAAACGCCGATGCGCACACTGCACACCTTTTCTGCGCAAAGCACGCCGTGCTCCTTGCGTACAAAAAGTGATCCCCGCACTCTTTGCATGCGCATTGATGCTCTCCCGTGCATCCGTCGGCGCAGAACCGCTCCCCGCAACACCCTCCCTCTCGGAATCTGCCCCGAACACCAGCCATCGACTGCTCGACCCTTGGGTGTCCGAACTTCAAACCATGCGGCTAGAGCAGGCCGCACTGCGCGCCAGAACCGCCGACCTCGAACTGAGCATGCGCCACAGCGAGCAGCGCATCGCCGCCTACGGGTTGCTGGCTGTCCTGTTTGTGATCACGCGGGGGGTCGTCCGCTGGGCCATCCGGCGCTGGCGGCGATGGACGGGCTTCAACCCTCGCATCTCAACAATGGGCCTGCACGCGGCACCTCATGATCGGCGTGACACGCCCGAGCCTCCCGCTCCGCCCTTGCCCGTCTCTCCGATGTCGCACGGCGCCGAGACCTGGATGACGTCCGCGCTGGACGGCCCTCCTCGTCACGTCCGTCCACCCCAGGCGCAACACGTCCCCTTTGTCCCGCCGGTTCCATCCAAGGCCTCGGCCTGGGGTGAACCGGATCTGCGACTGTCCCCCCATGTGGCACTGCTGCACGACATCGACGAATGGACCGCCCAAGGCCGCTGGGGGGAAGCCATCCTGCACCTGGAGAGCGCCCTGCATGACGGTCCGGCCAAAAACGCCTGGCTGCTGCTGAAACTCCTGGACCTGTACCAGCAGCTCCAGGAGTTTCACCCTCACGAGCGGGTTGCCCAGCAACTCATGGCGATCTACCGCGTCAAGGTGCACGTGGCCACAGGCCACGTGCCCGGCGCCGCCGCCCCGACCGGCGCACTGGAGGCCGCCGCCTTGCTCTCGACGGCGTTGTCGGACCTCCACCGTCACTGGGGAGCGTTCGACATGGACACACGCTTCCGCACCTGGCTCGTGCACACCGACGCGAACCAACCCCAGTCCGTCCTGGATCGCAACGGCTTTGAGCGCTTGCTCACTCTGTACGCACTGGCCATAGAGAGTCCGACCGACGCCCCCCTCCCAGACCCATCCGCCGGGACCACGCCGCCCACACTCACCTGGCCGCTGGCCGCTTGAACCCGCGGCCGGCAGTTCAGCCGTCCAAGAAGGTCCCGACATGTGCGCGGCGCATGGTCAGGCCCGTCGTTGCCACACCGCGGCAAAAAAACCGTCAGTGCCGTGGACGTGCGGCCACAGCCGGAGGTGCCCCGACGACACCAGCTCGCCAGCGCCTTCCACCTTCTGGCGGGTGAGGATTTCGGCCACATCCATCGGCTCGAAGTCCGGGTGGGCGGCACCAAACGCCTCGGCAATCGCTTCGTTCTCCTGCTGAAGCAGGCTGCATGTCGCGTAGACCAGTCGGCCGCCCGGCTTGACCATGCGCGCCGCACTGTCGAGGATGGAGCTTTGCTTGGCCGTCAGTTCCTCGACGGCCTCGGGCGTCTGGCGCCACTTCAGGTCGGGATTGCGGCGCAGCGTGCCCAGACCGGAACACGGCGCATCCACCAACACCCGGTCGATCTTGCCGGCCAGGCGCTTGACGCGCTCGTCGCGCTCGTGGGCAAGACCCGCCGGGTAGACGTTGGACAACCCGCTGCGCGCCAGGCGGGGCTTGAGCGCCGCGAGTCGATGCGCAGAGACGTCGAAGGCGTAAAGGCGCCCTGTGTTGCGCATCATCGCGCCCAATGCCAGCGTCTTGCCGCCGGCACCGGCGCAGAAGTCCACCACCATCTCACCGCGCTTGGCCTCGGTCAGCAGGCTCAGCAGCTGGCTGCCTTCGTCCTGCACCTCGACCTCACCGCGCTGGAAGCACTCGGTGCGCTGCAGCGTGGGCTTGCCCTGCGCGCGCAGGCCCCATGGCGACCAACGCGTGGGCTCGGTGACGATGCGTTCTTCGGCCAGGGTGGCCTGCGCCTGCTCACGCTTGACCTTGAGCGTGTTGACACGCAGGTCCAGCCCAGCCGGCTGCAGCATCGCCAGGGCCAGCGGCCAGAACTGATCGCCCAACTGGGCCTTGAGCATCTCGGCCATCCAGTCGGGCAGGTTGTGCCGCAGAGCCTGAGGCTGCGACGACAGATTCATGGCCCGCGAGCGCGTCACCCACACGTACTCCTCGGGCGTCGCGGCAGCCTTGAGCAGGCTCTCCGAGCCTTGCCAGGCCAGCAGCGCCAGACGGCGCCCCAGCCCCCCCGTGCCCGACTTGGCCAGGTACTGCCACTTCAGGCGCTCGCGCACCACGGCATACACCGTCTCGGCGATGGTGTGGCGCTCCCGTGCGCCCAGCGCACGGTGCGAGCGAAAAAACGACGACACCAGGACATCGGCCGGTGATGCAAAGCGCAGCACCTCGTGGATCAGTTCGTCGCAGAGTTCGATCAGAGCCTTGGGATTCATGTCAGGCCTCTCCAAACAGCCATTGAGGGGCACCGTCGCGGTGGCGAATGCGGCCTTGGTCCCATGCCAGTTCGTCCTGCACAAACCAACGCACTGCGCGGGGATAGATCACGTGTTCCGCCGCCAGCACGCGCGCGGCCAACGCATCGGCATCGTCGCCCGGCAGCACCGGCACACCCGCCTGGATCACGATCGGTCCGTGGTCCAGCTCGGCGGTCACGAAATGCACGGTCGCGCCGGCCAGCTTGCAGCCTGCCTCGATGGCGTTTTCATGCGTGTGCAGCCCAGGGAACGCCGGCAGCAGCGACGGATGGATGTTGAGCAGCCGCCCTTCGTAGCGCTGCACAAAAGCCGGCGTCAGGATGCGCATGAAACCGGCCAGCACCACCAAATCCGGGGCGCAGCGGTCGATCTGATCTGCCAGCGCTTCATCGAAGGCCTCGCGGGTTGCGTAGGCGCGGTGGTCGAGCGCCACCGTGGGCACACCGTGCTGCTCGGCCCAGGCCAGCCCTGCGGCCTGCGGACGATTGCTGATCACGGCAGCGATCGTCGCCGGCCAGCCCTCGTCCCGGCAGGCCCGCCACAGGGCCTCCATGTTGGAACCCCGACCGGAAATGAGGATGACGATGCGCTTCATGGGAGGGCGAGTGTAGCCACTCCGGCCGAGGTATCCAGCGCCATTCAAGGTCCGTACACTCAGGTCTCTCCCTTCAACACAACTTCAGGAGCACACACATGGGACTGTTGGATTCCGTCATTGGCGCCGTGGGCAGCCAGATCCTGGGTGGACAACAAGGCGGAGGCAGTCAGGCCGCTCTGATCCAGATGATTTTGAGCATGCTCAGTCAGCAGCAAGGGGGCGGCGATGGTCTGGGCGCCCTGCTGCAGCGCGCTCAGCAAAGTGGACTGGGTGACGTGGCCGCATCATGGGTGTCGACCGGCCAGAACCTGCCCATCTCTGCAGGCCAGATCCAGGACATGCTCGGTGGGGACATGATCGGCCAGGTCGCCCAGCAGATGGGCATGGACCAGTCGTCCGCCGCAGGTCAACTGGCCCAGTGGCTGCCGCAGGTGGTGGACGCGATGACGCCCAACGGCCAGGTACCGGCTTCGGGCTCGGCCGACCTGGGCGCCCTGCTGCCCCAGGTGCTCGGCAAGCTGCTGGGTTGAGTCGGCGAGCTGCGCGACCTCGGCGCGGCAAAGGCGGCCTCATCGCCTTTGCCGCGCCTTTGATTTTGTCCATGTCCTTCCTGCACATCTCCGACCTCGAGGCGGCCATCAACTGGTGGCGCGCACAACAGCCACCGTCCTTCGAGAGCGGCGCCCTCAGCGCGCCGCTGCAGGCGCTGGCCGAGCTCTACGGCCGCATGGCTTACGACAAGTTGGACCGGTGGGCCGTCGATCGCCTGCCCGCCAACGTCGCCGAGGCGTGGATGACCTGGTACGCGAGCACTCCCGACGCTCCCTGCATCGCCATCTGCTCCACCACCCAGGGTGATGCGGTGTGCAAAGGCTGCGGCCGCACCTTTGAAGAAGTGCAACGCTGGCCGACCATGAGTCCGTTCGAGAAGCGCGACACCTGGCTGCGCATCACGCGCGATGGCAGCGCCTGGCGCTTCAACCGCTATGCGGAGCGTGCGCAGGCACGCGAATGACGAAGCAGCTGCCCCCGCCCTCACGGGCATCGCAGCGGGCGCTGCCGCCATGGCGCTGGGCGATCTGGCGCACCAGGGCCAGTCCCAGCCCCACACCGCCCGCCCGCTCGGCGTGACCCGGCATGCGGTAGAACGGTTCGAAGATGCGCTCACGCTGGTCGGCCGGCACACCCAGGCCGCGGTCGCAGACGCGAACTTCCCAGCCTGCACCGTGATCCACCGACAGCAATTGCGCCTCCACCTCGTGGCCACCGTAGCGCCGGGCGTTTTCCAGCAGATTGCGCACGGCCCGCCGCAACAGGCGCTCGTCGCCCCAGGTCACCGCGGCCGCAGCCCCAGGAGCCACTTCCACCGACGCGTCGATCCGGGCGGCCTCCTCGGCCAGCAGTCCGACCAGCTCCACCGGCGCCATGCTCAGCGTCGCACTTGCGTCCAGGCGGCTGGCCAGCAACACCTCGTCCACCAAGGCATCGAGCTCGCGGATGTCCCTGCGGATCTCTTCACGCAGACCTTCACGGCGCTCTTCCGGGGTCAGTTCCAGCATCTCGACTGCCATCTTCAACCGGGCCAAGGGGGAGCGCAGCTCGTGGCTGGCGTTGGCAAGCAGCGAACGGTTGGAGGTGACCAGATCCTCCACACGCTGCGCAGCCTGGTTGAAGCTGGCTGCCAACGCGGCCACTTCGTCCTGTCCGTCCACCCGCACCCGGTGTCCCAGTTGCCCCGCACCGAAGGTCTCGACGCCCTTCTTGAGCGTCTCCAGACGGCGCGTCAGACGCCGAACCACCGGGTATGAACCGGCGGCCACGGCCACAAACAGCCCGCCCATCAGCAGCAGCACCGCCCAGCTGGACTCGAGCAGCCACCGGGGCAGCACATGTTTGTCGCGCTTGAACGGCGGACGATCGCCGCGCGGCCCGTCATCGGGTGGCCGCAGATCCCCCCGTCCGAGGTCCGGTCCCGGGGGCGGCCCGCCCCCTTCCATCACGGGTGGCCCGTGGCGATGGGGCCTGCGCCCCCCAAAGTCCGGACCAAACTTGGGGCGCCCCACCCACAGCACCCGCCCATCCGCCAAGGCATACTGGGTGGCCGCACCGGACGGATTGCCCACCTTGCGGGCGAACTTCTCGAACATGTGGGTGGTCGCGATCCTTTGCCCCTGTGCGTCGTCCAGGGCCAGCGGCAGACGCAGACGATCGCCCCAGCTCATCACGGCTTCGGACTGCACCTCGACGGTCGCGGTCGACGGCGGCAGGCTTTTTTCAAGCAGTTCGGCCCAGGCGATCGCAAGTGCATCGAGATCGGACTCGATGCGCCCACGCTCGGACTCGGTGAAGTGCTGCACGGCCCCGCCCACGACGAGGGCGAACACCAGCAGCACGGCCACGACCGTGAGGTAGATCCTCAGGTAGAGGTTGCGCACACCCACCGCAGGTCAGGACGGATCGCCGTCCTGCTTGCGGGCAAACACGTAACCGGCCCCCCGCACGGTGAGGATGCGGCGCGGGTTCTTGGATTCGTCTTCGATCACCGCACGGATGCGGGAGACGTGCACATCGATGCTGCGGTCGAAGGCTTCGAGCGGATGGCCCTTGAGCGCGTCCATGATCTGGTCGCGCGAGAGCACCCGCCCGGGGCTGCCGGCCAGCACCATGAGGATGTCGAACTGATAGCTGGTCAGGTCGCACACCTGACCCGCAATGCGCACCTGGCGCGCCTGGGGGTCGATCTCCAGGCGGCCGAAGCGCATCACGCCGTCGTCCACCAGGGGCGCGGCCCGGCGCAACAGCGCCTTCAGACGGGCCTGGAGTTCGCGCGGCTCGAAGGGCTTGGGCAGGTAGTCGTCCGCCCCGAGCTCCAGGCCGAGGATGCGGTCCATCGGCTCGCCGCGCGCGGTCAGCATCAGCAGAGGCAGGCTCTTCCAGCGGGAGTCGGCACGCAGCTCGCGCGTGAGGTCCAGGCCATCGCCGTCGGGCAGCATCAGGTCCAGCACCAACGCATCAAACGGCTCACGGGCCAGTGCGGCCCGTCCTTGTGCCAGATCGCCGGCAACGCTCACCACCATGCCGGCCGTCTGCAGGTAGTCGCGCACCATGGACGTCAGCCTAGCGTCGTCGTCGATCAAGAGAATGTGGGCAGGCATGAATCACGGATCCTTTACAGGACCACAAGGATGCCTGATACGCGCTGCCCGACCGTGCCCCGACTGTAAAGTTTGTTGTCAGGAGGTCGGACAGCGGTTAAGCATCACGCCACCAGACGCTGCCCGCGGCCCAGGCGAACCAATTCACCCTCGACCCAGGTGCGAATGGCCATCACCGGCGCCGGCTGATGCAGCACGCGCACCCGGTCAGGCAGACCCCCACGCTCGGCAATGGCCTGGGGAGACAGCGGAGTGATGGCCAGCGTGCGCATGTCGCCGTAGTCGCCGATGCCCGCCAGGGTGGACAGCATGGCGTAGCCGTCGACGTCGGGCATGGCCAGATCGGTGATCAACAGATCCGGCACCTGGCGCCCCAGCTGCAGCAGCCCGGTGTAGCCGTTGTTGGCCCCTCGAATCTGGAGGGCCGGACCCAGCACCTGCAAGGCCTCGGTCCAATGCTGCAGTTGATCGATGGTGGCCGCCACGAGGAGCACGTCGACAGGCGTCGAACCGGATGAAGCCGACGTCGGCGACGGTGCCGCCGCAGCCCGCAGGCCACTGCGCTGAGCAAGCGCCTCCACCGCCGACAGGCGGATGCGACGGTGTCCACCAGGAGTGCGACCGGCCGGCAAGGTTCCGGCCTCCACCCACAACTGGACCGTGCGCAGCGACACACCCAGGCGGACCGCGGCTTCCCGCGTGGTCAGCAGGGGGTCCAGGGGGTCTTGAGCAAAATGGGGACGTGACATGTAAGGGGCCCTCATGAAGGTGGGGGGCGAACTCGTTGGATGGACCAAGATCGCTGCTCCGGCGTTGTTGAAATTGCGACTTGATGCAAACATCGGCAGCCGCTTCCCCCGTCTGTAGGGCCGAATGTGACAAAGTGTGACCCAATTCTCACCTAAGTTGCAAACATCCCCTGCGCTCGATCACCTTTTGCACAGTCCCCTTTCAGAGGGAGCCCCTCCCCCTTTTCAGACCTGACCCCATGAGCAAGGCTTTCACCCGAGAACCGGACGCCAACGATTCGGACGACGACGAAGACGCCGGCCTGCCCCCACTGCCCGCGGGCGCCCGCAACTACATGACCCCCCAGGGTCACAAGGCCTTGCGCGCCGAACTCATGACCCTTTTGGATGTCGAGCGCCCCAAGGTGGTCGAGACCGTGTCCTGGGCCGCCAAGAACGGCGACCGCTCCGAGAACGGCGATTACCTGTATGGAAAGAAGCGTCTGCGGGAGATCGACCGGCGCATCCGCTTCCTGACCCGCCGCCTGGACATTGCCGAGGTCGCCGACCCCAGTGCCCATCACGGCAACGATCAGGTGTTCTTCGGCGCCACCGTCACCTACGCCAACAGCCGCGGAGAAGAACGCACGATCACCATCAAGGGCATCGACGAAGCCGATGCCCTGAAAGGGGAAGTGAGCTGGGTGTCGCCCATCGCAAGGGCACTGCTGAAAGCCCGCGAGGGCGACGAAGTGCAACTGCGCACACCGGGCGGCGTGGAACGCCTGGACATCCTCAGCGTGAACTACCCCGCTCCCGCGGACCACTGAGGAACACACTCACGAACGATGAGGCCAGCCGCTGCGGGCAGGCCGGTCGAACCAAGGTCAGGCCTTGACGCGCGAGACCTTGACGACGGACGGCGCTCGCCGCACCACGCGCAACACATCAGCCAGGTGCTGGCGATCGCGAACGGCCAGCAACAGCTTGAGCTCGCTGGTTTCGCCGGCCGGTGCCGACTCCATGTCGATATGAGTGATGTCGGCCTCGGCCGCACTGACCGCACCGGCCACCTCGGCCAACACGCCCTTGCCGTTGCGCACCAGCACCGACACCGTGGTCTCGAAAGCCCGCGTCGGGTGGTCCGACCACTCCACCGCCAACCAGCGCTCGGGATCGCGCTCGAACTGGCGCTTGCCGACGGAGCACTCGGCACGGTGCACGGTCAGCCCCTCGCCACGCCCCAGGTAGCCGACGATGTCGTCGCCCGGGATCGGACGGCAGCAGGTGGCCAGCTGCACCGTGGCGTTCTCGTTGCCGTCGATGACCACCGTGCCTTGCGTGGGCGCGTTGTTGTCGACGACAAAACGACCCATGCTGAGCGTGAGCGCGTCCGGCCGCTGGCCGCGATCGACCATCTGGCGCGCCAGTCGTTTGGCCACGATGGTCGCGATCTTGCGTCCCAGACCAATGTCGATGAACAGCTCGCGGCGGCTGCGGTTGCCGCTCCAGCGCACCAGCGCCGCCCACAGCGGGGCGTCCGGATCGTCGACCGCCCCATCCACGGCAGGCATCTGCAACCCCTCGGCGCGCAAGGCCTGGGTCAGCAGCTTCTGGCCGAGCTCGTACGAGTCCTCGGCCTCCATGTTCTTGAGGAAATGCCGGATCTTGGAGCGCGCGCGCCCGGTCCGCACGAAGTTCAGCCACGCCGGATTCGGTCGGCCGGAGGGGTTGGTGATGATGTCCACCACGTCGCCCGAACGCAGCTCGGTCTTGAGCGCCACCGGCTCGCCGTTGACCTTGGCCCCGACGCACTGGTCCCCCACCCGCGAGTGGATCGCGTACGCGAAGTCCACCGGCGTCGCACCGCGCGGAAGCGCCAGGATCTTGCTTTTGGGCGTGAACACGTAGATCGAGTCGGGAAACAGATCGATCTTGATGTGCTCCAGGAACTCGGCCGAGTCGCGCGTCTCGCTCTGGATGTCCATCAGCGACTGCAGCCACATGGCGCCCATGCGCTGCGGGTCGTCGCCCTGACCTTCGCCGCCGCGCTTGTACATCCAGTGCGCGGCAATGCCCGCCTCGGCCACCGCATGCATGGCCTCGGTGCGGATCTGAAATTCGACCGCCGAACCCACCGGGCTGACCACCGTCGTGTGCAGCGACTGGTAGCCGTTGGCCTTGGGGATGGCGATGTAGTCCTTGAAACGACCCGGCACCGGCTTGAAGAGCTGGTGCAGCACCCCCAGCGCCAGGTAACACTCGGGCAAGGTCTCGACCACCACGCGAAAGCCGAAGATGTCGCTCACCTGGGCAAAGCTCAGGTGCTTTTCCCTCATCTTGTTGTAGATGGAGTGGATGGTCTTCTCGCGGCCATACACCTTGGCCGGAAGTTGCGCCTGCTGCAAAGCGGTGGCCACCTCGGCCCGCACGCGTTCGACCACGTCGCGCCGATGACCGCGTGCGGCCTTGACCGCCCGCGACAGCGCAGCAAAACGCCAGGGCTGCAGAAACTGGAACGACAGCTCCTGCAACTCGCGGTAGGTCTGATTCAAGCCCAAACGGTGAGCGATGGGCGCGTAGATTTCCAGCGTTTCGCGGGCGATGCGGGCGCGCTTGTGCGGCGCCATCGCCGTCATCGTCCGCATGTTGTGCAGGCGGTCGGCGAGCTTGATCAGGATGACGCGCACGTCCCGCGCCATCGCCAGCAGCATCTTGCGGAAGGACTCGGCCTGCGACTCCTCCTTGGTGGAGAACTGCAGCTTGTCGAGCTTGGTCAGGCCATCAACGATCTCGGCCGTGGGGGCTCCGAAACGCTCGATCAGTTCCTGCTTGGTGACGCCACAGTCTTCCATGGCGTCGTGCATGAGCGCGGCCATCACGGCCTGGGCGTCCAGCTTCCAGTCGGCACACAGGCCTGCGACCGCGATGGGGTGCGTGATGTAGGGCTCGCCGCTGGCACGAAACTGCCCAAGGTGGGCCTGATCGGCAAAGCGGAACGCCTCGCGCACCCGCTTGATGTCGGCCTCGTCCAGGTAGGACAGCTTGCCCGTCAGTGCCGCAAACGACGCGGTGTTGACCCCATGCGCGCCGGGAACGGGGTCGACGTCCTTGGGGGGCGCCGCCTCGGGCCGCTCGGCCAGAGCGACATCACCGGACTCGGTCGCGACCTTGCCCACCGTGCGGACCACCCACGGCGGGAAAAACATGCGGCGGAGAACGTCGGCTGCGCGTGACACCATGATGACGACACTTTAACGGCTGAGCGCCTGGTGCGCAGCGTCTGACGAATTTTTCATTTGCAGTACTCCGGTGGGACCGGAGCCTGCTGTTCAAACCAGGATCAGGTCGGAACCTTGCGCAGCATTTCGAGGCCGACTTGACCTGCGGCGATTTCGCGCAGGGCGGTCACGCCCGGCTTGTTCTTCGTCTCGATCTTGGGAGCGTGGCCTTGGCTCAGCATGCGGGCACGGTAGGTGGCGGCCAGCACCAGCTGGAAGCGGTTGGGGATCTTGTTCAGACAGTCTTCGACGGTGATGCGAGCCATGAATGCGGACCTGACCTTAAATGAGTTGCAGCGCTTCGAACACGGCGGACCGGCTGCGGCGCTGAGCCGCGTATTTTAGCCGCTGCGCGTGCACGATGGTTTTCAGATCGAACAAGGCCGTTTCGAACACCGCGTTCACGACCACAAAGTCGAAAAACTGCGCCTGCGCCACTTCAGTGCGCGCATTGACCATGCGCTGGGCGATCACCTCCTCGGCATCCTCGCCGCGGCGGGACAGACGCTGCCTCAGCTCCTCCCACGAGGGCGGCAGGATGAAGATCAACACCGCCGACGGGAACAGGCGCTTGACCTGCAGCGCCCCCTGGTAGTCGATCTCCAGCACCACATCCTCGCCGGCCTTCAGGCGCTCCTCGATCGCGCAGCGCGACGTGCCGTACCGGTTGCCATGCACCTGGGCCCACTCGAAGAACTCGCCGCGCTCGATCATCCCGGCGAAGGTGTCCTGATCGACGAACCAGTACTCGCGACCGTGCCGCTCCTGCCCCCGCGGAGCCCGCGTGGTGTGCGAGACCGACACCATCAGGTGCGCATCCAGCTCCAGCAGGGCCTTGACCAAACTGGACTTGCCGGCCCCGGACGGCGCGGAGACGACAAACAGGTTGCCGGCATATTCGGCAGGAGAGACGTCAGAGGCGCCGTCCGCCGACATGGCGGGCACTGGGGTGGCTTCAAGGGTCATCGGTTTCATTCCAGGTTCTGCACCTGCTCACGCAATTGTTCGATCAGCACCTTCATTTCGACAGAAATGCGGCTCAACTCCAGCACCGCCGACTTCGAGCCCAGGGTGTTGGCCTCGCGGTGCAGTTCCTGGATCAGGAAATCCAGACGCTTGCCCACCTCGCCGCCGGCCTTCAGCAAGCGCTCGATTTCGTCGAGATGTGCGCCCAGCCGGGCCAGCTCCTCGGCGACATCGATGCGGATGGCGAAAGCTGCGGCTTCGTTCAAGGCCCGCTCGGCCTGGGTCTGCGCCGGCACCGGCACCGCGCCACCCGCACCGGCCGAACTCAGCGCCTCGTTCCAACGGTCCAGGAACCGCTGCTGCTGGCGCGCCACCACCTCCGGCACCAGAGGGGCGGCCTGAGCCGCCCAATGACGCAGCTGATTCACACGGTCCAGCAGCACCGCCACCAAGCGCGCGCCTTCGCGCGCCCGCGCCTCGCGCAGCCGCTCCACGCACACCCTGGTGGCGTCCACCACCGCTTCGTCCAGCTTGGGCGCGGGAGCGGACGCCCGACACCACTGCAGCACCTCGAACACGGTCAGGCGGGGTGACTCCGGAAGGCGTTGACGCACCTGCGCTTCCAGCGAAGCCAACAGCTGCAGCTGCTCGTCGCGCACACCGGACGCTGCCGCATCCGCACCGCGGTCCACGGTGAGGCGCAACTCCACCTTGCCCCGTCGCAACCCCTGCCCCAGCACCTCTCGCAGCGCCGGCTCCAGGGCCCGAAATTCATCCGGAATCTTGAACGACAGGTCCAGAAACCGGCTGTTGACCGACCTCAGCTCAACGGTCGCGGAACCCGTACGCTCACTTTCCGCACAACCCGCCGCGGAACGACCTTCGCCGCCCTGCGCCGTGGCGCTGGCAAAGCCGGTCATGCTGTAGACTGACATGGCGCAATCAGCTCATTCGAAAAATTTCATTATGTCAAAGCCCAAACCCGCCCCGCTGCCTGCAGGCACCGTGGTCGGCGGCTACCAGATCATCCGGAAGCTGGCGGCGGGGGGTTTTGGTGTGGTGTACCTGGCCGAGGACGCCGAGCGCCGGCTCGTGGCCCTGAAGGAATATCTGCCGTCCTCGCTGGCCGAGCGCGACGTGGGAAAACTGGTGCCCATCGTCAAGCCGGAGAAGCAGCCCCTGTACCGCCTGGGTCTCAAGAGCTTTTTCGAAGAAGGCCGCAGCCTCGCCCAGATCAGCCACCCGAGCGTGGTCTCGGTGCTGAACTTCTTCCGCGAGAACGAGACCGTCTACATGGTGA
>CAYRBG010000065.1:0-12810 GCA_964422355.1 uncultured Sphaerotilus sp. | reverse complement strand
TGCTGATCTCCATGGACGACGGTGAGATCTTCACCTACGCCCTGGGCAAGCTCGACGACCGCGGCCGCATGTTCGTCAAGCCGAACGACCCCGTCTACGAAGGCATGATCGTCGGCATCCACAGCCGCGAGAACGACCTGGTGGTCAACGCCACCCGAACCAAGCAGCTGACGAACTTCCGCGTCAGCGGCAAGGAAGATGCGATCAAGATCACGCCGCCGATCGACCTGACGCTGGAATACGGCGTGGACTTCATCGACGACGACGAGCTGGTCGAGATCACGCCGAAGTCGGTACGCCTGCGCAAGCGCTTCCTGTCGGAAAACGAGCGCAAGCGCGCTGCTCGCGCTGGCGCTTGAGCCTCATCCGGGCTGTCTTGACGACGGTGTCGGCGCCCTCTTGCAGAGAAGCGCCGACCTCGTCACGTGCCATCAGGAAACCCGCGGAGCTCTGGTCCTGATCCGCCGGTGCGTGGTTTCACGGCAGCAAGGTGCCGGCGGACTTCGAGTCAGGCGGTGAACTGGGCAGAATAGGGCGGTCGCCAACTCGGAGCCCCGTTGTGACTCAAGCCCTGCCACTGCCTTCCCTGGTTTCTGACGGTGCCGTCCTCGCAGACGTGTGCGGACGACTGGGTGTGCTTACGCTTCATCGGCCGGGCGCCCTGAATGCGTTGACGCTGCCCATGGTGCGCGATCTGACCGCATGCCTGCTGCACTGGCTGCGTGATGAACACGTGCTGGGCGTGCTGGTTCAAGGTGCAGGTCGAGAAGGCAAGCCCCCGGCTTTCTGCGCCGGGGGAGACATCCGCTTCTTCCATCAGGGCGTATTGGCCGGTGATCCCCGCGTGGAGGATTTTTTCACCGAGGAATACGCCCTCAACCACCTCATCCACCACTACCGCAAGCCTTACATCGCATTGATGGACGGCGTGTGCATGGGCGGAGGCATGGGCATCAGCCAGGGCGCAACGGTGCGCGTGGTGACCGAGCACAGCAAGCTGGCCATGCCCGAGACGCTGATCGGTCTGTTTCCCGACGTGGGTGGCGGCTGGTTCCTGAGCCGTTGTCTGGGTCACTTGGGCGAATACCTGGCCTTGACCGGAGAAATCTTGGGGGCGTCCGACGCGATCGCCATCGGCCTGGCCGACGAGCAGTGGCGCAGCCAGGATCTGCCAACGCTGTTGGAGCGCCTGTCGGATCCGACCTTGGTATCGGCCGAGGCGCTGGTAGACGCTGTTCGAAAGGACGCAGTCACCCCGGATGAAGCCGTCCTGCCGACCCGACTCGAGTGGATCGACGGGCATTTCAGTCGTCCGACCTTGCAGAGCATCCTGGATTCCTTGGCTTCGGACGTCGACCCTCACGCAGCGCACATCCTGTCCGTCTTGTCCAAGCGCTCACCGCTGATGATGGCGGTGGCGTTGGAGCAGGTGCGCCGGGCCCGCCACATGACCTTGGGCGAAGATCTGCGCATGGAGCGCGACCTGATGCGCAATTGCCTGCACCTGCGTCCGGGCACGGCAGGCGAATCGCTGGAAGGCATCCGGGCACTCGCGGTCGACAAAGACCACCAGCCACGCTGGAATCCATCCCATGCATCGGACGTGACGCCGGAGATGGTCGCCAGGTACTTCGCGAGCCCGTGGCCGGCGCAGGTGCATCCGCTGCGAGAACTGGCCTAGCGATGTGACTGCGTAACGGATCCTTATCATGGCCATGTCCACCGCGGAGCGACAAGCCAAATACCGAGCCGGCCGTGCCACGGCCGGTCAACTCGGTGACAAGCGCCTCAACACCTGGGTGTCCGCTGACACCAGTTACGCATTGCAGCGCTTGGCCAAGCACCATGGCGTCAGTCAGCGCGAGATGTTGGAACGACTGGTGCGCACCGCCGATCAGGATGTGCTGAAGTCGCTGAGCCCATTTTCACCAGAGTGGCAGGCATACACGGCTGCGAAATGAATCTGTTACGGCGTAACAAGGCTGGGTGTTTTCGTGCCCTCATTCAATAAGCATGACAATGAATATTATGTCAAATGATCATCAGAGAGGCGAAACACCTCCCCGGTGATCACGCAGCGATCTTGAAGAGCCGGCAACCATTGGCCGTGGTCTGCTCCGCCACGGTTTCCACCGGCAGGTTCTTCAGGCGGGCCAGCTCGGCTGCCACGAAGGGCACCAGCGCAGGTGTGTTGGTCTTGCCCCGGTGTGGCGCGGGCGCCAGGTACGGACTGTCGGTCTCGATCAGGCAGCGGTCGAGCGGCGCGTAGGCCGCCACTTCCTTGAGCTCCTTGGCGTTCTTGAAGGTCAGGATGCCGGAGAACGAGATGTAGAAGCCCTGGTCAAGCGCTGCCCGCGCCACCTCCAGGGTTTCGGTGAAGCAGTGAAACACCCCACCGACGGACGAGGCATCTTCTTCCTTCAGGATGGCCAGCGTGTCGGCTGCGGAGCTGCGGGTGTGGACCACCAACGGTTTGTCCAACATCTTGGCGGCCTGAACGTGCACACGCAAACGATCGCGTTGCCACGCCATGTCGGCCAGGGAGCGGTCGCCGATGCGGTAGTAGTCCAGACCGGTTTCGCCCACGGCGACGATGCGCGGATCGCGCCCGCGCTCCACCAGGTCATCGACCGTCGGCTCCTGCACGCCTTCGTTGTCGGGATGCACGCCGACGGTGGCCCAGAGGTGATCGTGGCGGTGCGCCAGGTCAAGCACGGCCGGAAATTCCTCCAGCGTCGTTGAAATGCACACGGCCCGGCTGACTTGGGCCTGCGCCATGTCCGACAGGATGTCGGGCAGCCGTACCTGGAGTTCGGGGAAATTCAGGTGACAGTGGGTGTCGAAATACATCAATCGGTCAGAGCGTTTGCGTCGGCTTCGTCGATTGCAGGGCGGTGCCCAGCAGTTCTTCGATGCGCGCCTTGAGCATGCGCGACTTCTCGTCGGGCGGAAAACGAACCCCCACGCCTTGCGTGCGGCCGCCCGAGGCATTGGCCGGGGTGATCCAGGCCACTTTGCCGGCCACCGGGTAGCGCTGCGGGTCGTCGGGCAGCGTCAGCAGCAGATAGACGTCGTCGCCGAGCTGGTATTCGCGCTGTGTCGGCACGAACAGTCCGCCATCGGAAAACAGCGGCACGTAGGCAGCGTAAAGCGAGCCCTTTTCCCGAAACACGAGCTGGATGACGCTCGGACGCGGGGCAGCGGGCGGTCCACTCGGGGTGGTGGCTTCGGAGAACATGCGCTGAGTTTATCGGGCAATCCCCCGCCCTGCCGGGCCACCCGTGTGCAGGGCTTCTCGGGCCTGGGCGATGAGCGCTTCCAGTGCCAGGGGGGCGTGCCAGGGGTGGGAGGCGCGGGAGGACGCGCGGCGCAGGTCGGCGCCCCATGCCGTCAGGCGCCAGACATCGCCCTGCGGCACACGAGTGGCATGCGTGAAGTAGCGCGGCGCGGCGCCCAGGCTCACGCACAGGGCGTCGTGACAGAGCTTCTGCAGGGCGTCGACCAAACTGGGGACGGTCCAGGCCGAGGTTTGAGGCAACACACCTTGTGCCACCGAGGCCGGAAACTCCCTCCAGACCGCACCACCGAGTCCTTGCTCGGCCAGTGCCAGGGCCTGCAGCGGCTGGTGGCCGGATGCATCCAGCAGCACCTCTGCGTCAGCCGCGCCCCGCTCTTGCAGCCATTGCAGCGCCGCGGCCCGATCGGGCGCCTGCAGCGGCCAATCCTGGCAGCGGCTGCGGATGGTGGGCAACAGCTGATCCGGCGCACCGCAACTCAGCACGAAGCGCATGGCGCCGGGCGGTTCTTCCAGCGTCTTGAGCAGCGCGTTGGCGGCGACGGTGTTCAACGCCTCGGCGGGGTGCAGCACCAGTACTTTGCGGTTGCCCCGCGAGGCCGTCAGGGCCGCGAAATCCAGCGCCGTTCGGATCTGCTCGACACGAATCTCCCGGCTGGGCTTGCGCTTCTTGCCGTCGTCGTCCGACGCGCTGCCGCCTTCGTCACCGTCCAGCCCCAGCTCGCCACGCAGGGTTTCGGGGACAACGATCATCAGGTCCGGATGGGTGCGCTCGTCCACCAAGTGGCAGGCGGAACAACGGCCGCAGGCCAGGCCCCCTTCCCGCTCGGACGCATCGGTTTCGCAAAGCCAAGCCTGGGCCAAGGCCAGCGCAAACGACAGCTGTCCGACCCCTTGCGGACCGCGCACCAGCAGGGCGTGGCCCTGCGCGGTGGTCAGCGCCTCCTGGAGCGGCTTGACCAGCCAAGGGAGTGCGGCAGTCTGGGCACCGGCAAAACGCGGCAGGTTTTCAGTGCCGGATCGGGCTCGGGTCACCATCCGCGGGCCTCCAGGTGGGTCGCGATCTGGGCGGCCACAGCTTCGGGCGTCGTGCCGGCGTCTATGCATGCCACCCGTTGGGGCTGCCCGCCGAAGCGGCGTGCGTAGCCCGCACGAACACGTTGGAAAAAGTCCAGATCCTGTGCCTCGAAACGGTCGGCGGCACGCGCCGCGGCTCTGCGAGCAGCGGCAATCTCTGGATCCAGATCGAACCACAGGGTCAGATCGGGTTGGCGCCCCTGCTGCACCCAGGCTTCGAGCTGGCTCAGCACGGTCCAGTCGTAGCCGCGGCCGCCTCCTTGATAGGCAAAGGTGGCGTCCGTGTAGCGGTCGCACAGCACCACGGCCCCCCGCGCCAAAGCCGGCTCGATCACCTGCTGCAGGTGGTCGCGGCGAGCGGCGAAGACCAGCAGGGCTTCGGTCAATGCGTCCATGGACTGGTTCAGAACCAGTTCGCGCAAGCGTTCGGCCAGCGGCGTGCCGCCGGGTTCGCGGGTGCGCACGACCTCCAGACCGCGGTCGCGCCAACGCTGGGCCACGGCCTCGACGTGTGTGGTCTTGCCGGCGCCGTCGATGCCTTCGACGGTGATGAAGCGTCCGGCCGGACCCGACAAGGATCCGGTTTCCGATGCGGGTGCGCTCAAGGCTTGCGCCCTCCCAATTGAAAACGTTGCACGGCGCGATTGTGATCGGCCAGCGTGGTGCTGAACTCACTGCTGCCGTCGCCGCGGGCCACAAAGTACAGCGCTGAAGTGGCTTGCGGCTGAGCCACGGCATGCAGCGCGGCCTTGCCCGGCATGGCGATGGGCGTGGGCGGCAGACCTTTGCGGGTGTAGGTGTTGTAGGGGCCGTCGGTCTGCAGATGCACACGCTTGAGGTTGCCGTCGAACGCCGCACCCAGACCGTAGATCACGCTGGGATCGGTCTGCAACGGCATGCCGATCTTCAGGCGGTTGAGGAAGACGCCGGCAATCTGCGCCCGGTCCTCGGGGCGGCCGGTTTCCTTTTCGACGATGGACGCCAGGGTCAGCAACTCGTCTGGAGAACGCAAGGGGGCATCCGTCGCCCGAGGCTGGGCCCACGCGGCCTCGATCTGCCGCTGCATGGCCTCGTAGGCACGGCGCAGCACTTTTACGTCGCTGGTGCCGCGGCCGTAGGTGTAGGTGTCTGGAAAGAAACGCCCTTCCGGCGCCAAGCCGGAAGCACCGACGGCCGCCATCACGGCGGCATCGTCCAAGGTCGCGGTGTCGGGCTTGAGGTCGGTGTGGCGGGCCAGTTCGGCGCGCACTTGGCGGAAGGTCCAGCCTTCGATGAAGCGCACGCGGGACAGCACCTCGTCGCCCGACACCAGCTTGTCGAGCAGCGAGATCGGCGTGACCCCCTGCTCGAACTCATAGTTGCCGGCACGGATGCGGGCGGACTTGCCGGACCAGCGGAACCACTGCTGCAGCCACATCGGTGACGTCTGCACGCCGGCGGCAATCAGGTCCTGCGCAACTTGCCGCGGAGAACGGCCCGGCTCCACTTCCACCGACACGGTCGGTGCGGACAGCGTCAAGGGCCGATTCAGCCACAGTCCGACCGACGCAGCGACACCTCCGGCCACGGCCACCGCCGCTGCCAGCACGATCCAGCCGGTGTTCCGGCCGCGAGAAGAAGTTGCACTCAAACCGCTCAATACCCGATGACGCCACAACGGCACTGGTGCTCATGATAATGAGCCCATGAACGCGCCCTCCTCCACTCCCCTCTCCTTCAGCGGTCCCGGCGGGGCCTGCCGGCTTGATGACCGCTCGGTCGTTCGCGCCAGCGGTGCGGACGCCGTCGATTTCCTGCATGGTCAGTTCAGCAACGACGTCAAGAAGCTGGACGCACAGCATGCCCGGCTGGCCGCCTACTGCGATGCCAAGGGCCGCATGCTGGCGAGCTTCGTGTACGCCAAGACAACCGAGGGCGATGTGCTGATGGTCTGTGCGGCCGACGTGATGGCGGCCGCGGTCAAGCGCCTGTCGATGTTCGTGATGCGCGCCAAGGCCAAGCTGGCGGTGGCCGATGACCTGTGTTGCGTGGGTGTGGCCGGTGCGGCCGGTGCTGCAGCGCTGCCTCCGGGCGCCGCCGAACTTTCGGTCTGGGACAAGCTGGATCACGAAGGCGCCTTGGTGGTACGACTGCCCGAGGGTGCGGGCACAGCCCGCTGGCTGTGGATCGGCCCCAACGACAAGGTCGACGCGCTGCTGGCCGTGGCCGGGAGTGGCTTGGACGCCACCACCTGGCAATGGCTGGACGTGGCCTCCGGTGTGGCGTCCGTCGTGGCGGCCACCAGCGGCGCCTTCGTGCCGCAGATGCTCAACTACGAGCTTGTCGGCGGTGTGGACTTCAAGAAGGGGTGCTACCCCGGCCAGGAGGTGGTGGCGCGCAGCCAGTACCTGGGCAAGCTCAAGCGCCGTGGCATTCTGCTGCAGGGAGCGGCCGACGCGACGCCCGGCCAGCCGGTGTTCTGGAGCGCCGATCCGGCGCAGCCGGCCGGCATGGTCGCTCAAGCGGCACGCCAGGTCGACGGTTCTTCGCTGATCCTGGCCGAACTCAAGATCGGCACGCTGGAGAGCGGCTCGCTGCACCTCGGTGCCGCCGACGGAGCAGTGCTGTCCATCACGCCCTTGCCTTACACACTGCCACACGAAGCACCGGCGAGTTAAGTACCATCTTCAGCCTGCATGGCCCGATGGTGTGGGCCTGCAAGAATCAAGATGTGCTTGGCCGTTGTTGCACTGGACATGACCCGCCGCTTTCCGCTCGTGATTGCGGCCAATCGGGATGAGTTTCACGACCGTCCCACCGCCCGCCTGGGCTGGTGGCGGCCGCATGATCGGGGACCGGAAGTGCTCTCCGGGCGGGATCTCGATGCAGGTGGCACATGGCTGGGCTTGAGCACCTCGGGGAGGCTGGGTCTGCTGACCAACATCCGCGAGCCTTCCAAGCATGAGCCCCGTGCGCCCAGCCGCGGCACCATCGTCACGCAATGGCTCACTGGCGAAATGCCCCCCGACAAGTTCTGGGTGCGTTCGTCCCTGATGGGGCACAACGGCTTCAACTTCATCGCGGCCGATTTCGCGCGGGGCGAATGCCACTGGATGTCCAACCGTTCGCGGTTTGCGCGCCGACTGGAAAAAGGCATCCACGGCGTATCCAACGGCCTGCTGGACGACCCGTGGCCCAAGGTCACCCTGCTCAAGCAGCACCTGGGCGATGCCCTGACCGAGCATGAAGAAGACGGCTCGGTCGATGCGCTGTGTCAGCGCTTGCTGGGTGCTCTCTCGCACCGAACGGTGGCACCGGACGAGACCTTGCCGGTGACGGGGGTCGGCCTGGAGCTGGAGCGCCAGCTCTCCCCGGCCTTCGTGCGCACGGCGGACGGCCGCTACGGCACGCGCAGCTCGACCGTGATCATCTCCGAGCGCGTGGGGCGCACTCTGCAGACCCATGTGTTCGAGCGCAGCTACCCGGCGGGCGCCGGCATGGCCCTGATGCGCCGCTCGGTCGTCAAAGACTGGCCACCGCGCTACGAAACACAGCCGATCCAGGTGCCGGTGGCGTCGGTCGCGGCCGATCTGACCTCCCCTGTGACCGATGGACCCAGCGTGGGCATCGACGACGACGGGCCTTCCCTGGTTTCCGCCTCGGCTGCACCGGCCACACGCACCGTTCGGCCGCGCGTGCGCAGCCTGCTCAAGCCCACCACGCGCTGAACATCCCGTCGTCGTGCCAAGCCGGCTTGTCACCGGCTCAGGTTGGGCGACGCAACACGGTCCGACTTTTCAGTCGCCCAGCTCCAGGGCCCGACGCAGCGACTGCGCCAGCGAAGCCTGCGCATGGTCAGCCTCCGGCAGGGCCTTGCCGAGCTTGATGAAGTCGTGTGTCACACCGCGGTAGACCTCCAGGTCCACGGACACGCCGGCCATCCTCAGGCGGTCGGCATAAGCCTGGCCCTCGTCGACCAGAGGATCGCATTCGGCCAAGCCGATCCAGGCCGGCGCCACACCGTCCAGATCGTCTTCAATCAGAGGGGCAAAACGCCGGTCGACACGGTCTTCCCAGTCGATGTACTGGTCAAAAAACCACAGGAGCGATTCGCGGTCGAGCAGGTAACCACGGGCGAAACGCAGGTGGGAGTCGGTGTCGGCGTGAGGCGTCGTGCCGGGGGTGATCAGCGCCTGGAGGGCCAGTTCAAAGCGGGCGTCGCGCGCCCACAGGGCCGCCGAGGCCGACAGCGTGGCCCCGGCGCTGTCGCCGCCAAGCGCGATGCGGTCGCCGTCCAGGCCCCGGGATTTGGCGATCCGGCTCAGGGCCTGAAGCGCCCCCACCGTATCGTCGTAGGCCGCCGGGAAGCGGTGTTCGGGCGCAAGCCGATAGTCCAGGGCCAGCACGGCCGCACCGCTGCGCAGAGCCAATTGGCGGCACAGGCTGTCGTGGGTCTCCAGCCCGCCCACCACAAATCCGCCGCCGTGCAGATACAGCAGCACCGGCAGGCGGTCTCCACTGGCGGCGTACAGGCGCGCCTTGCGCTCGCCGCCCGCGCCCAGATCCAGCACCACGTCCTCGACCCGGTCCAGCGGGGCGCGGGGAAAGTCGAGCACCTCGGCCACCACGCGGTAGGACGAACGCGCCTGAGCGGGCTTCAGCTCATGGAAACCGGGGCGTTGCACCCGTGCCATACGGGCCAGCAGGTCGCGCATCTGAGGAGTCAGTCGGGGATCGTCCAGGGCCGACATCATTGCCTTCACTTTGGAAATGCCGCGTTGCAGGCGTCAAGGAAGACGCGCGGGGTTGCCGGACGTCGGCGACGGCACAGTCAATGGTCGGGGCGCAGGAGCGGTCGGCACCGGTGGCGCCGAGGCTGCATCCGGGACAACGCCATCATTGGCCGGCAACCCCACGCCCTCGGGCGGCAGCCCGAGACCGTAGAGCGAGCCTCCACCGGCCAGTTCAACGTACGACCACAAGCCATCGGGCCCTTGGATCACCCCCTCGGGCGGCTTGGCGGTCGCCACCGGCACCCCGCGCAAGGCGTGCTCCATGTAGCCGATCCACACCGGCAAGGCCAAGCCGCCGCCGGACTCCCGCGCGCCCAGACTGCGCGGGTCGTCGTAACCGATCCAGGCCACGGCGACCACACTGGGCTGAAAGCCGGCGAACCAGGCGTCCACCGCATCGTTGGTCGTGCCGGTCTTGCCGTAGAGGTCCGGTCGCTTGAGCTGCGCCTGTGCACGGGCGGCGGTGCCGGAGCGCGTCACTTCCTGCAGCAGCGAATTGACGATGAATACGTTGCGCTCCGGGACGGCCCGCGTGTCGGCCGTCAACGGCACCGAGGCCGGCGACTGCCACAGCGTCTTGCCCTGGGCATCGACGATGCGCTCAATCAGCGTCGGCGTCACGCGGTAGCCGCCGTTGGCCAGGGTGCTGTAGGCGCCGACCATCTGCAGCGGCGTGACGCTGCCCGCGCCCAGAGCCAGCGTGAGGTTGTCGGGCTGACGGTCGGCGTCGAAGCCGTAGCGCGCGGCCCACTGTCGCGCATCGTTGACGCCGACGTACTGCGTCAGGCGGATGCTGACCATGTTCTTGGACCGGGACAGCGCCTGCTTGAGGTTGAGCGGCCCGTCGTAGCGGCCATCGCTGTTCTGCGGTTGCCACGACCCCAGGGTGTCCATCGGGCCGTCGTAGACCAGCGTCGAAGGCATCACGGCCCGCTCGAGCGCCGCCGAGTAGAGGAAGGGCTTGAAGCTCGACCCCGGTTGACGCCAGGCTTGTGTCACGTGGTTGAACTGCTGCCGGGTGAAGTCGAAACCGCCCACCAGCGCACGCACGCGCCCGGTGGCCGGGTCCATGGAGACAAAAGCGCCCTGCACTTCCGGCCACTGCGTGAGCGTCCAGCCTGCGCCGGCCTTCATCACCCGGATCACGGCTCCTCGCCGCAGGGCCAAGGGCGCCTTGGCCTTGGGCTGCAGCGCCGCCTTGGCCCAGGCCAGCCCCCCGGCGTCGAGGCGCACCACCTCGCCTGTGGCCAGCTGGGCCGTCACGTCCGATGGGGAGGCTTGCAGCACCAGGGCCACGCGCAGATCCTCGTCGTCGCGCTGGTCCTTGAGCAACTGTCCGATGGTGGGGCTGCCCGGCTCGACGTTGGCTGCCAGTTCCTCGTGGGACTCCGGGCCGCGCCAAGGCTGTTTGCGGTCGTAGTCCAGCAAGGACTTGCGCAAGGCGGTCCACGCCGCCTGCTGGTCGCTGGAGATCAGCGAGGTGTAGACCTTGAAACCTTCCTGGTAGACCCGGTCGCCGTAGCGGTCGAACACGGCCTTGCGGGCCATCTCGGCCACGTGCTCGGCGTGGACCTCCACCTGCAGCGAAGAGCGCACCTGGATCTTCTGCGCCTTGGCGGTTTCGAACTGGGCCGAGGTGATCACGCCGGTATCGCGCATGCGCCCCAGCACCACACGCTGGCGTTGCACCGCCCGGTCCAGGTTGGTCACCGGATTGGCGTAGACCGGGTTCTGCGGCAAGCCCGCCAGCACCGCCGCCTCGGCGAGCGTCAACTGCGCCATCGGCTTGCCGAAGTAGAACTGCGACGCCGCCGCAAAACCGTACACCCGATGACCCAGGAAGATCTGGTTCATGTACAGCTCCAGGATGCGTTCCTTGCTGAGCTTTTGCTCGATGCGCACGGCCAGCGCCGCCTCCTTGAGCTTGCGCTCCAGCGTGCGCTCCTGGGTCAGATAGAAGTTGCGCGCCACCTGTTGCGTGATGGTGGACGCCCCCTGGCGTCGCCCACCGGTGGCTGCCGCCACGACGGCACGGGCAATGCCGATCGGATCAATGCCGTGGTGCTCCCGAAAGCGCGCATCCTCGACCGCGATCACGGCGTCCTGCAGCAGCTTGGGGATCTGCGCGATCGGCACGAACTGCCGGCGCTCGGAGCCGAACTGGGCGATCTCGACGCCGTCCCGGGTGTAGACCTGCAGCGGCTGGCGCGGCTGATAGGCCGTCACGCGGTCCAGCGGCGGCAGCTCCGGGAACAGGCCGGGGCCGGCCAGCGACGGCAGCGCCACCAGACCGATGGTGGCCACGAGCACGGTCGCCCCTGCCACGCCGGCAATGCGCCAGGCGCGTTCGCGTGACCCCGATGGGCGCGCCGGCTCGGCGCTCCGGTCGCCCTGAGGGGGCTTCTGTGTCGACGAAGGAATGCTCACACCTCGATCCGATCCTGGGGCCCCATCATGCCTGTTGCGAAACGGCTGTGGCCACGACGCCTTAGGGCGTCAGCGGCGCCCCTGCTGCAGCTTGGCAAACGCCGCGGCCATCGCGCCACCCGCTGCGGGCTGGGAGGATGCTCCGCGCCCACCGCCCGATCCGTGACCGGCGTGGGACACGCGCTCACCTCGGCCCGCCGGGCGGAAGCTGTTGTCCGACTTGCCCGCACCCTTGCTTGGGGCCGCATCCAGCTTCATCGTCAGAGAAATGCGCTTGCGGGCCACGTCGACTTCCAGCACCTTCACCTTGACGATGTCACCGGTGCGGACCACCTCACGGGCGTCGCTGACGAACTTGTTGCTCAACTGGCTCACGTGCACCAGACCGTCCTGATGCACGCCCAGATCCACGAAGGCCCCGAACTGCGCCACGTTGGACACCGTGCCCTCGAGCACCATGCCTTCGGTCAGGTCCTTGATGTCCTCGACGCCGTCGTTGAAGCGGGCCACCTTGAAGTCCGGGCGCGGGTCGCGGCCCGGCTTTTCCAGCTCGCCCAGGATGTCCTTGACGGTGATGGCGCCGAACTTCTCGTCGGCAAAGGCCTCGGGCTTGAGCGCCTTGAGCACGTCCGTGCGCCCCATCAGCTCGCCCACGGGCTTGCCGGTGGCCGCCAGCATCTTCTCGACGACCGGGTAGGTTTCCGGGTGCACGCCGGTGATGTCCAGTGGGTTGTCGCCGTCGCGGATGCGCAGGAATCCTGCCGCCTGCTCGAAGGTCTTGGGGCCCAGGCCCGAGACGTCCAGCAGCTGCTTGCGGTTGCGGAAGGCGCCGTTGGCATCGCGCCAGCGCACGATGCTGGCGGCCACCGTGGCGCTCAGGCCCGACACGCGCGACAGCAGCGGCGCCGACGCCGTGTTCAGGTCCACGCCCACCGAGTTCACACAGTCCTCGACCACGGTGCCCAGCGTGCGCGCCAGCTCGCTCTGGTTGACGTCGTGCTGGTACTGGCCCACGCCGATGCTCTTGGGGTCGATCTTGACCAGTTCGGCCAGCGGATCCTGCAGCCGGCGGGCGATGGACACCGCGCCGCGCAGGCTCACGTCCAGATCCGGCAGCTCCTTGGAGGCGAATTCCGACGCCGAGTAGACCGAGGCGCCCGCCTCGCTCACGACCACCTTCTCGATGTGCGTGCCCGGGGCGATCTGCTGGATGCGCTTGATCAGGTCGGCGGCGAGCTT
>CAYRBG010000064.1:0-12823 GCA_964422355.1 uncultured Sphaerotilus sp. | reverse complement strand
CGAGCGCCCGGAAGAAGTGACCGAAATGCAGCGCACCGTGCGCGGCGAAGTCATCTCCTCCACCTTCGACGAGCCGGCCGCCCGCCACGTGCAGGTGGCCGAAATGGTGATCGAGCGCGCCAAGCGCCTGGTAGAGCTCAAGAAGGACGTGATCATCCTGCTGGACTCGATCACCCGCCTGGCCCGTGCCTACAACAACGTGCTGCCCAGCTCCGGCAAGGTGCTGACCGGTGGTGTGGACGCCAATGCCCTGCAGCGCCCCAAGCGCTTCTTCGGCGCGGCACGCAACATCGAGGAAGGCGGCTCGCTGACCATCATCGGCACGGCGCTGGTCGACACCGGCTCGCGCATGGACGAGGTGATCTACGAAGAGTTCAAGGGCACCGGCAACTGCGAAATCCACCTGGACCGTCGCATGGCCGAGAAGCGCGTCTACCCGTCGATCCTGCTCAACAAGTCGGGCACCCGCCGCGAAGAGCTGCTGCTGAAGTCCGAGATCCTGCAAAAGACCTGGATCCTGCGCAAACTGCTCTACCCGATGGACGAGATCGAGGCAATGGAGTTCATCCTCAGCAAGATGAAGTCCACCAAGAACAACCTCGACTTCTTCGACCTGATGCGCAGAGGCGGTTGATTCCAGCGCTATAATCTTTGTTTTTCCGCTGTCGGAAAGTGCCTGCGCATGGTGTGCAGTGTGGCTCCCGGCATCACAGCGAGGCACCCATGAAAGAAGGCATCCACCCGAACTACCGCGAAGTGTGCTTCGTGGACCTGTCCAACGGCTTCAAGTTCGTGACGCGCTCGTGCGCTCCGACCCGCGAAACCGTGACGATGGACGATGGCCGCGAACTGCCGCTGTTCAAGCTGGAAACCACCAGCGAAACGCACCCGTTCTACACCGGCCAGCAAAAGAGCGTGGACAACCTGGGCGGCCGCGTCGAGAAGTTCCGCAACAAGTTCAAGGTCGGCATCAAGAAGTAAGCCGGTCTCGAACCCGAAGGAAGGCAGCTCAGGCTGCCTTTTTTTATATTTGTTTTACAACAGCCGCTGCTGAGCAAGGGCCTGCAGGCCGTTAAGCTGGCAGTTTTTGAAGCTCGCCCCCGCCTTTTCAAAGGCCCCGCGTTGCCCGTGAACTCCCCCAATCCCGCTCTCGTGACCCAGCGCGCGGCGCAGCGCCTGCCCCGCGTGGTGCTGTGGCTGTTCTGCGCAGCCTATGTCCTTCCCGGGGTTCTGTACCGGGACGCGTGGAAAAACGCGGACATCACGGCCTTCGGCTTCATCCGCAGCCTGGTGCGGGGCGACTCGTCCTGGTGGCACCCGGCCATCGCCGGATTTGACAGCGAGGGCAGCGCACTGCCTTACTGGCTGGGCGCCTGGTCGGTGAACCTTCTGGGGTCGTGGATCGACCCGGCACTGGCCGCGCGCCTGCCCTTCACGGCGATGTTGGCCGCAGCACTGTTCTTCACGTGGTACGCCGCCTTTCATCTGGCCCTGACCGACGAGGCGCAGCCCCTGCCCTTTGCCTTCGGCGGCGAAGCCCCTCGGGTGGACTACGCCCGCACCATGGCCGACGCCGCGGTGCTGGCCCTGATTGCGCCGCTCGGCCTGTTGCAGCTGGGGCATGAGACCACGCCGGAACTGGTGCAGCTCGCCGGCGTGTCCGCTTGGCTGTATGGCGTGGCCTCCAGCCGCCACCGACGCTGGCAAAGTGCCCTGTCCGTGACACTGGCCTTGCCGGTGCTGGCCGCCAGTGGTGCCGCCACCACCGCTCTGCTGTTGGGTCTCGCGTCCGTCGTCTTGGTGCTTCGGTCCACACACCTGTCCACGCGGTCTCTGGTGATCTGGATTGCGGTAGGGCTGTTTCTCGCGGTGGACTTGGCGTTCGGAGTCGGCGCATGGCGGTCACGGCTGGGCGAGCCGACCGCGGCCCTGGGCATCTTCAAACTTGCACTGTGGTTCATGTGGCCAGTGTGGCCGCTGGCGGCCTGGACCCTGTGGCGCTGGCGACGCCAGATCACGCAACACCACCTGCTGATTCCCCTGGTCACGTTGGCGATCACGGTGGGGGCCAGTGCCGCGATGGGGGCCTCGGACCGGGCGCTGATGCTGTCGCTGCCCGCGCTGGCGGTGCTGGCCGCTTTCTCGCTGCCCACGCTCAAGCGCAGCGTGAGTGCACCGATCGACTGGTTCTCTGTCTTTTTCTTCAGCATCGCCGCGCTGACGCTGTGGGTGATTTATGCATCGGTGCAGACCGGATGGCCCGCCCAGCCCGCGATCAACATCGAGCGGCTGGCCCCCGGATTCGTACATCGGTTTCACCCGATCGAATTCGCCATCGCGGCGTGCGGTTCACTGGCCTGGCTGTGGCTCGTGCGCTGGCGCACCTCCCAGCACCGACCGGCCCTGTGGAAGAGCCTGGTGCTGCCGGCCGGCGGCGTTTCGTTGATGTGGCTGCTGCTGATGACGCTGTGGCTGCCGCTGCTGGACTATGCACGCAGCTATAACCCGCTGATGCGACAGTTGGAGCGCGTCATTCCCAGCGAGGCCTGTCTGGCCGTGCCGCAGGCCGAGCGCCCCCAGGTGGCCGCACTGGAAGCGCTGGGCCGCTGGAAACTGACCCGCGAGGCAGAGCCCCGCTGCGACTGGATGCTGCTGACACGCTCCGAGCGCATCAACCGCCCGGTGCCCGACCAACATCTGCAGGTTCCGGACGGCTGGACCCTGGTGGCCAAGAAACGCCGCCCCACCGACCGCAGCGAAGTCTTCTACGTCTATCGCCGCACCCCCTGACCGAGATCGCCGGCAGCCACGATCGCGGGCTCGTCAGGACGAGAGCGACGGCAGATCAGTACCCGATTCCGGAAAAGTCGGCACCATGGGCGCCAACGGCGAGGTCTTCACCCGCAAGGCCGGAAACACCAGGCGGAACACCGATCCCTTGCCCGGCTCGCTCTCGACTTGGAGCTCGGCCCCATGGCGCTGCACCACGTGCTTGACGATGGACAGGCCCAGCCCGGTCCCCCCGGTGTCCCGCGAACGGCTGCCGTCGACCCGATAGAAGCGTTCGGTGATGCGCGGCAGATGCTCGCGCGCGATGCCCGGCCCCGAATCCCGCACCTCCAGACACCCCGACCCGTGCTCACCGTTGCGCCATGACACCTCGATGCGACCGCCGTCGGGCGTGTAGCGCACGGCGTTGCTCACGAGGTTGTTGAGGGCCGACATCAGTTCGCTCTGTTCGCCGGCCAGAGCCGCAGAACCGATCGATTCTGGGGGCTGAAATTCAATGTGATGGCGCCCCTGGGACAGGGCCTGCGCCTCCAACTGCGCCTGCTGCAGCAGCGTGTTCACCGACACCCACACGTCCACCGGCGGTCGGGGACTGCCCTCCAGTCGAGCCAACGTCAACAGGTCGGTCACCAAGGTTTGCATTCGGGTGGTCTGCTGTGCCATCAGGGTCAGCACCCGCCCCCGCTCCACCTCGTTCAAAGGCAGCTGGGCCAACGTTTCGACGAAGCCGGACAGCACGGTCAAGGGCGTGCGGATTTCGTGCGACACGTTGGCCACAAAATCCCGCCGCATGGCTTCGGCACGCAGGCGTTCGGTCACGTCCTGGCTGATGACGACCTTCAGCCCTTCACCGTAGGCCCGCACCAGCACAGTCAAGGTGAGTCCGCTCTGGTGGTTCTGAATGCTGACAGGCTCCGCGTAATCCCCTTGTTGAAGCAGATGCACGAATGCCGGAGAACGGACAAGGTTGGTGATCCGCTGACCCACATCCCGTTCCCGATGCAGCCCCAGGTGATCCGCGGCGGGAGTGTTCAGCCAGACCACATGCTCGTCCGCATCCAGCAGCACCAAGCCGCTGGGCAAGGCTTCGATCGCGGAGAGAAAACGCGCCAGGCGCTCGCGCTCATCCTGCAACTCGCGCTCGCGAAAACGCAGGGCGCGCTCGAACCGGTAGGTCAGCTCTCCCCACAGCTCGCCGGAGCGGGGCCCTCTCCCCTCTCCACCCTCGCGCAGCCAGCGAATCAGGCGACTGACCCGAACCATGTCCCGCATGGACGCCAGGACCGTCCCCAACGCCGCACCCAGCCACGCCCCCAGCCAGGGGGCATCCAGGGCTCGGCCGACCAAACCGCCCACCGCCGCCCCCAACGACATCGCCAGCACGGCGATGAGCAGGCGCCAAACCACCAGGCCCATCACACCCCGATCAACTTCAAGGTGCGGGGGCAGCTTGCGTCAGCCGGTACCCTGCCCCCCGCACGGTTTCAATCATCTGAGAGCACTGCACCGGAGCCAGCGCCTCACGCAGGCGCTTGACGTGCACGTCCACCGTACGCTCCTCGATGAAGACGTGGTCCCCCCAGACACGGTCCAGGAGCTGCGAGCGGCTGTGCACGCGCTCCGGGTGGGTCATGAAGAAATGCAGCAGGCGGAATTCGGTCGGACCGACCTTGATCTCCTCACCCTCGCGCGTCACACGACGGGTGCCCGGATCAAGACGCAGCGGACCGACATCCACCGCCGTGTCCAGCGCCTCAGGCGCCCGGCGCCGCAACACGGCACGGATGCGCGCCAGCAGCTCACCGGTGGCAAACGGCTTGGTGAGGTAGTCGTCGGCGCCGGCATCCAGTCCCACGACCTTGTCGCCCTCTTCCGCCCGGGCCGTCAGCATGATGATGGGCAGGTCGCGCGTGCGGCTGGCCGAACGCCAATGCTTGGCCAGGGTCACGCCGGACGCGCCGGGCAACATCCAGTCCAGCAGCACCAGATCCGGCAACACCGCATCCACCGCCGCCTGGGCCTGCTCGGCCGTGGCAGCCAGCGTCACGTCATACCCGGCGTGCCGCAGGTTGATCGCGATGAGTTCCGCAATGGCCATCTCGTCTTCGACGACCAGCACCCGTGTCATGCGCATGATTCAACAACTCCCCTGCTGTGCATTCAACGGACCATGTCCTCGATCGCATCGGGCGGGTTGTGGCGCACATCCATGCCCTTGACGATGTAGATGATCTGCTCGGCCAGGTTCTTGGCGTGGTCGCCGACGCGCTCGATGGCCTTGGCCACAAACACCAGATCGATGGACGCGGAGATCGTGCGCGGGTCTTCCATCATGTAGGTGATGAGCTTGCGCATGAAACCGTCAAACTCGGCGTCGATCTCGTTGTCCTGCTTGATCACGGCCAGGGCCTGGGTCGTGTCCAGACGGGCAAAGGCGTCCAGTGCCTTGCGCAGCGACGTGGTGGCCAGCAGGGCCTCGTGGGCCACGTCGGACACCGGCAGGCGCAGGCGACTCGATACCCCGGTGTTGACCAGGCGCTGCACCGTTCGGGCGATGCGCGCGGCCTCATCCCCCACCCGCTCCAGGTTGCCGATGGTCTTGGAAATGGCGATCAGCAGGCGCAGGTCGCGGGCGGTCGGCTGACGGCGCGCGATGATGCCGGAGAGGTCGCGGTCGATCTCGATTTCGAGCTGGTTCACCCGCTCTTCGATCTGGATGACCTGGGCGGCCGTCTCGCTGCTGAAATGGGTCAGGGCATAGATGGCCTGGGCCACCTGCGACTCGACCATGCCGCCCATCTCCAGCACACGGGTGGAGATGCCGTTGAGCTCGTGGTCAAACTGGCTGACGAGGTGTTTGTCGGACATCTTTCGTGTCTCCTTTGCGTGCCGATCAGCCGAAGCGGCCGGTGATGTAGTCCTCGGTTTCCTTGCGCTGCGGGCGCATGAACATCTCGGACGTGGGGCCGAACTCGATGAGATCGCCCAGGTACATGTAGGCCGTGTAGTCCGACGAGCGGGCGGCCTGCTGCATGTTGTGCGTCACGATGAGCACGGTGTAGTCGCTCTTGAGCTCGTCGATGAGCTCTTCGATCTTGCCGGTGGAGATCGGATCCAGTGCCGAGCAGGGTTCGTCCAGCAGCAGCACCTCGGGCTTGATGGCGATGCCGCGGGCAATGCACAGGCGCTGCTGCTGGCCACCGGACAGGCCCGAGCCGCTCTTGTCGAGCTTGTCCTTCACCTCGGTCCACAGCGCCGCCTTGCGCAGGGCCCATTCGACGCGCTCGTCCATCTCGGCACGCGGCAGGTTCTCGAACAGGCGCACGCCGAAGGCGATGTTGTCGTAGATCGACATCGGGAACGGCGTCGGCTTCTGGAACACCATGCCCACGCGGGCGCGGATCAGCGAGACGTCTTCCTTGCTGGTCAGGATGTCCTGGCCGTCCAGCAGGATCTGACCTTCGGCGCGCTGCTCGGGATAGAGCTCGAACATGCGGTTGAAGGTGCGCAGCAGCGTCGACTTGCCGCAGCCCGACGGGCCGATGAAGGCGGTGACCTTCTTCTCGGGCAGTTCCATGTTGATGTTCTTCAACGCGTGGAAATGACCGTAGTAGAAGTTCAGGTTCTTGACCGAGAGCTTGATCTTCTCGGCCACGGGGGTTTGGACCTTGGCATCCATGGGGAACCTCGACAAAACTCAGTGCTTGTTGCGGAAGAAGGTGCGCGCAATGATGTTGAGCGTCAGCACCCCCACGGTGATCAGGAACACCCCGGCCCAGGCCAGCTTCTGCCAGTTCTCATAGGGGCTCATCGCGAACTTGAAGATCACGACCGGCAGACTGGCCATCGGCTCGCTGAGGTTGCTCGTCCAGAACTGGTTGGACAGCGCGGTGAACAGCAGCGGTGCCGTCTCACCGGCGATGCGGGCCACGGCCAGCAGGATGCCGGTCATCACCCCGGCACGGGCCGACTTCAGCGTGATCGACAGAATGACCTTCCACTTGGGCGTACCCAGGGCGTAGGCGGCTTCACGTAGCGCGTTGGGGATCAGGGCCAGCATGTTCTCCGTGGTGCGGATCACCACCGGAATCACGATCAGCGCCAGGGCCAGCACACCGGCCAAGCCCGAGAAGGCCTTCATGCGCGCCACCCAGGCAGAGTAGACAAACAGGCCAATCACGATGGAGGGCGCCGACAGCAGAATGTCGTTGATGAAACGCACGACACTTCCCAACCAAGCCTTCTGGCCGTACTCGGCCAGATAAACCCCGGCAAGCACACCGATCGGGGTGCCGACCAGGGTGGCGCAGGTCACCATCAGCAGCGAGCCGAAGATCGCGTTGGCCAGACCGCCATCGGTGGCCTCAGGCGGGGGCGTCATCTGGGTAAACAAGGCCAGCGAAATGCCGCCCAGCCCCTGGTGCACCGTCTCGATGAGGATCCAGATCAGCCAGAACACGCCAAAAGCCATGGCACCGAGCGACAGGGTCAGCGCCACCGCGTTGACCAGTTTGCGCTTGCGGTGCATCGGCAGACGCGCCGCGTGGATGGATGCAGCGATGGAAGACATCAGCGACCCTCGTTCTTCTTGAGTTGCGCCAGCAGCACCTTGGACAGCGCCAACACGACAAAGGTGATGAAGAACAGCACCAGACCCAGGTAGATCAGCGACGCCTGATGCAGACCGGCACCGGCTTCGGCGAACTCGTTGGCCAGCGCCGAAGTGATGCTGTTGCCCGGCTCGAACAGGGAGAAGGAGCTGAACTGGTTCATGTTGCCGATCACGAAGGTCACGGCCATGGTTTCACCCAGGGCGCGACCCAGACCCAGCATGACGCCGCCGATCACACCGCCCTTGGTGTAAGGCAGCACCACCTTGTAGACCACTTCCCAGGTCGTCGAGCCCAGTCCGTAGGCCGACTCCTTGAGCATGGGCGGCGTCACCTCGAACACGTCGCGCATCACCGAGGCGATGAACGGAATGATCATGATGGCCAGGATGATCGAGGCCGGCAGCAGGCCGATGCCCACCGGCGGACCGGAGAAGAGCGTGCCCAGCACCGGCACGCCGTCAAACAGGTTCAACAACGGTGCTTGGACGTATTCACCCAACAGCGGGCCGAACACCATCAGGCCCCACATGCCGTAAACGATCGAAGGCACCGCGGCCAGCAGTTCGATGGCCGTGCCCAGCGGGCGCTTGAGCCAGGCGGGAGAGAGTTCGGTCAGGAACAGTGCGATGCCGAAACTCACGGGCACCGCGATCAGCAGCGCGATGAACGAGGTCATCAGCGTGCCGTAAATCATCACCAGACCGCCGAAGCGATCTTCAGGCGGGTTCCACTCGCTGGTCCACAGGAACGACAGACCGAACTCGCGGATGGCCGGCATCGCGCCGAACACCAGGGAAAGGATGATGCCGACCAGCAGGGCCAGCGTCAGCCAAGCCGCCCCCTGAGCCAAACCGGCAAACAACATGTCGGCCCAGGGCGCACGCATGGACCGCTTCGGGCCACCGGAGCCCGATTGACGATGGGTAGTGTTCAATTGCTCGCGAACCGCAGCAGGAAAGGTGGCAGCCACGATACCTCCAAAAAAGGGGTCGGGAGGGGCACGCCCCGAACCATGTTCAGGACACCCCCTCCCTGAGCTCTGCACCCGATTACTTCGAGTAGACCGACTTGCCCGATCCGTCCTTGATCATCGCCCACACCTTGGTGCGCACGATCGTCTTCACGGCATCCGGCATCGGCACGTATTCCAGCTCCGTGGCCATCTTGTCGCCATTGGCATAGGCCCAGTCGAAGAACTTCAAGGAAGCGGTGCCCTGGGCCGGCTTGTCCTGGGCGGTGTGCATCATGATGAAGGTGGCAGCGGTGATGGGCCAGGAATCCTTGCCCGGCTGCTCAGTCAACACTTGGTAGAAGGACTTGTTCCAGTCGGCGTTGGCGGCCGCGGCCTTGAAGGTCGCGTCGTCAGGAGCCACGAAGTTGCCGGCCTGGTTCTTCAACAGGACGTAGGACATCTTGTTCTGCTTGGCATAGGCGTACTCAACGTAGCCGATCGAACCCTGCAGACGCAGCACGTAGGCCGACACACCCTCGTTGCCCTTGCCACCCATGCCCGCCGGCCAGTTCGGCGCCGTGCCGGTGCCGACCTTGTCCTTCCACTCGGCATTGACCTTGGACAGGTAGTGCGTGAAGTTGAAGCTGGTGCCCGAACCATCGGCTCGGCGCACGACCATGATGGTCTGCTCGGGCAGAGCCACACCGGGGTTCAGCGCCGTGATGGCCGGATCGTTCCACTTGCTGATCTTGCCCAGGTAGATGTCACCCAGCACTTGCCCCGTCAGCTTGAGCTGCCCCGGCTGCACGCCCTTGACGTTGACCACCGGCACCACACCACCGATCACGGTGGGAAACTGGACCAGACCGTCCTTGGCCAGCTCTTCGTCCTTCAGCGGCGCGTCGGAGGCACCGAAGTCGACCGTCTTGGCCTTGATCTGCTTCATGCCGGCACCGGAGCCGACCGACTGGTAGTTGACGCGAACGCCGGTGGCCTTGTTGTAGGCATCGGCCCATTTCGCATAGATCGGTGCAGGGAACGATGCACCAGCGCCGGTGACGTCTTCAGCGGCAGCCAAGCTGGCCGCACCGACCAGGGTCATGGCCAGGATGCCCTTGCCCAACACAGAGATCTTCATGAATCGCCCTTTCAGCGTTTCCGGCAACAGTGCCGACTGCCAAGGACTGTACGAAGTCTCTGTGACGGTTGCGTGACACACGCGGGGGATTTATGACAACGACTTCCGAGCCGTCACATTTCCCATGATGACATCCAGGAGGACAAAAGGCACAAAAAAACCGCGGCGGTGCCGCGGTGCTTCGGAGGGTGTACGGGGACGTCAACCCCGCATGCGGTGCGATCCGTCAGCAGGCGCGAACCACGTCCGCCAAGCGCTCTGCACAGCTGCGGGCCTGCGCCGCGTCCCGTGCCTCGACCATGACGCGCAACAAAGGCTCCGTCCCAGAAGCGCGGATCAGGATCCGGCCGGTCTGCCCCAGCTCGGCCACCACATCCCGCTGCGCCTGTTCCAGGGCTGCACTGTTCTTCCAGTCGGCACCGGCCGACAACCGCACGTTGATCAGCGTCTGCGGGAAGAGCTCGACCCCCTCCAGCATCTCGGCCAGCGAACGACCGTTGCGCTGCTGAGCCTGGAGCACCTGCAAGGCACTGACGATGCCGTCACCGGTGGTGTGCTTGTCCAGGGCCAGCAGGTGGCCGGAGCCCTCGCCGCCAAGTTGCCACGAACGCTTGGCCAGTTCTTCCAGCACATAACGGTCGCCCACCTTGGCGCGGACAAACTCGACGCCGCGCTGCTGCAGTGCCACCTCGACGGCCATGTTGGTCATCAACGTGCCCACCGCCCCCGGCACCGCCTCGCCCTGCGCCAGACGGTCGGCGACCATCACGTACAGCAGTTCGTCGCCGTTGTAGAGGCGTCCGGTGCGGTCGACGATCTGCAGGCGATCGGCATCGCCATCGAGCGCCACACCGTAGTCGGCCCCGTGGGCCTTGACCGCCTCGACGAGCGCCCCGGGAGCCGTGGCGCCAAAACCGTTGTTGATGTTGAAACCGTCGGGCTCGCAACCGATGCGGATCACCTCGGCACCCAACTCGTGGAACACCTCGGGTGCGATGTGATACCCCGCGCCGTGGGCCCCATCCACAACGATCTTCAAACCCTTGAGAGACAAATCGTTCGAGAACGTGGACTTGCAGAATTCGATGTAACGCCCCGCCGCGTCGTTCAAACGACGCGCGCGACCCAGTTCGTTGGAGCAGGCCCACTGCGGCGGCGCATCGATGGCGGCCTCGACCTCCTGCTCCCAGATGTCAGGCAGCTTCTCGCCCTTGGCCGAGAAGAACTTGATGCCGTTGTCACCAAAGGGATTGTGCGAAGCACTGATCACCACACCCAGGCTGAGCCGCAGTGCACGTGTCAGATAGGCCACCCCCGGGGTCGGCAACGGTCCGGTCAGCATCACGTCCACGCCCGCCGAATTCAGGCCAGCCTCCAAGGCCGACTCCAGCATGTATCCGGATATGCGGGTGTCCTTGCCGATCAGGACGGTCGGGTGGTTGTGGGTGCCGCGCAGCACACGACCCACGGCGTGGCCCAGCTTGAGGACAAAGTCAGGGGTGATCGGAGCGGTGCCCACCGTGCCGCGGATGCCGTCCGTGCCGAAATATTTTCTGCTCATAGATCCCAATGTCTTTCTCGAGACCGCGCTCCCAATCGTCGCGGCGCGAAGGATTGTGCCCCGGCATGAAACATTTTGAAACTCATCCGGATGAACGAATTTCAAACCTTAGTGGGTTCATCAGCGCCAAGCAATCCCGCGTGTGACCAGATGGCCAACGCATCAACGGTGGCTGCCACATCGTGCACACGAACAATCCGCGCTCCGCAGTGCACCGCGGCCAGAGCCGCCGCAACGCTGGCCGCCAAGCGCTCGCCCACAGCCCGGCCGGTCACCGCCCCCAGAGAAGACTTGCGCGACCAGCCGGCCAGCACCGGATGCCCCAACACCAGCAGGCGACGCTGACCTTGGATGAGCGCAAAGTTGTCCTCTACCCGTTTGCCGAAACCAATGCCGGGATCCAGCGCAATGCGCCCCGGCTCCACGCCCTGGCGCACCAGCCGGGCCGCACGATCCGCCAGGAAATCGGCCACCTCGTCCACCACATCGGAGTATCGCGGCGCCTGCTGCATGGTCAAGGGCGTACCCTGCATGTGCATCAGGCACACACCGCAACGGCCGTGCGCCACCACCAGCGCCTCCGCCCCGTCATCGGCCAGTGCCTGCACGTCATTGATCACATCGGCACCAAGGTCCAGGACGGCCCGCATCACGCCGGTGCGGCGCGTGTCGACCGACACCGGCACACCCAGCTTGGCCGCCTCCCGAACCACCGGCAACACCCGCAACAACTCCTCTTCCACGGACACAGGATCCGCACCCGGACGAGTGGACTCCCCACCGATGTCGAGCAGGTCAGCACCCTCTTTCAGCAACGCCTCGCAGTGCCGCAACGCCAGAGCCACGTCCCGCCCACCGTCCGAAAATGAATCGGGAGTGACATTGACAATGCCCATGACCCTGGGCCGGGACAGATCGATGTCAAACCGCGTGGTCTTCCACAATGATCCCAACGACATCTGAGCCCCCTTTCTAAACCTTCCATCCGAAATGACAAACGGGGCCGAAGCCCCGTTTCTCGCTCCGTCCCCCAAGCCGATCAATGGAAGGGAGACAGGTCTATCACACCGCGGCGGCGGCACTGCCCGACGAGTTGACCGAACCGCCACCGTTCGAGCTGGAAGATTTGCCCGCCGACGGCACCCAGTCCTTGGGAGGACGGGGTGGACGACCCGACATGATGTCGTCGATCTGATCGGCATCGATGGTTTCCCACTCCAGCAGGGCCTGAGCCATCGCGTGCATCTTGTCCTGGTTGTCTTCGATCAGGTGACGGGCCTGGGCGTACTGGGTGTCGATGATCTTGCGGATTTCCTTGTCCACACGCTTCATCGTTTCTTCCGACACACTGACCTGCTTGGTCACCGAACGGCCCAGGAAGACTTCGCCTTCGTTCTCGGCATACACCATCGGTCCCAGCTCTTCGGTCATGCCGTAGCGGGTCACCATGTCGCGGGCAATCTGCGTGGCACGCTCAAAGTCGTTGCTGGCCCCGGTGGTCATCTGATTCATGAACACCTCCTCGGCGATCCGACCACCAAACAGCACCGAGATGGTCGAGAGCATGCGCTCCTTGTCCATGCTGTAGCGGTCCCCTTCAGGCAACTGCATCGTCACACCCAGCGCACGGCCGCGCGGGATGATGGTGACCTTGTGCACCGGATCGGTCTTGGGCAGCAGGCGCGCCACCAAGGCATGACCCGCTTCGTGGTATGCGGTGTTCTTGCGCTCTTCCTCGGGCATGACCATGGACTTGCGCTCGGGGCCCA
>CAYRBG010000063.1:0-12845 GCA_964422355.1 uncultured Sphaerotilus sp. | reverse complement strand
ACGCCGTGCGCTGGGTGCTGGGCGAGTCCAAGGCCAGCGAGCTGCGCGGCGAGTCGATGCAGGACGTGATCTTCAACGGCTCGGGCAACCGCAAGCCGGCCAGCCGCTCCAGCGTGGAACTGGTGTTCAGCAACGAAGACGCCCGCGCCGGTGGGCAGTGGAACCAGTTTGCCGAAATTGCCGTCAAGCGGGTGCTGACGCGGGACGGCAACTCGAGCTACTTCATCAACAACCAGCCGGTGCGCCGCCGCGACGTGCAGGACGTGTTCCTGGGCACGGGCCTGGGGCCGCGCGCCTACGCCATCATCGGCCAGGGCACGATCAGCCGGATCATCGAATCCCGTCCGGAAGAGCTGCGCCTGTTCTTGGAAGAGGCCGCGGGCGTCTCCAAATACAAGGAGCGCCGCAAGGAGACCGAGCACCGCCTGCGCGACACGCGCGAGAACCTGACGCGCGTCGAAGACATCCTGCGCGAGCTCAACGCCAACCTGGAGAAGCTGGAAGGCCAGGCCGAGGTGGCGGCGCGATACCGCACGCTGCAGGAGGCGGGCACGCTCAAGCTGCACCAGCTGTGGTTCCTCAAGCACCGCGACGCCGCGCAGGAGCAGGACCGCGTGCGCTTGGCGGTGACGGAAGCGACCAACGCGCTGGAGTCGCGCATGGCCGATCTGCGCGCGGTCGAAGCCGAGCTGGAGTCGGTGCGCCAGTCGCACTACGACGCCAACGACGCGCTGCACGCGGCCCAGGGCGCGCTGGCCGAGGCGGCCATGGAGGTCAGCCGGCTGGAAGAGCGCATCCGCCACGTCGTCGATGGGCGCATGCGCGTGGAGCGCCGGCTCTCGGAGCTCAAGGTGCAGAACGCGCAGTGGGCCCAGCAGCGCGAGTCGGCCGAAGCCGAGCTGGAAGAATTGGCCGAGCAGATCCTGCAGGCTGAGGAAGAGGCCGAGGTGCTGTCTGCCCAGGCTTTCGAGCAGGCCGACGCGCTGCCCGGCCTGGAAGACGAGGTGCGCCAGCGCGCGCAGGCGGCCAATGCGCAGCGGGCCAAGGCGTCCGAGGTGCAGCAGCAGATCCAGCTCCTGGCCGCCCAGACCCGCAGCCTCGACGAGCGCCGCCGTGAGCTGATGCAACGGCAGGAGCGCCTGTCCGGCGAAAAACGCCAGCTCGTGGTGCCCGACGAAGCCCGCCTGGAAGGCCTGCGGCTGCAGCTCGAAGACGCCACCCGCCGCCAGACCGCCACGCACGAACAGCTCCAGGCCCTGTCCGCCGAAGCGCCGACGCTGGAGGAGCAGCGCCGCACCCAGCAGGCGCGGGTGCAGGCCGAGTCGGCCAAGCAGACCGAGATTGCCGCCCGGCTGGACGCCTTGCGCACCCTGCAGGACAAGGTTCAGACCGAAGGCAAGCTCAAGCCCTGGCTGGCCCGCCACGGCTTGGAAGGGCTGAGCGGTCTGTGGACCCGCATCCACATCGAGCCGGGCTGGGAGACCGCCCTCGAAGCGGCCCTGCGCGAGCGCCTCAACGCGCTGGAAGTGGGGCGCATCGAGACCGTGCGGGCCTTTGAGCGCGACGCCCCGCCGGCCAAGCTGGCGTTCTACACCGCTCCGGCATCGGTCCCGCCGTCGACCCACCGCACGCTGCCGCGGCTGAGCGACCTGCTGCGCCTGCAGGACGCCGGCCTGCGTGCCCTGCTGGGCGACTGGCTGGAAGGGGTCTACACCGCGCCCGATCTGGAGCAGGCCCTGGCCCAGCGCCACGTGCTGACGCAGGGCGAAGTCATCATCACGCCCGCCGGCCACGCTGTCAGCGCCTATGCCGTCGCCTTCCACGCGCCCGATTCGGAGCAGGCCGGCATGCTGGCCCGGGCGCAGGAAATCGAGAATCTGGAGCGCGGCCTGCGCGCCCAGTCCCTGCTGGCCGACGAAGCCCGCTCCGCCCTGGTCCGCGCCGAAGCCACCTACACCGAGGTGAGTCAGCAGTTGGCGTCGGTGCGCCGTGAGGCGGGCGAGGCCCAGACCGCTGCCCACCAACTGCAGGTGGAAGTGCTGCGCCTGACCCAGCAGAGCGAACAGGTGGCCCTGCGCCGCGACCAGCTCCACGCCGAGCTGGACGAGCTCGACGGCCAGATGGAGGTCCTTGAAGAGCGCCGCATGACCGGCGAGGCCCGCTTCGAGGCGCTGGACATGGCGCTGGCCGACGAGCAACAGCGCCACGCCGACTTGGAAGAGTCGGTCATCGAGTCCCAGCGCCGACTGGATGAAGCCCGCGAGCAGCACCGCGGCCTGGAGCGCCAGGCCCAGGAGGCGCAGTTTTCCACCCGGGCCTTCGAGGCCCGCCGGGGCGAGTTGCAGCGCTCCATCGAGATGGCTCAGCAGCAGCTCGGCGCCAACGAGCGCTTTGCCGAGCAGTTGCAGGAGGAGCTGGCCCGGCTCGACGACACCGCCACCCAGGACGGCCTGGAAGAAGCCGTGGCCCTGCGCCTGGAACGCGAAGCGGCCCTCACCGCTGCCCGCGTGGCCTACGAGGACCTGTCGGCCCAGATGCGGCGCGCCGACGAGCAGCGCCTGTCGCACGAGCGCAGCCTGCAACCCCTGCGCGACGACATCACCCGGCTGCAACTGGAAGAACAGGCTGCTCAGCTCGGCGGCGCGCAGTACCACGAGCAGCTCCAGGCCGCCGAGGTGGATCTGGAGGCCCTGGCCGCCGGAATCACCCAGGACGGCGTCAAGCTGCACGGCCTGCAGTCCGAGATCGACCGCATCCAGCGTGAAATCAATGCCTTGGGTGCCGTCAACCTGGCCGCATTGGACGAACTGGTGGCCGCCCGCGAACGCAAGGGCTTCCTCGATTCGCAAAACGCCGACCTGACCGACGCGATCAACACCCTCGAAGACGCCATCCGCAAGATCGACATCGAAACGCGCGACCTGCTCAAAACCACGTTTGATCAGGTCAATGACGGTTTTGGGCGGATGTTCCCGAGTTTGTTCGGCGGCGGCCAGGCCCGCCTGGTGATGACGGGTGACGAAATCCTCGATGCAGGCGTGCAGGTGATGGCCCAGCCGCCGGGCAAAAAGAACAGCACCATCCATTTGCTTTCGGGGGGAGAAAAGGCCCTCACCGCCATTGCGCTGGTGTTTGCCATCTTCCTGCTCAATCCCGCGCCGTTCTGTCTGCTGGACGAAGTGGACGCGCCTTTGGACGACGCCAATACCGAGCGTTATGCGAAATTGGTGAAGCAAATGTCCGGGGGCACCCAGTTCCTGTTCATCTCGCACAACAAGATCGCGATGGAAATGGCCGAGCAGCTGATCGGTGTGACCATGCAGGAACAGGGCGTTTCGCGAATTGTGGCCGTTGACATGGAAGCCGCTTTGTCCATGTCTGAGGCATGATGCGAAACTTGCAAAAACAATCCCAATACCCTTTTATTCGCGTGACTGCTGGAAGCCGGCATCCGTCACGCCATTCATCGCGATGAAATCTCTGCAGTTGTGGCTGGCCATCCTCGGCGGCCTGTTGCTCGCCGCCGTCATTGCCCATGGAACTTGGCAGCAGCGCCGGGGCCGACGGGCCCGGGAGTCCGACGGAACGACCTCCAATTTCGCGCCGTTGGATGGGGCTCCGGCCACCGCCGCCATGCCGCTGGACGCCACGGCCGTGCCGGCACCGGCAGCCGAGCTTGAGCGACTCGACCACGCCTATGCCACGACGGCGCCGGTGGGGCTGGACGACGCGGCCGCAGCGACCGAGTTCGGCGAGACCTTGCCTCGTCCACCCGGCCCGACGGCCCCTGCGGTGGAAGCACCCTTCCCGGCCTCCGGAACGGCGCCCATCCCCCCTGCGCCCCGCTGGCAGACCTACGCCCCTCCCATCGATCCGCGCATCGACATCATCGCGCGTTTATTGCTGGATGCGCCGGTATCCGGCGAGGCCGTGCTGTCCCATTTCCCGACCACGCGCCGAGCCGGCGGCAAGCCGTTTGCCATCGAGGGCCTGAACCAGGCCACCGGCCGTTGGGAGCCGCCGGCCACCCACACCTGGTACACCGAGCTGCAGGCCGGTGTGCAGATGGCCAACCGCATGGGTCCGCTCAACGAGATCGAGTTCTCGGAGTTCGTGCAGAAGATCCAGGCCTTCGCCGACGCCCTGGGCTGTTCCGCGGAATTTCCCGACATGCTCGATGCCGTGGCCCGGGCCCGCGACCTCGACGCGTTCGCCAGCGCACACGATGCCCAGCTGGCGATGCGCCTGCACGCCACCCGCGGCCCCTGGCCGCTGGGGTGGGTGCTGCAGCACACTTCGCGCCATGGCTTCATTCCCGGTCCCACGCCCGGCAGACTGATCCTGCCCGCCAGCGATGAAGGGGCGCCGTCGGTGCTGTCGCTGGTGTTCGACGCTCAAGCCGCGCTGTCGGAAGACCCGCGCGGCGCCAAGGTGTCCGAGCTGACGCTGATGTTCGACGTGCCTCAGACGCCCTCCAGCGAGAACCCCTTCAACGCCTGGTGTGCGGCCGGTCAGGCCCTGTCCATCGCGCTGGACGCCCAGGTCTTTGACGACCAGGGGCAACCGCTGTCTTCGCCGTCTTATCCGCTCATCGAGCAGGAGTTGTCCGGTCTGTACCAGGCGCTGGCCGAGCATGATGTGCCGGCGGGTTCTCCGGTGGCACGCCGTCTGTTCAGCTGAGGAATTCAGAGCATGTCGGAGTCCACGGACGACCTCCGCGCGCGGGCGGAGGCCCTGCGCACGACCCTGCACCACCACGCCCACCGCTACTACGTGCTCGACGCGCCGGAGATTCCGGACGCTGAATACGACCGCCTGTTCCAACAGCTTCAAGCCCTGGAAGAGGCGCACCCCGACCTGCGCACGGCCGACTCTCCCACGCAGCGGGTGCTCGGTCGGGTGCTCGACGGGTTTGAGCCGGTGCGCCACACCGTGCCGATGCTCAGCATCCGCACGGAGACCGACACCACGGCGGCGGGCGCCGAAGCGTTTGACGCGCGGGTTCGGCGGGAGCTGGGCCTGACGGACACCGACCCGGCCATCCGATACGCCGTCGAGCTGAAGTTCGATGGTCTGGCCATCAACCTGCGCTACGAGGCCGGCGTGCTCGTGCAGGCCGCCACCCGCGGCGACGGCGAAACCGGCGAAGACGTCACCCAGAACATCCGCACGGTTCGTGGTCGGCCGGGCGCCGGCGGCCAGATCCCGCTGCGTCTCCAGGGCGATGCACCGCCCGTGCTGGAGGTGCGCGGTGAGGTCTACATGCGCCGGGACGACTTTGAAGCCCTCAACGAGCGGCAGCGCGATCTCATCGCGCAGGGTGCGAAGAACGAAAAGACCTTCGTCAACCCGCGCAATGCTGCGGCCGGAGCCGTGCGACAGCTGGACCCGGGCATCGCCGCCAAGCGCCCCTTGAGCTTTTTTGCCTACGGTCTGGGGGACGTGCAGGGCTGGGACGTGCCGGTCACCCACAGTGGCGTGCTGGATGCCGTGGCGGCCTTCGGCCTGCCGGTCTGCACGAACGAGCGGTTGACCGACGGCACCATACTGCGCTGCCGCGACTTGGTTGAAGGCGCCCAGGGTTTGATCGATTTTCACGCCCGCATGGGTGCAGCCCGTGACGCGCTGCCGTTCGACATCGACGGTGTGGTCTACAAGGTCGACGACCGTGCACTGCAAGAGCGCCTCGGTTTCGTGACGCGCGAGCCGCGCTGGGCCGTAGCGCACAAGTACCCCGCCCAGGAGCAGATGACGCGCCTGCTGGACATCGACATCCAAGTCGGGCGCACCGGCAAGCTCACGCCTGTGGCCAAGCTGGAACCGGTGTTCGTCGGCGGCACCACGGTCAGCAACGCCACGCTGCACAACGAAGACGAAGCCCGACGCAAGGATGTGCGCATTGGCGACACCGTCATTGTGCGTCGCGCGGGGGATGTCATTCCTGAAGTGGTCGGCGTCGTGCCGGACAAGCGCCCCGACGGAGCCGGAGAGCCGTTTGACCTCTACAAGCGGCTGGGCGGACAGTGCCCGGTGTGCCAAAGCGCAATTGTTCGTGAGGAAGGGGAGGCCGACTGGCGCTGTACCGGCGGCCTGTTCTGTCCGGCCCAGCGCAAGCAGGCGATCCTGCATTTCGCCAGCCGTCGCATGATGGACATCGAGGGCCTGGGCGACAAGCTGGTCGACCAACTGGTGGATTCTGGCCTGATCCGCACGCTGCCGGAGCTCTACACCTTGGGGCTCGCGAAGCTGTGCGCACTCGATCGCATGGGCGAAAAGAGCGCCGACAACCTCGTTCGCGCGCTCGAAAAGAGCAAGCAGACCACGATGGCCCGCTTCCTTTTTGCCTTGGGCATTCGCCATGTGGGAGAAACCACTGCCAAGGACTTGGCTCGGCATTTTGGTAGTCTGGACAAGGTGATGGACGCCAAAGTTGAGGAACTGCTTGAAGTTCCGGATGTGGGTCCGGTGGTGGCGCAGAGTGTGCGCACGTTCTTTGATCAGCCCCACAACCGCGAGGTGGTGGAGCAGTTGCGCGCCGCCGGCGTGACCTGGGCCGAAGGTGCGGGCCAGGTCAGTGATGCGCCGCGGCCCTTGCTGGGCAAGACGCTGGTGCTCACCGGCACCCTGCCCACGTTGAGCCGCGAAGAGGCCAAGGAGCTGATCGAAGCCGCAGGAGGCAAGGTGTCGGGTTCGGTGTCCAAGAAGACCCATTGGGTCGTGGCCGGATCCGAAGCGGGCAGCAAGCTCGACAAGGCGCGTGAGCTGGGTGTGGCCATCCTGGACGAGGAGGGGCTGAGGGCCTTGCTGGCCGGATCGGACGACGGCTCGTCCCCAGACTGAACTGAAACCTCGGATCAGGGTGTTGCGAGGCGCCTTGACCAGGCACCAGATGTGAAAAGGGGCATGACGGCTTGGCGCTCATGCCCCAAAACGGCGAACCTTGGACAGGCTCGCATCCACCAAGCAGTATCAGTCGTCGGCGTGACCCACCATGACGTGGCTGAAACCGCCGTCCACGTAGGTGATCTCCGACGTCATGCCTGCGGCCAGATCGGACAGCAGGAAGGCGGCAACATTGCCGACATCATCGATCGTCACCGTGCGACGCAGCGGAGCGTGTTCGGTGAAGATCGACAGCAGCTTGCCGAAGTCCTTGATGCCACTGGCGGCCAGCGTCTTGATCGGGCCGGCCGAGATGCCGTTGACGCGGATGCCCTTTGGGCCCAGGCTGGCGGCCAGATAGCGTACGCTGGCTTCCAGCGACGCCTTGGCCAGACCCATCGTGTTGTAGTGAGGCACAAAACGCGCAGCCCCCAGGTAGCTGAGCGTCAGCATCGAGGCGTTGGGGCGCAGGTAAGGCAGCGACGCCTTGGCCATGGCCGGAAAGCTGTAGGCCGAAATGTCGTGCGCGATGCGGAAGTTCTCGCGGGTCAGACCGTCGAGGAATTCGCCGGCAATGGCCTCGCGCGGCGCAAAACCGATCGAGTGCACGAAGCCGTCGATGCCTTCGGTCCAGACTTTGCCGAGATCGGCAAACACGCCTTCGATTTGGGCATCGTCGCCCACGTCGCATTCGAACACCAGGTTCGAATCGAATTCCTGTGCGAATTCGGTGATGCGGTCTTTGAAACGCTCGCCCACGTAGCTGAAGGCGAGTTCAGCACCTTCGCGGTGGCAGGCACGGGCAATACCGTATGCGATCGAACGGTTCGACAGCAGTCCGGTGATCAGGAGGCGTTTGCCGGCAAGAAAACCCATGGAGACTCCGGTTCGGGGGTCAGTCAGTACACAAATGGACATTGTCGCACGATGGACAAGCACTTCGGGCGGTTGAAGCGTCTCGTGTGATCGTGCATAATGGAAATCTCGCTAAGTCGCTGAATTGGGCGGAACCTTTCCGGCCCATTTTTTTTGCGCGAACGGCTGCCTTGGGCAGCCTGTCGTCGACAAAGAGGATCAAGGTGCGGCAGCCGGCGCGGTGCTCGATGGTCGAGGCCTCCACGAAAGGTGGGGCCTTGGGTGTCGGGCAACGGCCTGGGCTGCCATTGCTGTTGATTCGGCGCCTGGGATTTTCAACTTCAGACACGCAGGAACCTCGCATCGATGAGTTGGCAGCAGGCCATAGAGAAGACCGTGACCGGGATGGGCTACGAGCTCGTCGACTGCGGGCGCAGTGGAGGGGGCTTGCTGACCGTATTCATCGACCGCGTGCCGGGTCACAGCTACATCAGCGGCCCGGGCGAGAACATCACGGTCGACGACTGCGAAGCCGTGACGCGCCAGCTTCAGCTGGTGCTTGAGGTGGCCAACTGCGATTACGCGCGCCTGGAGGTTTCTTCTCCCGGTTTGGATCGTCCTCTCAACAAGGTTGCCGATTACGAGCGCTTCACGGGTGTTGAGATCGATCTGACGCTCAAGCTGGCCTTCCAGGGCCGCAAGAAATACCGCGGCGTGCTGCGCAAGCCGGAGTCTGCTCCTGAGGCGGGGGACGCGTCAGGGTATGAGTTGGTCTTCCAGGACGGCAAGGAAGACAAGGTGTTGGGATTTGTGCTCGATGAAGTCCGCGAGGCCCGTCTGGTGCCAGTGGTGGATTTCAAGAAGCGCAAGCGAGTCGATGATGAGCCCGCAGCGCAGGCTCAGGAATCCGGAGGTCAAGAAAAATGAACCGCGAACTGTTGATGCTGGTGGACGCGATCTCGCGTGAGAAGAACGTGGATCGCGAGGTGGTGTTCGGCGCGGTCGAACTGGCCTTGGCGTCCGCCACCAAGAAGCTCTACGAAGGCGAGGTCGACATCCGCGTGTCCATCGACCGCGACACCGGCGAGTACGAGACCTTCCGTCGCTGGTTGGTCGTGCCCGACGAGGCCGGTCTGCAGCAGCCCGAAGCCGAGATCCTGCATTTCGAGGCCAAGGAGCAGATCGAGGACATCGAGGTGGGCGACTACCTGGAAGAGCCGGTCGAATCCGTGCCCATCGGTCGCATCGGCGCTCAGGCCGCCAAGCAGGTCATCCTGCAGAAGATCCGCGACGCCGAGCGTGAGCAGCTGCTCAACGACTTCCTGTCGCGCGGCGAGAAGATCTTCGTGGGCACGGTCAAGCGCCTGGACAAGGGCGATCTGATCATCGAAAGCGGCCGGGTCGAAGGTCGTCTGCGCCGCAACGAGCTCATCCCCAAGGAAAACCTGCGCTCGGGCGACCGCGTGCGCGCCATGATCATGGAAGTGGATCCGACCCTGCGCGGGCCGCAGATCCTGCTGTCGCGTTCCGCGCCGGCGTTCATGATCGAGCTGTTCCGCCAGGAAGTGCCCGAAATCGAGCAGGGCCTGCTGGAAATCAAGAGCTGCGCCCGTGACGCCGGCTCGCGCGCCAAGATCGCCGTCGTTTCGCACGATCGCCGTGTCGACCCGATCGGCACCTGCGTCGGTGTGCGCGGTTCGCGCGTCAACGGCGTGACCAACGAGCTGGCCGGCGAGCGGGTGGACATCGTGCTGTGGTCGGAAGATCCGGCGCAGTTCGTCATTGGCGCGCTGGCCCCGGCCAATGTGCAGTCCATCGTCGTGGACGAAGAAAAGCACGCCATGGACGTGGTGGTCGACGAGGAGAACCTCGCCATCGCCATCGGCCGCGGCGGCCAGAACGTGCGCCTGGCGTCCGAGCTGACCGGCTGGCGCATCAACATCATGACGGCGGAAGAGTCCGCGGCCAAGCAGGCCGAAGAATCGGACTCGATCCGCAAGTTGTTTGTCGACAAACTCGATGTCGACGCCGAAGTGGCCGACATCCTCATCGCCGAGGGCTTCACCAGCCTGGAGGAAGTGGCTTACGTTCCCCTGCAGGAAATGCTGGAGATCGAGGCCTTCGACGAGGACACGGTTCACGAATTGCGCAACCGCGCCAAGGACGTGCTGTTGACGATGGAAATCGCCAAGGAAGAGCGCGTAGAAGAGGTGTCGCAGGATTTGCGCGATCTGGAGGGACTGACGCCGGACCTCATCAGCCGATTGGCCGAGGGTGGCATCCATTCCCGTGACGATCTGGCCGATCTGGCCGTCGATGAACTCACCGAAATGACCGGTGTCGACGAAGCCCAGGCCAAGGCCCTGATCATGAAAGCGCGTGAACACTGGTTCGCGGCCTGACCGTTGACCCCGTTCGACCCCATACCGCTGCACCACGCACGTCCCAAGGAATCATCGAAATGGCAGTGACCACCGTTGCCCAGTTCGCCGCCGAGCTCAATCGCCCGGCGTCGACGCTGCTAGAGCAACTTCAACATGCTGGCGTGAACAAGCAGTCCGCCGGCGATGCACTTACCGACGCCGACAAAGAGCGTCTGCTGAGCTTCCTGCGCACGTCCCACGGGACCCAGAGCGCAGACCGCAAAAAGATCACCTTGACGAAGAAGTCGACCAGCGAGATCAAGCAGGCGGACGCTTCCGGCAAGGCCCGCACCATCCAGGTCGAAGTGCGCAAGAAGCGCGTGTTCGTCAAGCGCGACGACGTTCCCGGCGCGGCTGCAGAGCCGCAGGACAACGCGGAAGAGGAAAACCTCGAACTGCAGCGTCGCGAGCAGGAGGCCCTGCGTGAAGCCGAGGCGCTGCGCCTGGAGCAAGAGGCTGCTGAAGCTGCGCGCCGTGAGGCCGAAGAGCAGGAACGCCTGGCCCGCGAGGCCCGTGCCCGCGAAGAGGCTGAACGCGAAGCCGCCCGCAAGGCTGCGGAAGAAGCTGCGCGTGAAGAAGCCCAGCGACTGGCCGCTGCTGCTGCAGCCATGAGCCAGCCCAAGCCGGTTGCCGCCCCTGCGGCGCCCGCTCAAGCACCGGTGGCCGCCGCCCCCGCAGCGCCGGCAGCTGCCGCGCCGAAGTCGGTCACGCCGAGCGCGCAGAGTTCTGCGGGCGGTCCGGTCGGAACCGGAGCGGTGCGTGTGGTCAAGGCTGCGGCACCGGCCGCACCTGCTGCAGATGCCCAGCGCGTGGCCGAACTGGATCGTCGCCGCAAGGCCGCCGAGGCGGAGGCGGCCGCCATCCGCGACATGATGGCGCGCAAGAACAAGGTCCTGGTCGCCAAGAAGCCCGAGGAACCGCCCAAGCCGGTCGCTCCCGCGGCAGGTGCTGCAGCCAAGGACGGCATCAAGGGCACCATCCACCGTCCGAAGACGGGGCCGGGCAGTGCACCTCCGTCCACCGACAGCGCCGCCAAGCCGGGCGACAAGAAGTCCGTCAAGTCCGAGAAGCTGTCCTCCAGCTGGGCCGACGACAGCAAGAAGCGGGGTGCGGGTCCGAGCAAGGGTCGCAGCGACTCCGGCGGCAATGCACGCGGCGGCTGGAAGTCGCCGGCTGGACGCGGTGGCCGTCGCGGTGATCGCGGCGAGTCGACCTCCAACTTCGTCGCTCCGACCGAAGCCCAGGTCTACGAGGTCCATGTGCCGGAGACCATCTCTGTGGCCGATCTGGCGCACAAGATGTCGGTCAAGGCCACCGAGGTCATCAAGAAGCTGATGCTGCTGGGCCAGATGGTCACCATCAACCAGCAGCTGGACCAGGAAACGGCCATGATCGTGGTCGAGGAAATGGGCCACAAGGCGTTTGCCGCCAAGCTGGACGATCCGGACGCATTCCTGGAAGAGGAAGTCGATGCGGCCGCCGTGGGCGAAGCACTGCAGCGCCCCCCGGTCGTCACCGTCATGGGTCACGTCGACCACGGCAAGACCTCGCTGCTGGACTACATCCGCCGCAGCCGCGTGGCCGCGGGCGAAGCCGGCGGCATCACGCAGCACATCGGCGCCTATCACGTCGAAACGCCGCGCGGTGTGGTCACCTTCCTCGACACCCCGGGTCACGAGGCCTTCACGGCCATGCGGGCTCGCGGTGCCAAGGCCACCGACATCGTCATCCTGGTGTGTGCCGCCGACGACGGTGTGATGCCCCAGACGCGTGAAGCCATCCACCACGCCAAGGCTGCCGGCGTGCCGATCGTGGTCGCGATGACCAAGATCGACAAGCCCGATGCCAACCTCGAGCGCGTCAAGAGCGAGCTGGTTGCGGAGGAAGTGGTGCCCGAAGAATTCGGCGGTGATTCGCCGTTCGTGGGCGTGTCTTCCAAGACCGGTCAGGGCGTCGACGAGCTGCTGGAGCAGGTGCTGCTGCAGGCCGAGGTGCTGGAACTGACGGCGCCGGTGGATGCACCGGCCAAGGGTCTGGTCATCGAAGCCAAGCTGGACAAGGGGCGCGGTCCTGTCGCCACGGTGCTGGTGCAGTCCGGTACGCTCAAGCGCGGCGACGTGGTGCTGGCCGGTCAGAGCTTCGGCCGTGTGCGTGCCATGCTGGATGAAGACGGCAAGCCTTCCACTGAAGCCGGTCCTTCCATTCCGGTCGAAATTCAAGGTCTGTCCGAGGTTCCGGCCGCAGGTGACGAGTTCATGGTTCTGGCCGACGAGCGTCGTGCCCGCGAAATTGCCACTTTCCGTCAGGGCAAGTACCGCGAAGTGACCTTGAACAAGCGCCAGGCCGCCAACCTGGAGAGCATGTTCGAGAGCATGGGTCAGACCCAGGCCGCTCAGATCCTGCCGCTCATCATCAAGGCGGACGTGCAGGGCTCGCAGGAAGCCCTGGCGGCCTCGCTGCTCAAGCTCTCGACCGACGAGGTCAAGGTGCAGATCGTTCACGCGGCCGTGGGTGGCATCAGCGAGTCGGACGTCAACCTGGCCATCGCGTCGAAGGCGGTCGTCATCGGCTTCAACACCCGGGCCGACGCCAATGCCCGCCGCACGGCCGAGCACAACGGCGTGGACATCCGCTACTACAACATCATCTACGACGCCGTGGACGATGTGAAGGCGGCCATGTCCG
>CAYRBG010000062.1:0-12895 GCA_964422355.1 uncultured Sphaerotilus sp. | reverse complement strand
GCACCGCGATGCCATGGTTGGCCAGCACGTGGGTGTCGTACTTGACGTTCTGGCCCAGCTTTGGTGCGGCGACATCCTCCAACCAAGGACGCAGGCGATCCAGCACTTCTTCGAGCGGGAGCTGGTCGGGCGCACCGGGGTAGTCGTGACGCAGCGGCACATACGCCGCCTCGCCCGGCTGGACGGCAAAACTGAGGCCGACGATGCGGGCGCGCATGGGGTCCAGCGAGTCGGTTTCGGTGTCGAGCGCGGACAGGGGGGCGGCCTGCAGGCGGGCGATCCAGGCGTCCAGCGCGTCGAAGGTGTAGATCGTCTCGTAGCGTTCTTCTCCGCTCAGCGGCACCGCCGCAGAAACGCCCGGCGCTCCAGCCACGCCGGCCCCCGTTCCCGCACCGGACGAAGCCGAAGCGAACAGATCACCGGTCGACGAAGCTCCGCCCGCGACACCTGCCCCGGCCTCCGGGGACGAGGCGCTGGATCCCGACTGAGTCTCCAGCTCCTTTTTCCAAGTGCGGAAGCCGTTGCGGGTGTAGAACGCCAGCAGCCCTGTCACATCGACCGGGCGCAGCGCCAGCGCCGCCAGATCCGGCCAACCATCGACGTGGCCCGTCAGGTCGCAATCGCACTTCACGGTCACCAGGCGGCGCCCGGTGGGCAGCCAGTCCAGCGCCTTGCGCAGGTTCTCGCCGGCCACGCCCTTGATCTTGTCCGCGTTGGCGATCACCCCGTCGAGCGATCCGTGTTCGCCGATCCACTTGGCCGCCGTCTTGGGGCCGACCTTCTCGACGCCCGGCACGTTGTCCACCGCATCACCCATCAGGGTCAGGTAGTCGATGATGCGATCGGGCGGCACGCCGAACTTGGCGGTCACCCCGGCCACGTCCAGCGACTCGTTGCTCATGGTGTTGATCAGGCCGACGTGCTCGGTGACGAGCTGCGCCAGGTCCTTGTCACCCGTGGAGACAACCACTCGGTGGCCCGACGCCTCGCCCAGGCGCGCCAGCGTGCCGATGGCGTCATCCGCCTCGATGCCCGGCACCTCCAGGATGGGCCAGCCCAGCAGACGCACGACCTCGTGGATGGGCTCGATCTGAGCGCGCAGGTCGTCGGGCATGGGCGGGCGGTGGCCCTTGTAGTCCGGGTACCACTCGTCTCGGAAGGTCGGGCCCTTGGCGTCGAAGACACAGGCCGCGTGCTCGGCGCCGACCTGGTCGCGCAGGCGCTTCATCATCGCCACCATGCCGTGCACGGCGCCGGTGGGCTGGCCGTCCGGGCCACGCAGGTCCGGCATGGCGTGGTACGCCCGGTACAGGTAGCTGGAGCCGTCGACCAGCAGCAGGATGGGGCGTTCGCTCCCAGGGGCGGCCGGCACCGAGGGGGACAGGGCGTGCGTTTCACTCATGGATGGATTGTCGCGTCGCCACCGGTCGGCTGTCCCGGCCCTTCTACAATCCCTGCATGTCCCTTCTTCGCACACGGACGCCTTGGCGCGTCGCTCGTCTGGCCGCCCTGATCCCGGCAGGGATGCTGGTCGCGACCCTCGCGAGCGCAGCGTCCCCCATCCAGCCGTCGGCCACGGCGGCTCCTGCCCCTGGGGGCCCGGAACCGGCCGTGCAACGCCACATCACCACCCGCGAAGACGGCACCGTCGTCATCGAGGAGGTGCGGGTGCGGGGTGAGGTGCAGAACATCACCGTCCACCCCAAGAAGGGCAGCGGCCTGCCCGACTACGAGATCGTTCCGAGCAACCGTGGCCGCGATCCCCACACCAATGGTTCGGGCTCGCGCGGCGCGGCGGGCCAACGGGTCTGGTCCATCCTGAAATTCTGAAATGGCAGTCTTCACCGAAGTGTCCCGCAGCGAAGCGGCTGCGCTGGTTCAGCGTCTGTCGCTGGGCGAGTTGACCGATCTGCGCGGCATCTCCGCCGGCATCGAAAACACCAACTACTTCCTCAGCACCACGCTGGGTGAGTGGGTCCTGACGGTGTTCGAGCGCCTGAGCTTTGAACAACTGCCCTTCTACCTGCGGCTGATGAAGCACCTGGCCGAACGCGGCATCCCGGTGCCCGATCCGCAGGCCGACGACGCGGGCGAGATCCTGCACACGCTGTGCGGCAAACCCGCCGCCGTGGTCAACCGGCTCAGCGGCAGCAGCCAGATGGCCCCGTCGAGCTGGCACTGTGAACAGGTGGGCCGCATGCTGGCCCGCATGCACCTGGCAGGGCAGGACTACCCGCTGCACCAACCCAACCTGCGCGGTCTGCCATGGTGGGTCGAGACCGTGCCCGTCGTCGCCCCCTACCTCACACCCGAGCAGCGCGAGCTGATCGAGAGCGAGCTGGCCTTCCAGCGCCACCTGGCCGAAACCCCAGCCTACCAGGCCCTGCCCCGCGGCCCGGTCCACGCCGACCTGTTCCGCGACAACGTGATGTTCGACGGCCTGCCCGGCCACGAGAAGCTGACCGGCTTCTTCGACTTCTACTTTGCGGGCGTGGACACTTGGCTGTTCGATCTGGCGGTGTGCCTGAACGACTGGTGCATCGACCTGAGCTCCGGCCGGCTGGACGAGGTGCGTGCAGCGGCGTTCGTCAATGCCTATCAGGACGAGCGGCCCCTGACCCACGACGAACTGCGCCTGCTGCCGGCCCTGCTGCGCTCGGGCGCAATGCGTTTCTGGATCTCGCGCCTGTGGGACTTCCACCTGCCGCGCGAGGCCAGCATGCTCAAGCCGCACGACCCGGCCCATTTTGAACGCGTGCTGCGCGAGCGCATCGCCAACCCTTGGCACGGGCCGCAGGCCTGAGCCCCCCAACGACCCGAGAGCCTGGACACCCCCCAATGAAACTGCGCCAAGCGAGCTTCCGCGACGGCATCGGCTGGATGATTGAGGGCATGCGCACCTGGCGGAGTCAACCGGTGGGGCTGACCGCGCAGTTCGCGCTGATGGTGCTGGGCCTGGGCATGCTGCTGGGGGTGCCCACCCTCGGGCCATGGCTCGTGGCGGCCCTGATGCCTGCGCTGAGCGCAGGCTGGGTCCACACCGTCACCCCGGCCCCCGATGGCTCGATGCGCCGTGCCGGCCTGCTGCCGCTGCTCACACCGTTGCTGTCGCCTCGCCGCAATCGCCTGCTGCTGCTGGGACTGATCTATGCAGCGGGTGTCATGGGCATCCTGGCCCTGGTCAACCAGTGGGACACCGGACTCGACGCCGCCTGGGACGTGATCCAGTCCGACGCATCGTCTTCGGCCACCAAAGAAGATCCTGCCCGCGATGAAGCCGTCCTGCAGGCCATGCAGACGCTGCAGCTCGGCATGCTGATGCGCGCCGCGGCGCTGGTGCCGCTGGCCCTGCTGTTCTGGCACGCCCCGGTCATCATCCACCGCGAGAACGCCAGCGTGGGCAAGGCGCTGTTCGGCAGCGCGATGGCCTCCGTGCGCAACCTTGGCGCATTTGGGGCCTATGCGCTGGCGTGGGGCACCGCCGATGCCTTGTTGTCTCTGGTGCTGGGGGCAGGGCTGGCCTTGTTGGGCCTGCAGAAGGTGGCCTTCGTGATCGGCATCCCGGTGGCCATGGCCTTCACCGCCGCGTTCTACGCCTCGCTGCGTGCCAGCGTGAACGGTTGCCTCGAACTGGACCCGGAGGAGCCGGCCAAGCCGGTCCTCTGAGCCCTGCCGCCACCCTTCATCGGCGACCTCAATAGGTCAGCGTCTGCACCCCCTCGGACGTGCCCAGCAGGCACACCGAGGCCTTGTGGCGGGCAAAGATGCCCACGGTGACCACGCCCGGCCACACGCTGACTTCGTTTTCCATGGCCAGCGGATCGGTGATCTGCAGGCCCTTCACGTCGAGGATGGCGTTGCCGTTGTCGGTGACCACACCCGCGCGCAGCACCGCCTCGCCGCCATAGGCCGACTGGAAGCGCCGCGCCACCTGAGCCGCCGCCATCGGGATCACCTCCACCGGCAGCGGAAAGCGCCCCAGCACCTCCACCTTCTTGCTCGCGTCGGCGATGCAGACGAAGCGGTCGGCCAAGTCGGCCACGATCTTCTCGCGGGTGAGCGCCGCGCCGCCGCCCTTGACCATGCAGCCCGCACCGTCGATCTCGTCGGCGCCGTCGATGTAGACCGCCAGGCGCTCCACCTCGGTGGCTTCCAGCACCGGGATGCCGTGGCGCTGAAGGCGTTCCGTGCTCGCCACCGACGACGACACGGCGCCGGGGATGCGGTCCTTGATCGTGGCCAGGGCGTCGATGAAGTGGTTGACCGTGGAGCCGGTGCCCACGCCCACGACCTCGCCGGGGACCACGTAAGCCAATGCCGCCTGCCCCACCAGGGCCTTGAGTTCGTCTTGAGTCATGTCGTCTGAGTGTTGGTTTGGCCCGCTTCGGGGACAATCCGTGAATTATGTCGTTGCTGCCCTATTCCCTCACCCGTTCCTTCCTGTTCAACATGGATCCGGAGACCGCCCACGAGCACACGCTCGACGTGATGGCGCGCTTCCAGAACACGCCGCTGCAGTGCCTGTGGGGGACGTCTCGGGTGGACGATCCGGTGACGGTGGCGGGGCTGAAGTTTCCGAACCGCATCGGCCTGGCCGCAGGCCTGGACAAGAACGGCCGCTGCATCGACGGCCTGGGCGCCATGGGCTTCGGCTTCATCGAGGTGGGCACGGTCACGCCCAAGGGCCAGCCGGGCAATCCCAAGCCGCGCATGTTCCGCCTGCCTGAGAAGGACGCGCTGATCAATCGACTGGGCTTCAACAACGAGGGCCTGGACAGCTTCCTGGCCAATGTGAAGCGCTCGAAGAGCTTTCGCGCCAAGGGCGGCATCCTGGGCCTGAACATCGGCAAGAACGCCGCCACGCCCATCGAGGAGGCCAACAGCGACTACCTGATCGGCCTCTCAGGCGTGTACCCGCACGCCGACTACGTGACGATCAACATCTCCAGCCCCAACACCAAGAACCTGCGCGCGCTGCAGAGCGACGAGGCGCTCGATGGCCTGCTGGGCGCCCTGCAGCAGCGCCGCCAGGCCCTGGCCGTGGAGCACCGCCGCAACGTGCCGATGTTCGTCAAGATCGCACCGGACCTGGACGAGGCTCAGGTCAAGGTGATCGCCGCCACGCTGCGCCACAACGGCATCGACGGCGTGATCGCCACCAACACCACCATCGAGCGTGGGGCCGTGCAGGGCCTGAAGCACGCCGAGGAAACCGGCGGTCTGTCGGGCCGGCCGGTGTTCGAGGCCAGCAACAAGGTGATCCGCCAACTGCGCGCCGAACTGGGCACGGGCTACCCGATCATCGGCGTGGGCGGTGTGCTCAGCGGGGCGGACGCCCGCACCAAGCTCGAAGCCGGCGCGGATCTGGTGCAGGTCTACACCGGGCTGATCTATCGGGGCACGGACCTAGTGAGCGAGTGTGCGCGGGCGATGAAGGGTGTGCGCTCCCGGGCGGCCTGAGGCCGAGGGTGGTGGTTCCTGAGCGCGGGCCGATCACCCGTGTGCAATCGCATTACTTGACGAGCTTGAGCAGCGCTTGACCGGCGGCAGAGCGCAGTTCCTTGAGATCCAAGGTGCCGTCCTTGTCCGGGTTGGCCGCGTTGAAGCGGGCCTCGACGATGGCCAGGTACTCGGCCTTGTCGAGGGTGCCGTCCTTGTCGGGATCGGCCTTCGAGAACTCGGCCTTGCTCAGGCCGAGACCGCGCACTTCCTTGCGGTCCAGGGTGCCGTCGCTGTCCTTTTCCAGGCGGTCGAACTTGGCCTCGGCGGCCTTCTTGATCTCGGCCAGGTCCAGCGTGCCGTCGTTGTCCGGATCCATGGCCTTGACCCACACGGACAAGCCCTGGGCCGGGGCCGCCGCGGCAGACAAGGAAGCGGCCAGCAGGCTGGCGACACAGATCAAACCAAGGGTGATGCGTTTGGACATGGCAGTCCTCCTGTTGAAGATGGGCGGGAATTTTTCCCGGTCACCCATCAAAGTCAAGTCAAAACGACGCGAAAGCTCGCTTCAAGGTGTGTACCGCCGGCGGATCGTGCAGGACTGAGGGTTTTCCAAAGGCCGCCTTGCGACAGCACGCGTTCCTGCATGCCGGCCAGTCCATTGCCCCGCGGCATGGCCGGGTGCCAGGCCGGACGATCGGGCGAACCGTCCAAGGCGCCGGCCGGCAGCCCCACCCCATCGTCGGTACACGACCATCGCACCATTAGGCACGGTGCCCGGGAGTCGGTGTCCGTCTGTCCATCCTCCACCGACAGACGCAGATCGACGTGGTGCGCCTGGGCGTGTCGGGCCACGTTGGTCAGGGCCTCCTGGCTGATGCGGTAGAGCGTCAGCGCCAGCTCCTCGCTCAACACGACCTCGGACAGGGGTCGGGTCTCGCCGCCCCGCTCATAAACCACGTCCAGGTCGATCTGCGGGGCGGGCCGCCCCGGGGCGTCAACCCGCCAGCTCGCCGCCAGCTCGTCCAGGCTGGCGCACACGGTATCCAGTGAGATGCCCTCGGCGGCCTCACCGTCGAACCGATAGGGGGTGAAGGGGCGCAGGCGGGTCAGCAGCGAGCGCACGTCGCGCTGCAGCTCCCGGCACTGCTCGGCCATGCGCCGCACGGTCGAGCGCAGGCGATGGTCTTCGGTGGGATGGGCCGGAGCCTGGGCGGAGCGATCCAGCCCGTCCAGACGCTTTTCCACCCAGGCCAAGTCCAGACGCAGCGCCGTCAGGTGCTGGCCCATCTCGTCGTGCAGGTCGCGGGCCATGCTTTGGCGCTCCTGCTCCTGCACATTGACGAGCTGCTGGGCCAAGCCGCGGCGCCGCAGCTCGGTCTGCTCCAACGCGGCCGCCAGGCGGCGCAGGGCCGCGGCCACCGACTCCAGCTCGTCCACCGCCAGCGGGGGCAACTGCTGCAGCGTGAGGGGATCCTGTCGCTCCAGGCGCTCGATACCGGTCAGCAGCCGGTTGACCGGACGCAGCGCGTGCCGGATGTTGAACCACATCACCACCAGCATGACGATCACGCAGGCCAGGACCAGCGCCACGCCGTCCAGAAGGGTGGACAGGGCCTCGGCACGCTCGGCCTCGGGCGAGGCCGTGAGCACCAGCGTCCAGGACGTGCCATCCGCTCTGGGAAGCGGTCGCTCGATCGCCCGGGGCGGCTCCACCGCCGGAAAGATGTGTCGATGCATGGCGGTGGCAACGTCCAGCCAGGGCGGGCCAGCCACCGCGGCAGAACGCGCCACGCCCGAGACGATCCGACCCTGATCGTCCCGCACGGTCCACAGCAGGTGACGCAAGCGTGCGTTTTCGGCCAAGGTGGCCAGCCGCTCCCGCGCTTGGTCGTCGGGCAAGTGCTGCAGGGTCTGGAGGTCCAAGAGGGCCACGGCGGTGTCGACGGCGCTGGTCTGCTCGGTGTCCATGTCCTCCGTGGCCTGCTGGGCCCCCAGCGCGATGGCCATGAGCAGGGTCAGCACCGCCACCAGGCCCACGCGGCGCATGAGAATGCGCTGCAGGGACACGGGCGCGGGAGGTGTCGAAGAACCGTCCATGACCGGCCTCCACTCAGAGTCGGACCAGGCCGTGGGTCACGGCCAGGCGCAGCAACTGGAAATCGCTCTGCACATCGAGCTTGGAGCGGATCCCCGACATGTTGTTGTGGATGGTCTTCACGCTCACGCACAGGGCGTCGGCGATCTGGTGCGTGCTCTGCCCGTCCGCCGCCAGGCGCAGCACCTCGAATTCGCGTGGCGTGAGCTGAGCCAACGGGCCATGCGGGGCCGCAGGATCGGACTCGGACAACAGGGTCTGGACCACTTCTCCGCCAAACACGCGCCGTCCCTGGTGCACATGCCGGATGGCGTCCAGCATGTCCTGCGGATCGCTGTCCTTGGTGAGGTAGCCCGCCGCTCCGGCACGCAAGGCCTGCAGCGCAAAACCGGTGTGGTCGTGCATGGTAAAGACCAGCGCCTTCAGGGTGGTCTGGCGCTGCTTCATGCGCGTGATGGCTTCGATGCCGCTGTCCCCGCGAAGGCTCAGGTCCACCACCGCCACGTCCACCGCGTGCCGGTGCAGGGCTTCAAAGGCCTGCACGGCCGTGGCGGCCTCGGCAACGACCTCCATGTCGCGCTCGGACTCGATGAGCTGGCGATACCCCGCCCTCACCACGGCGTGATCGTCCAGCAGCAGGATGCGAATCATGCATGGCCTCCTTGTATGGGCGTCGATTCTGCAGGCCTGACGCGCCGAGGTCGCCATGGGACCTGTCCCCATCCCGTGCTTCGACCTGACACACCTCAACGACCCAGATGTCCGCAATCGGTCAAGCCTGGAGCACCACCCCCGGGGAGAACCGGAGGCCTAGGCGCGAAAGGCGATGGAGCGCAAGGGGCCGTCCCGCACCCGTTTTCACAACGGGAAGGATTCCCGCGCCGATCGGGACGAGATCCCGCGGGGTTCTGAAGACCGCTCCCTAGACTGAATTTGCAGGCTCACCCCGAGCCGCATGACCTCGAACTAGGAGACAACCCTGATGCCTACCCTTTCCACCGCATCCCGCCTGCGTCCTGTCGCACTGGCGTCCGCTCTCGTGCTGGCCCTGGGTGCGTCGGCTGCCAACGCCGTCAAACCCGTGACCTGGCAGGACATTGCCAACGACCACCAGACCTCCGGCGATGTGCTTGGCTACGGCCTGGGCCTGAAGGCTCAGCGCCACAGCACGCTCAAGAAGATCAACGCGTCCAACGTCAAGAACCTGGTGCCGGCCTGGACCTTCTCGTTCGGCGGCGAGAAACAGCGCGGCCAAGAGGCCCAGGCGCTGGTGCATGACGGCGTGGTCTACGTGACCAGTTCGTACTCGCGCTTCCACGCCCTCGACGCCAAGACCGGCAAGCAGCTCTGGACCTACGAACACCGCCTGCCCGAAGACATCAAGCCCTGCTGCGACGTGATCAACCGCGGCCCGGCCATCTACGGCGACAAGGTCTTCTTCGGCACGCTGGACGCCGCCATCGTGGCGCTGGACCGCGCCACCGGCAAGGTGGTCTGGAAGGAAAAGTTTGCCGACCACAAGGTGGGCTACACCATGACCGGCGCGCCCACCATCGTCAAGGAAAAGAACGGTCGCGTGCTGCTGGTGCACGGCACCTCCGGCGACGAGTTCGGTGTGGTGGGCTACCTCTACGCACGCGACCCGGACACCGGCGAGGAAGTCTGGGCCCGGCCGCTGGTCGAAGGCCACAAGGGGCGCCTGAACGGCAAGGAAAGCAGCTTCACCGGCGACGCCAAGGCCCCGAGCTGGCCGCGCGACAAGGACGGCAACCTTGTCGAGGCCTGGCACCACGGCGGCGGAGCACCGTGGCAGTCGGCGTCCTTCGACCCCGAGACCAACACCATCGTCATCGGCGCCGGCAACCCCGCGCCATGGAACACCTGGAAGCGCACCAAGGAAGGTGACGATCCCAAGAACTGGGACAGCCTGTTCACCTCGGGCCAGGCCTATGTGGACGCCAGCACCGGCGAGCTCAAGGGCTTCTATCAGCACACTCCGAACGACGCCTGGGACTTCTCGGGCAACAACTCCATCGTGCTGTTCGAGTACAAGGATCCGAAGACCGGCAAGCTGGTCAAGGCCGGTGCCCACGCCGACCGCAACGGCTTCTTCTACGTGACCGACCGCGAGAAGCTGGCCACAGGCGCAGGCTACCCCAACAAGCCCACGGCCCTGATCAACGCCTGGCCGTTCGTCAACGGCATCACCTGGGCCAAGGGCATCGACGTCAAGACGGGCAAGCCCATCGAAGTGGACGGCCAACGCCCACCTCAGCCGACCGAAGGCGCCGACAAAGGCAAGGCCGTGTTCGTGTCTCCGCCGTTCCTGGGCGGCACCAACTGGATGCCCATGTCCTACAGCCCGGACACCGAGCTGTTCTACGTCCCGGCCAACCACTGGGCGATGGACTACTGGACCGAAAAGGTGAGCTACAAGGCCGGCTCCGCCTACCTGGGCCAGGGCTTCCGCATCAAGCGCCTGTATGACGACCACGTGGGCATCCTGCGCGCCATCGATCCCAAGACCGGCAAGGTCGCCTGGGAGCACAAGGAAAAGCTGCCGCTGTGGGCCGGCACGATGACCACCGCGGGCGGTCTGCTGGTCACCGGCACGTCCGACGGCTTCGTGAAGATCTTCGACGCCAAGAGCGGCAAGGAGCTGTGGAAGTTCCAGACCGGATCCGGCGTGGTGTCGGTGCCCATCACCTGGGAACAGGACGGCGAGCAGTACATCGGCATCTCCAGCGGATACGGTGGCGCCGTGCCACTGTGGGGCGGCGACATGGCCGAGCTGACCCGCACCGTCACGCAAGGCGGCAGCTTCTGGGTGTTCAAGCTGCCCAAGGCCTGATCCCGACCAGCGGAACGGCTGGGGTGGCCGCGGGAAGCGGTCACCCCTTTTTCAAAAACGCCAAGGGCACGCCATGACTGTTCTTGAACCCTGTCGCCGGGCAATCGGCTTCGGCTGCGCGCTCCTGACGCTGGCCGGGGCCTGTGGTCCATCGATCGTTTCGGCCCAGACGGCCGAGCCCGCCGGAACTCCCGATGCCGAGGTGAAGGTGATCGGCGGCTGCCACCTGTGGCCGCGGGCGCAGTGCCCCGGCGCCGACCTGCGCCACGCCGACCTGTCCCGGATGGACCTGCGTGGGGCCAACTTCCGCGGCGCCAGGCTCAACCGCGCCGACCTGCGCTTTGCCAATCTGGCCGGCGCCATCCTGGACGGTGCCGACCTCTCCGGGGTCAAGGGATACGCGCTCAATGCACCCGGCGCGTCCTTTGTGGGGGCCCGCATGGTCGGCACCGACTTCGAGATGGCGCGCTTTTTTCGAGCCAACTTCTCCGGGGTCGAACTGAGCTCGGCCAGCCTGGAGGCGGCCAAGATGAACCACGTCTGGTTGGTCGGGGCCTCGGTTCGCGACTCCAACCTGCAGGAAACCAAGTTCGTGACCGCGAACTTCCAGGACGCCACGCTGGACGGCAACTTCATTCGCTACACGATCTTCCCGGACGCCCATTTCGAGGGCTGCAAAGGCTGTCCCACCGACAACTGGAGCACACCATGAGTCGACGCCCCACCTCCCTCTCCCGGCAAGGCCTGCTGGCCGCACTGCTGCTGGCCGGGATCGGCGCACTGACGGCCTGCGCCCACCCCGAGGGTCAATCGGTCCCCCACATCGCCCAACAGGCGTCCGCTGCATCAGCAGCCCCAAAAACCCGGGCGCCCGACATGCGGCCCGTCCTCGACGCCCAACAGCGCGCCCTGCTGAACCCCGCGGGCCTGCCCTCTGCGGGCATCGGCCCCTGGACGGTCAACCCCTACCGCGGACAGGCGGGGGTGGTGGACCTCGGACGTACCGTGTTCCACGCCGCGTGCGCCAGTTGCCACGGCCCAAACGCCGACCCCACCCCCGAGGCTCCCGACCTGCGCCGCCTCGACGGCTTCTGCCGCAAGCTGAAGGCCCCGACACTGAAAGACCGCTGCCACGCCGACATCGACCAGCACTTCATGGCCTCGGTCCAGTCCGGCATGGTGCGTGCCGGCGTCATGTACATGCCTTCCTGGAAAGAGGCGCTGTCTCCCGAATCGATCTGGGCCGTGCGCACCTACCTGGAAACGCTGCGGCCACCGCCTCCGGCCGTGCTGCCGGACCGGAAAGCCCCTCCGGCGCCCTGAAGTCGGACGCACTCCTCAGCTCTGGTTGAACCCAGAGCGGCCGATGCGCCCAATGATCCGGTTTTTTCTGCCGCAATTCGGAGCTTGGCGGGCGAAACAGGCTCGCTAGTCTCGGTCTCCATGTCCGAGCTCGTCCCCTCCCTGGAACGCCCTGCCGCACCGGCCGGCCCGACACCCAACGGCGCAGCGGCGCCTCAGCGCGAACGGGAACTCACCGCCGAAGAACAGGAAGCCGCGCGCGAAGCGCAATTGCAGCGCCTGTACTCCCGCATCCACGAGCGCAAGGACTTTCCGTCGCTGCGGGACTCGATCAAGTCCATCCAGCAGGTCACACGCTCGGACACCGCCCACATGCGCGCGCTGTCCGACGAGGTGCTGCAGGACGTTGGGCTGACGAACAAGCTGCTGCGGCTGATCAACGCGGCGTTCTACAGCTCGGTGGGCGGCGGCTCGATCACCACGGTGGCCCGCGCGATCGCGCTGATGGGCTTCGAAGCGGTCGGCCGGCTGGCCGCCTCTCTGGCCCTGTTCGACCGCCTGCCCAGCGGCGCGGATGGCGACCGTGTTCGCGCCGAGTTTTCCCAGGCGCTGCTGGCCGCCACCCTGTCGCGCGAGCTGTGCCCATCCCGTCAGGCCGAAGAAACAATCTACGTCACCGGGCTGTTCCAGAACCTCGGGACCATGCTGGCCTGGCTGCACTTCCCCGACGATGCGCAGGACATCGAGGAGCTCATCGAGGAACGCCAAGCGGCCCAGCCCGATCGGCCGCTCGACCCGTCGCGTCTGGAGGCCGAGGTGCTGGGCCTGAGTTTTGAAGACCTGGGGGTCGAGATCGCCCGCCAATGGGGCTGGCCCGAGCTGCTGCTCACCGCCATGCGCCCCAAGGTGCCGGACGACATGGAAGCCCCGGTCCCGCCCGAGCTGTTCAACCGCGTCGCCTGCACCGCCGCCAACCGGCTGGCCCGGCGCTGCATCGACCTCGCGGACCCGGACGCCATCGAGACCTGCGGGCGCCGCTTTCACGCCGAATGGGGCGCAGTGCTCGGTCTGGGCGAGGACGACGTCGCCCCGCTGATCGAGCGCAGCCTGGCGGCCTGGAAGGAAATGACCTTGGTGCTCGGTCTGGAGCGCAAGGAAGCGCCGGTGGCGGTCAACGGCGTCATGCCGCGCCAGGGCACGATGCG
>CAYRBG010000061.1:0-12962 GCA_964422355.1 uncultured Sphaerotilus sp. | reverse complement strand
TTTCCATCTGGCCGGCGTTGGCCACTTCGTGGTGGTGCACTTCAACGGGAATGCCGAGGCTTTCCAGGATCAGGCACATTTCCGAACGCATGTCCTGGCCGCTGTCGACCGGGGGAACGGGGAAGTAACCGCCCTTGACGGTCGGGCGGAAGCCCTTGTTGCCGTGCTCGTAGTCCTTGCCGGTGTTCCAGGCGGCTTCTTCGGCTTCGATCTGCACGAAGGAACCGGACATGTCGGCACCCCAGCGGATGCTGTCGAACACGAAGAATTCGGGTTCCGGGCCGAAATAGGCCACGTCGCCCAGGCCGGAAGCCTTCATGTAGGCTTCAGCGCGCTTGGCCAGCGAGCGGGGATCGCGCTCATAAGGAGCACCGTCGGTCGGATCGACCACGTCGCAGCTCATGAACAGGGTCGGCTCTTCGAAGAACGGGTCGATGTTGGCCGTGTTCGGGTCCGGCATCAGCAGCATGTCGGAAGCTTCGATGCCCTTCCAACCAGCGATGGAGGAACCGTCGAATGCATGCCCCGAGGAGAACTTGTCTTCATCGAAGTGGGAAACAGGCACGGTCACGTGCTGTTCCTTGCCACGGGTGTCGGTGAAACGGAAGTCGACGAACTTGACTTCGTTTTCCTTCACCATCTTCATCACGTCGGCGACGGTCTTGGCCATCAGAGGCTCCTAGCGAGAGATGTGGGAGATAAATCTGGGGTTTTGGCGCCTGGGCCACCCCAGGGCGGACTCAATGTAGCAGAAAACATGCCGTGAAAAAGCACCTGTTTCGCCACACCTCAGGCACCTTCTGCCCACTCCAAAAGCCGGGCACGAACCAAGCACGGTCACGATGCACACACATGGTGCAACCGCATCAGCAGCGCACCAATCAGGTGCCAATCGTCACATTCCGTGCATGCAGCCCGGCCATCAGGTCCGAGTAGGCCGCCTCCAAGGCTTCGCCACATCCCGACTTGACCCCCAGCTCGATGTGGCGACCATGCACGGGGTGATCGACGCTGGGAAGACTGAACACCTTGACCCGCGGGTGCTTGGCCTCGATGTCCTGCATCAACGGCGTGAGGCTGGCCTCCATTGATCCGTAGACGATCACGGAGCGCTCCGTCATGGCCCCATGGCCGTGCAGGTGTCGGTAGCGCCCATCAAGCAGCGACTCGATCATGGGATGCGCCATGACCGGGAAGCCGGGCACAAAGTGGACATCACCGACAGAGAACCCAGGGATGCCGTTGTACGGGTTCTCCAGCACCTGCGCCCCCACCGGGAAGATCCCCATGTTGAGACGGTGCAGGGTGTCCGGGTGGTCCGGGTCGGCCGTCCAGCCCTTTTCGACGGCCAGGACGCGAATGCGCTCCAGGATGCGTTCGCGGGCCACCGGGTGCAGCGCCATGCCAACGCCGAGCGCAGCGGCCGCGCACTGGCGGGTGTGGTCGTCCGGCGTGGCGCCAATGCCGCCGCAGGAAAAGACCACATCACCGCTGGCAAAGGCCAGCCGCAGCACCGCGGTGATCCTTTCCGGATCGTCCCCGACGTACTGCGCCCAGGACAGCGCCATGCCCCGCTGCGACAGCAGCTCGATCACCCGAGCCATGTGCTTGTCCTGTCGCTTGCCCGAGAGGATCTCGTCGCCGATGATGATGAGACCGAAGTTCATGCGCAATCCTCGTCAGCGCAAATGGATGGAGGTCAGGAACGCACGGCGGCGTCCGTGACGGCTTCGCCGTTGCCCACGCTCCGGGCCAGCGGTTCGCCCGGCGTCCCGCCGTCGGCCGGCAGCACCTCGACCACCGCCTGTTGGCGCTGGCGTTCCAGGGCCGCGAGCGCATAGTGGGTGAACCACAGTGAAGCAAACGCGAACACCAGGGTGTACACCCACACGAACACCGGCATCAGCACCGGCATCATCGGCAATGCCAAAGCCCCCGTGGCCGCCCAGACCAGGGAGGGCGCAGCCCCCAGGTAGCCGGTGATGATGCCCAGCGCCAGCAACGGCATGCGGTTGTCGCGCATGAGCTGGCGCCGCTCGTCCTTGCTGGCATGTTCGGCCAGCGCGTCGTAGGTCATGACCCGGTAGCTGAGCCAGCCCCAGATGAGCGGCGGCAACAGCAGAGCCACCGGCGGCAACAGCCACAGCGGCATGGACAGCACCAACGCCGCCAAGGCGACCAGCGCGGAGCCGCCCGACCACCACAGCGCGTGCCACCAACGGCCGCCATAGCGCCGCTCCAGGCTCGGAAAACGCCGACGCGCTACCAGTCGGACCACCGAGCTGCTCATGAACAGCGACACCAGCAGCAGCGAAAACATCAGCAGGAAGGGCACCGACAGCATCACCACCACCAGCGGCCCGATCACCGCCCGGAAGGCCCCTCCACTCATGTCGTTGAGCCATTGGCTGACGGGAGCCAGCCAAGGGGTTGCATCCAACAACGCCCGCACCCCGCCCACCGCGGGCTCCCAGTACAACCATGCAAGCAGAAAACCGGCTCCGCCTGCGATGAGCACCGGCAGGATGGACAGCAAGATCACACGCGGGTGCAGGGTGTAGACCAGTGCACGAAGGAAAGCATCGAGGGCTTTGGACATAACTTGTCAGGATAGCGGTACTGCGACCGTTGTGCTCACCGCCGCAGGGCGTCGGCCAGGCGCTGTAAACCCAGCCATTGCTGGCTCCAGAATCCCTGGCCGTAGTCTCGCCCTCCGGCCTCAGGCAACTGATCGCGCACCCCGGTGGCTTCGTACAGGGGCGTGAAGCGTGCCGTCCCGAACATCAGGTCCCAGAACGGGAAGAGGATCGAAAAGTTGTGCCCCCCCAGCATGCCCTGTGCGCCGGCCTCGTTGCCGTCACCCATGCTGTGGTGCAGCCGATGGAAGTGCGGACTGACCAGCAGGCGCTCACCCCAAGCCCCGAAGCTCAGGCGCACATTGGCGTGCGACAGGTTCTCCAGCAACTGGGTCATCGCGACGACGGCGACGAACTGTCCCGGCGGCACCCCGATCAGGTGCCCCAGTTGCGCCATGACCATGTCCCACAGCAGCACATCCAGCAGGTGGTTGCGGTTGTCGGTCCACATCGTCATCTGCCGCTGACTGTGGTGCAAAGCGTGCAGGGCCCACCACCAGTCCCAGCGGTGCTGCAGACGGTGCATCACATACGCGGCCAGATCAAAAATCAGCAGGTAGAGAACAAAGCTCGCCAGCGCACTGTCGGTCACCCCTGGCCAGAGCGGCGCCAGCCAGCGGTCGAGTTGCACGGCCGAATAGCCCTTGACGGTCAACCATCCCCAGACCTCGCTCCACAGGGGGTCGAAGAGGAAAAAGATGGCCACCCGCATCAGCCCGAGGCGGTCGATCAGGGTGTAGATCACATCCACGCGCACGCTGGCCCGGTCGGTAACGACCTCCACCGGTCGCCAACGCTGCAGCGGCGCAATCAGCACCCCCATCAGAACAAGCTGGATCACGCCCACCATCAGCCAACCGGTGGCCTCGAAGGCGTCCTCCAACAGGTTGCCGCCCCCCAGGCTGAACACCAGCGGCTGCACCACCGTCTGGAACAGCTCGTTCTGAATGCGGCCGAACGCCGCGGTCAGCATCTCGATCACGGTCAATGCTCCCAACGCAAGGCGTCTCGCCACTGCGGGTGCTCGGCCAACGTCACAAAACACAGGCCCTTGCGCTTGAGGCCCTGAATCAACGGTTCCAGCACGCCCGGCGCCCAAGCCTCCTGCCGCGACCAGATGCCCAGATGCGCCAGCAGAATGTCGCCGGCCTGAATCCGTTCCAGCGACTGACGCAGCAACTGGGCGTTCGACGCCCGATCGCTGGACAGCTCATCGCCGAGAAAACCCGCAGGGGTCCAGGGCACATGGTGCCAGCCGCAATCCTTTGCAGCCGCAAGCAGGGCCTTGGACGTCTTGCCGCCGGGGGCCCGAAACAGCGGGGCCATGGGCTGCCCCGTCATCTCGCGGAAGCGTTGTGCGGAACGCTGCAGTTCATCGCAGTACTGCCGCGGCGACCAGGTCAGTGTGCGCCCCGCATCCGGTCCGAAAGTGGGCCGCACCTCGAAACGACCGTCGGACCGATCCGCCCGCCAATAGACGTGGTCGTGGGTGTGAGAGCCGAACACATGCCCCTCGCGCGCCCGCGCCTGCCACCACGGGGCCCAATGGGCGTCCAGGCTGCCGCCGCCGGTCTGTGTGCGCTCGTTGGCCAGAAAGAACGTGACCCGCACCCCCTCGCGCGCCAGAACGTCGGCGATCAGCGGGGCCACACCCATGTGGCCGGTGTCGAAAGTCAGGTAAACCGGGCTGTCACACTGGGCTGGCCTGGCCACAGGCGCAAGCGCGGGTGCGGCAGCTGCCGCGCCCTGCTCCCCGAGCCCCACGGCCAGCAGCGCCAACGGCGCGACCACCCGATGGAGCCATGGGAAACCGCGCATCACCCCAACCATGACCCGTCCGCCGCTCGGCACGTCTCACTGCCGCGGCGCATGTTCCAAGGACCAGATGCCGTGCGGCGACTTGCCCACGTCCACCTGATGCACCACCTTGTGCTGCTCGGTGTCGATCTGGCTGACCTTGCGCGCCCAGCGCGAGGCCACGTAGATGTATTTGCGGTCGGGCGACAGCTCCATGTCGTCCGGGCCGTCCGGGCCGGGGTAGCTGTCGACCACCGACAAGGTCTGCGTGTCGATGCGGCTGATGGTGTTGGCCACACGGTTGCTCACCAGCACGTGGCGCTTGTCGCCCCAGGCACGGAAGGAATGCGCGCCCGCCGCCGTCGGGATGCGCTTGACAAGCCGGGGCGGATTGACGGTCACGTCGTAGGCCTCGACCACGGAGTCACCGGTCAGGCCGACCAGCAGCGTCTTGTCGTCGGCGGTCAGGAAGACATCGGCGGGCATCTTGCCGCAGGGGATGGTCCAGCGCGGCGTCTGCGTGGCCAAGTCGATGGCGATGAGCTGATCGCTGTCCTGCAGACTGGCGTAGACCACCGTGCTCTTCGTGTCGATGTAGACGTGGCTGGGGGTCTTGCCCGCCGGAATGCGCTTGGCCAGCTTCAGCTCGAAGCCGCCGCCCGCCGGCTGGGTCACGCCGTAGATGTCGATGTGGTTCAGACGGTTGGCCGCGGTGACGAACCACTTCATGTCCGGCGAAAAACGCAGCTGGTACGGGTCCACGATGCCGTCGATGACCTTCTGGATCTCGCCATTGCGTGGATCGACCAGGGTGATGCTGTCCCCCAGTGCATTGGCCACGAGCAGCGACTTCTCGTCGGGCGACAGGTAGAGGTGGTGCGGCTCCTTGCCGGTGGGCAGGCGGCGCAGCTCCTGCATCGTGGTCAGATCGATCACGCTGATCGTGGCGTCGAGTGAGTTGAGCGCAAACAACAAGCGCTGAGTGCCCGCCGCTCCGGATGCCGATGCGCCCAAGGAAGCCCCCTTCGGCGCATCGGCAGACACCGACGCCTTGGAGGCCGCCCCCGGACCCTGAGGGGCCACATAACGCTGAGCCGCCCACACGCCCAGTCCCACGGCCAGCGCGGCCGCGACCAAGAGCTTGATCTTCATGGCATTCCCGGTGGATGTTTAGAGATGTAACTAGAAGTACTGCTTGGCGTGCGGCAGTGTAGCTTCGCCGCATCCGCCGCCTGTCGCCTTGGCAGGTCACTGCCGCGGCAACCCCTGAACACTTGAGTGATGTCAAGCGCCGAACCGCACCGCGGTGGCCGCCGTCATCAACGCGGCGGCAGCGCCGTGGACAATCGCGCCCATGCCTGTCGCGAAGCTTCCCGTTCCCCGCACCCCACCCACCGTCAAGACCCGCAGCGGGCCATCCTGGCGGGGTGTGCTGGCAGCCATCGACCTGGGCTCCAACAGCTTCCGGCTGGAAATCGGGCAGATCTCGCGGGATCGCTATCGGCGCATCGACTACCTCAAGGAAACCGTGCGCCTGGGTGCAGGACTGGACGAAAACAGTTGCCTGACCGAAGCCGCCATCGAGCGCGGTCTTGACTGCCTGAGGCGCTTTCGCGCCCGACTGGATGGAATCCCTCCCGCGCAGATGCGTGCCGTCGCCACCCAGACCCTGCGGGAGGCCGCCAACCGCAACGCGTTCCTGGAGCGCGCCGGCGCAGCCTTGGGTCACCCCATCGAAGTCATTGCCGGGAGGGAAGAGGCCCGCCTGATCTACAAGGGCGTGGCCCGGCTGCAGCCCTCGCCGCTGCACCGACTGGTCATCGACATCGGAGGACGCTCCACCGAAATGATCCTCGGCCTGGGCCCCCTGGCCATGCGCGCAGAGTCTTTCCCCATCGGCAGTGTGAGCCTGTCGATGCAGTACTTCGGTGACGGCGCCTTCAGCGCCGAAGCCTTTCGCGCAGCACAGATTGCCGCAGGCGCCGAGCTGGAAGAGGCGCTGCAGGCCTTTCCCCGGGAGCACTGGATCGAGGCCCTGGGCTCGTCCGGCACGGCCGGGGCGGTGTCGCAGATGCTGGAGGCCAATGGCGTTACCGACGGCGCCATCACGCCCGAGGGCCTGAAGTGGTGCATGGAGCGCTGCATCGAAGCCGGGCACCAGGACCGCCTGAGCCTGCCGGGCCTCAAGCCCGAGCGCCGCGCGGTGCTCGGTGGCGGCTTGGCCATCCTCAGCACGCTGGCCCAGCAGTTCCGCATCGATCGGCTGCTGCCGGCCCGCGGCGCACTGCGCCAGGGCGTCATCTTTGATCTGGAAGAGCGTCTGGCCGCCGAGCGCGATCCCGCCCACCACGACCTGCGCGATGATTCGGTGCTGGAGCTGCAGCAGCGGTTTGATGTGGACGTGTCGCAGGCGCACCGGGTGCGTGAGACGGCGCAGTCGCTGCTGATGCAGATCCAGCCCAAGGCCATCCTGGAGCGGGTGCGCGAGCTGGGCTGGGCCGCGAGCCTGCACGAAATCGGCATGATGGTGTCACACCACGACCACCACCGCCACAGCGCCTACCTGCTCAAGCACGTGGACGCCCCCGGCTTCTCGCAGGATCAGCAGAACCGCCTGAGCGACTTGGTGCTGGGACAAAGGGGTGGCCTGCGCAAGATCGAGTACGCGCTGAACGCCGACCCCATGTTCGCGTGGCAGGTCATGACGCTGCGACTGGCCACAGTCCTCTGTCACGCCCGGCACGCCTTGGGCGGCGAACATCCGCGCCTGAGCCTGTCGGACGGCGACACCGCCGTGCTGAAGCTGGCGACCGGATGGGCGGACCACCACCCCCGCACCCTGCACCTGCTCACACAGGAGGTGCAGGCCTGGACGCGCGTGGCCGGCCCCTCGCTGGCAATCAGCACCTGACCCTGAAAGGTGAAAAATCCCCTTGCGGGCTGCTTTTCAGCGCACATCGACCGATTTTCATCAAGCGGTCACGAGGAATTCATACGATGACGGCATGTCTGTTGTTCCCCTTGCGCCCGAGACCGCCCGCACAAACCCGCCCCAGTGGCTCAGTCGTGAACTCTCGCTGCTGAACTTCAATCGCCGCGTCCTGGCCCAGGCCCGACGCCCCGATGTACCGCTGCTGGAGCGGCTGCGCTACTTGTGCATCACCTCGTCCAACATGGACGAGTTCTTTGAGGTCCGCTTCGCCGACGCCATCGAGGCCCTGGCCATTCCCGGCAGCGGCATCACCCGCATCGAGATTCAAGCCGCGGCCGAACAGGCCCACGCCATCGTCGCCAAACAGTATGCGGTCCTGAATCAGGAAGTCATGCCCGCTCTGGCGCGGGAAGGCATCGTCATCCTCAACCACGCCGACCGCAACGACGAACAACGCCGCTGGGTTGCCCAGTACTTCCACCGCGAGGTGCAACCGCTGCTGGTGCCGCTGGGCCTGGACCCTTCGCACCCCTTTCCACAGCTGCCCAACAAGTCGCTGAACTTCATCGTCCAGCTGGCGGGCTCGGACGCCTACGGCCGCGAGAACTCCATCGCCATCATCAAGGTGCCGCGCGTCCTTCCCCGCGTGATCCAGATGCCGGACCGCATCAGCGAGGGCCGACAGGTGTTCGTGCTGCTCACCAGCGTGATCCGCGCCCACCTGCGCGACATGTTCCCGGGCCGTTCGGTCGAGGCGTTCTCGCAATTCCGCGTCACGCGGGACTCCGACCTCGATGTCGACGAAGACGACATGACCAATCTGCGCCAGGCCTTGCGCAGCGAGCTGAGCGCCCGCCATTTCGGCAAGGCCGTGCGCCTGGAGGTCGTGGAGTCCTGCCCCCAGGTGCTGTCGGACTTCCTGCGCTCACAGTTCGACCTGCCGCCGACCGCCGTCTACCGCGTCGACGGACCGATGAACCTGGTCCGACTCAACACCATGATCGACATGTGCGCGGCGCCGCACCTGCGCTTTGCGCCCCACGAGCCGGTTTGGCCGGTGGGCCGGTTGCCGCGGTCGCGCTCGATCTTCGAGTGCATTGCCGAACGGGACATCCTGCTGCACCACCCCTTCGAGTCGTTTGAGCCGGTCGTGCAGTTCCTGCGTGAAGCCGTCAACGACCCGCAGGTGCTGGCCATCAAGCAGACCATCTACCGCACCGGCACCGAGTCCGTGCTGATGGAGCTGCTGATCGAGGCCGCACGCCGCGGCAAGGAAGTGCTGGCCGTGGTGGAACTCAAGGCCCGCTTCGACGAAGAAGCCAACATCAACTGGGCCGAACGCCTGGAGGCCGTGGGCGTGCAGGTGGTCTACGGCATCGTGGGCCTCAAGACGCACGCCAAGCTGATGGTCATCACGCGCAAAGAGGGCCGGCGACTGGTGCGGTATGCCCACCTGTCCACCGGCAACTACAACCCCAAGACGGCGCGCCTGTACACCGACATCGGCTACCTCACCCACGACCCGGACCTGACCGGCGCTGCCGATGCCGTGTTCCAGCACCTGTCCAGCCAGAACCCGATGGCTCCGATCCGCCAACTGCTGGTCGCTCCCGCGGCCCTGCAATCCGAGCTGCTGGAGCTGCTGGGCCGGGTGCGGGACGCGGCCGGCCAAGGCCGACCGGCCCGTGTCGTCGTCAAGTGCAACGCGCTGACCGACCCCAGGCTGGCCCTGGCCCTCGTGGAAGCCGCCCAGGCGGGCGCATCGATCGACCTCGTGGTGCGCGGCGCCTGCATCCTGCCGCCGGGTGTCGAAGGATGGTCGGACCGGATCCGCGTGAGGTCCATCGTCGGGCGTTTCCTGGAGCACACACGCGTGCTGTACTTCCGTTGGGGCGAGCGCACGAGCGATGAGGCGCTGTACCTGAGCAGTGCCGACTGGATGACACGCAACATGACCCGCCGCATCGAGGTGGCGTGGCCTGTCCGCGATCCGGCCCTGCGCCAACGCGTCATCGACGAGTGTCTGGTGCCCTACCTGCATGACCGCATCGATGCCTGGGAACTGCACAGCGATGGCCACTACGAGCGGGTGGCCAACAGCGGCGTCGGCGCGCAGCAGGCGCTGATGGGCCGATACCAGAGTTGACTGCAGGGCGCCTCATGGAGCAGGCGCTCACCCGTGCCTCGTTCCATGAAAAAATGTTCCCATGGATGTCGACAAGGAAGTGGATGCCCGCGGACTGAACTGCCCGCTGCCCATCCTCAAAGCCAAGAAGGCGCTGGCCGAGCTCAGCAGCGGCCAGTTGCTGCGCGTGCGCACGACCGACCCCGGATCGGTGCGTGATTTCCAGGCCTTCTCGCGCCAGACCGGCAACGCGCTGGTGGAGCAACAAACCGCCACGGATGGCGAGTTCGTGCACATACTGCAACGGCGCTGAGCGGCTGAAGCGGTTCATCGCCCGCTGGAGCCCCTCCAACAAAAAGAGCCGCTCAACGCGGCTCTCGTTTTTTGCGGCTCAGGCTCGAATCAGAGCGCCAGGCCCTTCAGATATTCGCGGAAGCCGGCCCCCAGTTGCGGGTGCTGCAGCGCCAGCTCGACGTTAGCCTCCAGGAAACCTTCCTTGCTGCCGCAGTCGTAGCGCTTGCCCTCGTAGCGATAGGCAAACACCTTCTCGCGGCGCAGCAACGCAGCGATACCGTCGGTGAGCTGGATCTCGCCACCCACGCCGCGCGGCTGGGTCTCGATCTCGTGGAACACACCCGGCGTGAGGATGTAGCGCCCCGCCACACCCCAGCGCGACGGCGCGACTTCAGGCGCCGGCTTCTCGACGATGTGGGTCACGTCCATCAGCCGGTCATTGACCAGATTGCCCGCCACGATGCCGTAGCGCTTGGTGTGCTCGGCCGGCACTTCCTGCACGGCGAGGATGGACGCACGCCACTCATTGAACTGCTCGACCATCTGCGCCAGTACCGGGGGCTCGCCCATCATCAGATCGTCGGCCAGCAGCACGGCAAAGGGCTCGTTGCCGATCAGGCGCTTGCCGCACAGCACCGCATGGCCCAGGCCCAGCGCCTGAGCCTGACGGACATAGATGCACTCCATGTCCTTGGGCTTGACGCTGCGCACCACGTCCAACAGTTCCATCTTGTTGGCTTGCTCCAGCGCCACCTCCAACTCGAAGGTCATGTCGAAGTGATCTTCGATGGGCCGTTTGTGGCGGCCGGTCACGAAGATCATTTCGCGCACCCCCGCAGCGTAGGCTTCTTCAACGGCGTACTGAATCAGCGGCTTGTCCACCACCGGCAGCATTTCTTTCGGTTGAGCCTTGGTGGCGGGCAAGAACCGAGTCCCCAGACCGGCCACGGGGAACAGCGCTTTTCTGACTTGCATGGAAAACATCCCTGACGATGCGAGTAAACAGTGAAAACGACGAGATTGAAATCCATTCTGGCACGGGCACCAACTCCCGCAGCCCCGATTTGTGGGGGAACCTCGCGCGGCCGGCCCCGCCAGCGGCGAAGATGCCTACAAGTCAACACATTCAACGCGCCCCACCATGGACCTGCTGATCGCCGACCCTCTGGAGCCCGACGTCCTGGCTTGGTTGGAAGCGCGGCACGACCTGCTCTATGCCCCGCGCCTCGTCGACGATCCGGCGGCACTGACGCGTTCGATGCACAAGGCCCGGGCGGCCCTGTTGCCCGCCCGAGTTCGCGTCGACCCCAAGGCCCTGCGGCAAGCGCCGCGACTGCGTGCCATCGGGCGCATCGTCGGTGGGGTGGAGCACATCGACTACAACGCCTGCACGCAGGCCGGCGTCGAGGTGGTGCGCTGCCCCGAAGCCACTGCCCCCGCCGAAGCGGAGTTCATGCTCGGGGCCCTGCTGGCTCTGCTGCGCCCCGGTCCATCCGACACGGGACATTCCACAGGTCGCGAACTCAGCCGATGCACGGTGGGCCTGATCGGCATCACGGCCGGCAGCCTCAAACTGGCGGGACTGCTCCAGGTCTTCGGTTCCCAAGTCGTGGGCTACGACCCCACCATCCACAGCGGCGATGCCCGCTGGACCGCCTGGGGCATCCGGCCCATGGGACTGAGCGGGCTGTTTGCCGCTTGTGACGGGGTGTGCGTGCAATTGCCCGGCTTCACCCGCTACCGGGGACTGCTGGGCGAACGCACTCTGGCCCAATGCCGGCCCGGTCAGGTGCTGGTGAGCACCTCACCGTCCTACATCTTCGACAAATCCACCCTGGCCCGCGTGCTCGACAGCGGCCGGATGACGGCCGCCTGGATGGACCAGGCCGAGCCGGACCTGCAATCACCCGGCAAAGTGCTGCACGGCGTACGGGGCCTGCTGACCACGCCCCGCTTGGCGGGCTACACCCGCGAATCTCGCCTGCGCAGTGCCTGGGGCGTGGCCCGCCGCGTGGATCACATCCTGCGGCACACCGACACCGGACCTCGCCCGGAGCCGTCACCGGCGCCGGCGACCCACGAAAGCGCCGAGACGGATCGTCCCAGCGCCACGATCCACCCCTTGCCGGCCACTTGGGGGCAGCCCCGCCCCCAACACGTCAAGCCAGCCGCTGACGCTGCTGCTGCAGCTTCGCCAGTGTCGCGCTGAAGTCGGCGACGCGGCCGCGCTCCTGCTCCACCACGGCGGCGGGCGCGCGGGCCACGAAACTCTCGTTGGACAGCTTCGCTTCGGCCTTGGTGATTTCGCCTGCCAGACGGGCGATTTCCTTGTCCAGACGCACACGCTCGGCCTCGACATCGATCTCGACCTTGAGCGCCAGACGCGCCTGGCCGTGCACCGCCACCGGCGCCATCTCGGTGGCTGAGGCAAACGCCGCCTCGTCGGCCAGCACCTGCACCTCGCTGAGCTTGGCCAGGGTCTTGAGCAGCGGCGCGGCGGACGCGATGAACTCGGCATCGCCGAAGGTCAGCAGCGGCACGCGCTCGGCGGGCGAGAGGTTCATCTCGCCGCGCAGGCCGCGGCACACGCCGACCAGCGCCTTGAGCTGGGCCACCCAGGCGTCGGCCGCCGGGTCGACCTTCTCCAGTTGCGCCACCGGATACGCCGCCTTGACGATGGACTCGCTGCCCTCGGCCGACTTGCGGCCGGCCACCGGCGCCACCGTGTTCCACAGCTCAGCGGTGATGAACGGAGCCACCGGATGCAGCAGTCGCAGCACTGTTTCCAGCACACGAATCAGCGTGCGGCGGGTGGCGCGCGCGGCAGCCTCGTCACCGGCTTCCTTGGCCACCTGGATCTGCACCTTGGCGATTTCCAGATACCAGTCGCAATACTCGTCCCAGACGAACTGGTAGATGGCGTTGGCGACGTTGTCCAGGCGGTAGTCCGCGAAGCCCTGGGCCACGGCAGCCTCGACGCGCTGCAGCTCGCCGACGATCCAGCGGTCAGCGGCGCTGAACGACAGGTAGCCGTGCATCGCGCCGCCCGGAGCGCAATCGGCCTTCGTGTGCTCCATCAGACCGCAGTCCTGGCCTTCGGTGTTCATCAGCACGAAACGCGTAGCGTTCCAGAGCTTGTTGCAGAAGTTGCGGTAGCCCTCGCAGCGCTTGGAGTCGA
>CAYRBG010000060.1:0-12966 GCA_964422355.1 uncultured Sphaerotilus sp. | reverse complement strand
ACTCCAGCACCATCGTGTGCTGCACCACCTCGGCCGGCACGCCGGCGCTGGTGGGATGGCCGAAGGTGGCCAGGCCCGAGCCGGCCTTGACCAGCAGGGCGTCCGCATGGCCGTGGTAGCAGCCTTCGAACTTGACGATGGTGTTGCGGCCGGTGGCGCCGCGCGCCAGGCGGATGGCGCTCATGCCGGCCTCGGTGCCCGAGCTGACCAGGCGCACCTGCTCGGCGCTGGGCACGTGCTTGAGGATTTCTTCGGCCAGCTCGACCTCGCGCTCGGTGGGCGCGCCGAAGCTGAAGCCCTCGTGAGCGGCCTTGAGCACGGCCTCCATCACGGCGGGATGGCCGTGGCCCAGGATCATCGGGCCCCAGGAGCCGATGTAGTCGATGTACTTCTGGCCCTCGGCGTCCCACATGTAGGCGCCCTCGGCGCGGGCGATGAAGCGCGGCGTGCCGCCCACGGCGCGAAACGCGCGCACGGGCGAGTTCACGCCCCCAGGGATGACGCGCTGGGCGCGCTCGAAGAGTTTGGCGTTGGTGGTCATGTTCTCAGGGGGAGGTACTGCGGTGGAGCTGCGGCTCAGTGCATCTTGCGGTGGGGCGGCGGGGGCGTGTCGTCGGACATCATCGAACCGTTGGGCTCGCCCTCGGCTCCGCCTTCGCCTTCTTCCTCGGGCGGCACGGCCCAGAAGAAGCGGTCGGGCACCACGCTGCCCATGCCGGGGCGGAAGCCCGCATCCAGCGATTCGTCCAGGAAGGCCAGGGCCTCGGACACGGCCAGGTGCAGTTCCTGCCCGGCGGCCAGCAGCGAGGCAAGCGCAGCAGACAGCGTATCGCCGGCACCGACAAAGCCGGCCTCGAAGCGCTCGAACTTCTCGCCCGTGATGGCGCCCTGCGGCGAGGCCAGCACGTTGTCGACGAAGTTGTTGGGCAGCTGGATGCCGGTGACCAGCACGTAACCGGCGCCGTGCTTTTCAGCGGCCACGGCCAGCTCGCGCGCCGAGGGTGGGCGCTCGGAGTCCCAGTCGGGCAGCAGGAAGTCGGTCAGCACCTGCTGGTTGCCCACCAGCACCTGCGTCAGCGGCAACACCAGTTGGCGCAGGGCCTCGTGGTAGGCCGTCACGGCATCTTCGTCGTCCAGCCAGGTCAGGCTGGACACGTGGGTGACGAGCGGCACGTCCGGGTAGTCGGACAGCACCTCGGCGACGGCGCTGACGATGTCGGCCGAGCCCAGGAAGCCGACCTTCCAGGCGCCGAGCGTGATGTCCTCGAGGACGATGCGGGCCTGTTCGACCACGGTGTCGTCTTCCAGCGGGGCCTGCTCGAAGATTTCGGCGGTATCGCGCAGCACGATGGAGGTGATGACGGGCAGCGGGTGCCCGCCCATCGCCGAGATGGTGGCGATGTCGGCCGAGACGCCCGCGCCGCCGCTGGCGTCGCTGGCGTTGAAGCTCATCACGCAGACGGGTGCGCCCGGTTCCTCGGCGTCCGCCGGGGGGGCTGTTTCAGGGGGTGTCGTGGGCTTCATGTGCAGCAGTGACAGGTTCCAGACCCGCTCCGCCCGGCCGGGCCCGGGCCAGAGCGGGGTGGGCCTTCAGTTCAGGAGCGTAACGCTCTTCTGGAAGAAATCGAGAAATCCGTCGTAGGTGCCCACTGCCCGCCATGCCTTACGCAAGGGGGGCGATCACTACAATCAAAATCCATTGTATGCAAGCTGAAGGTGACCATGCTGACCGACACCGCCACCGAGGCACCGACCGCGTCCACCGGCCCCACCCGGGTGCTGGTCATTGACGACAGCAACACCATCCGCCGCAGCGCCGAGATCTTTCTCAAGCAGGGGGGCTGCGAGGTCCTGCTGGCCGAGGACGGCTTCGACGCCCTGGCCAAGGTCAGTGACCACCGCCCGGACATCATCTTCTGCGACATCCTGATGCCGCGCCTGGACGGCTACCAGACCTGCGCCATCATCAAGCGCAACCCGCAGTTCGCCAACGTGCCGGTGATCATGCTGTCGTCCAAGGACGGCCTGTTCGACAAGGCGCGCGGTCGCATGGTCGGCTCAGAAGACTACCTGACCAAGCCCTTTACCAAGGACCAGCTCCTGCACGCTGTGCAACAGTACAGCCGCACCACGAGCTGAGCACCGCAACCCGCCGCAAGGACGACCCACCATGACGATCCAGAGCATCCTGCTGGTGGACGACTCCAAGACCGAGCTGCATTTCCTGTCGGAGCTGCTGGTCCGCCAGGGCTTTCGCGTGCGCACCGCCACCAACGGCGACGAAGCGCTGCGCCGCATGTCCGAAGAAAAGCCCGACCTCATCCTGATGGACGTGGTCATGCCCGGGCAGAACGGCTTTCAGCTCACCCGCACCATCACGCGCGACCCCAAGTACTCGGACGTGCCGGTCATCATGTGCACGAGCAAGAGCCAGGAGACGGACAAGGTCTGGGGCATGCGCCAGGGCGCGCGCGACTACGTCGTCAAACCCGTCGATCCGCAGGAGCTGATCCGCAAGATCCGCGCCTTCGGCTGACGCGATCGGATCATTCATGGCCAACAAGGAAGCGTTGCGCGAGCTGCAGGGCCGTCTGGCGGAGCGCCTGCAGGATGTTCAGGAACTGGGCACCACGAGCGGGTGGCTGGCGGTGGAAGTGGCCGGTCACGGCTTCCTGCTGCCGCTGGCCGAGGCGGGCGAGATCTTTTCGCCCGGCGCCATCCTGGCCGTGCCGCACACCCACCCCTGGTTCCTCGGCATCGCCAACCTGCGCGGCACGCTCACCGGCGTGGCGGATCTTGCAGGTTTTCTGGGTTTGCGTGAACGAGTGCCCGCAGCCGTGCGCGAGCAGGCCCGCATCGTGGCTTTCAATCCTGCCTTGGGCATCAATGCCGCCTTGCTGGTGGACCAGCTGGTGGGTCTGCGCCACGCCGAACAGCTCACGCCCGACGGTGTGCCGGACCCTGCCGCGCCCGCCTTCGTCGGTGGGCGCTGGCTCGACGCGCAGCAGCAGGTGTGGCGGGAACTCAAGCTCGATGCGCTGGTGCGCCACGAACAGTTCCTGCGCATCGTGGCCCAACCGGCCTGAGGTGTCGTGACCCGGCGGCACCCGGGCTTCATCGACAACCTGAACAGACAGACAGAAAGACGAGGCGGGGATGAATCTGATCGACAAGCTCTCCCGGAAACCGTCCCCAGACACCGGCGCGTCGGCCACAGGTGAAGGCACGGGTGCGGGTGCAGCCGACCTGTCGGTCTACGACCTCGACCCCGACCTGAGCGACCCGATCCAGGACACCATCCAGGAAGACAGCCGGCTCGACCCCAGCGAGGCCACCACGGTGGCCATGCTCGACGAGTCGTCCATCATCACGGAGGCGGCGCCGTCCGAGCACGCCTCGGTGTTCATGCACTCGCGGCACATGATGCCGCCCAGCGAGCCGGTGCCGACCCTGGGGTCCGGCGCCAGCATTCCGATGCTGAGCCACCTTTCGGCCGACCGGCAGCAAAAAATCATGGGCACGCTGTTCGGTCTGGGTCTGCTGGGCCTGATCGCCTCGGCCGGTCTGGCCATCAACGCCTACAGCGGAAGCGCCGCCCGTGTCGACGTCACAGGCCGCGCGCTGATGGAGTCTCAACGACTGACCAAGGCGGCGCTGCTGCTGAGGTCGGGACAGGCCGCCGCCTTTGCCGAGCTGCGCGAGTCGTCGGTGGCCCTGCGCCAGGATCTGGACACCCTGGTTGGACAGAATGGCGACGACCGTGCCGTGCCGCTGGCCCAGCGCGGGCAGGTCCAGGCCCTGATGCCTGCGCTGGATCGCATTGAAAGAAACGCCGCCACCCTGCTGGCCCAGGAGCCGCTGGTGACCGAATCGGCCTCGGCGCTGCAGCGGCTGAACCAGCGGGCTCCAGGTGCCGCCCAGTCGGCCCAGACTTGGCTGGAAACCAAGGTCAGCCAGGGCGCCTCGGCTGCAGAACTGCAGACCGGAGCGCAACTGGTCGGTGCGTTGCAGCGGCTGGCCCTGGGCGCCCAGTTGGGCGCGGGGGCGCCGCTGCCCGCACTGCTGTCCACCCTCGACAAGGAACTGCAGTCCTCCCTCCCCCTGGCCCGCGCGCTGCGCGACGGCTCGGCCGAGCGGCGCCTGGCCGGCGAGCGCGACCCGACCCTGCGCGCGCGGCTGGATGAGCTGATCACGGCCCTGGACGCCCTGTCGGCCTCGGTGGCCCCCGTGCGCGCCAAGGCAGGTAACACCGGCAGCCGCGAGGCCGAGCTGGCCCTGCTGGCCGAGACCGAGCCCCTGCGCCAAGGCCTCGACACCCTGCAGCGCAGCCTGTCCGCCGTGGGCGGCATCGGCTGGACCCACCTGGGGGTGATGATCGGCTCCCTGGGCGCCGTGCTGCTCGGCCTGGCCGGCCTGCTGCGCGTGTACACCCACAACCAGCGCCTGCGCGCCCTGCACGCCGAGGCCCAGCGTCGCGAGGCCGAGCGCCAGGAGCGCGAAGCCAAGCGCCTGAACGACGCCAACCAGGCCGCCATCCTGCGCCTGATGAACGAACTGCAGTCGGTGGCCGAAGGCGACCTGACGCAGCAGGCCACCGTCACCGAAGACATCACCGGCGCCATCGCCGACTCGGTCAACTACACGGTGGAGGAACTGCGCTCGCTGGTCTCCCAGGTGCAGGGCACGGTCGGCCGCGTCACCGACACCACCGAGCAGGTCGACACCACGTCCACCGAGCTGCTGGCCGCGTCGGACGAACAGCTGCGCGAGATCCGCGACACCGGCGAAGCCGTGCTGCAGATGGCCGGGCGCATCCAGCGCGTGTCGGGCCAGGCGCAGCAGTCGGCCGACGTGGCGCGCGAGTCGCTGTCGGCCGCCACCTCGGGCCTGACCGCGGTGCTCGACACCATCAGCGGCATGAACACCATCCGCGAGCAGATCCAGGAAACGTCCAAGCGCATCAAGCGCCTGGGCGAGAGCTCGCAGGAGATCGGCGAGATCACCGAGCTGATTTCCGACATCACCGAGCAGACCAACGTGTTGGCACTCAACGCCGCCATCCAGGCCGCCAGTGCAGGCGAGGCGGGCCGCGGCTTCTCGGTCGTGGCCGAAGAAGTGCAGCGCCTGGCCGAACGCTCGGCCGACGCCACACGGCAGATCGCCGTGCTGGTGCGCACCATCCAGACCGACACCGCCGACGCCGTGGTGGCCATGGAGCGATCCACGCAAGGCGTGATCGAGGGCGCCAAGCTGTCGGACAACGCCGGCACGGCCCTGGCCGAAATCGACCGCGTCTCGCGCCAGCTCGCCGAGCTGATCGAGGCCATTTCGGAGCAGGCCCGCCGCGAAGCCGAATCGGCCACCGTGGTGTCGCAGAACATCCAGCACATCTTCGCCGTGACCGAACAGACCGGCGAAGGCACCCGCTCGACCGCCCAGCTCGTGCGCCAGCTCTCGCGCAGCGCCGAGGAACTGCGTCAGTCGGTGGCGCGCTTCAAGATCCACTGAACGGAGCATCGCCCCCTCATGCCGATCGCCCCGTCCGCCCCCACCTCCCCGCCGCTCATGGACCGCACGCGCCCCAGCGCCCCCTACGACGTCAGCACCCTGGCCTGGGTGCTCGAAGAACTGCGCAAGACGCTGGAGTCGTCCCACAAGGGTCTGCGCCGCTACCTGCGCGAGGCCGAGGCCTCCGGCGCCGACGCCCACGACGAGCTGGAGCCGGCCTCGCTGCGCCACGCCCGCCAGCAGATGCACCAGGGCGTGGGCGCGCTGGAGCTGGTCAACATCCCTGAGGGCGCCTTGCTGCTGCGCGCCGCAGAGGGCCTGATCCAGCGCTGGGTGACCAAGCCGGGCAAGGTGGACACCGCCGGGGTCGAAGCGGTCGAACAGGCCTCCTTCGCCCTGATCGACTACCTCACCCGGCGTCTGGCGGGCAAGACGGTCGAGCCGCTGGGGCTGTTTCCGGCCCTGCGCCGACTGCACGAGCTGCAGCAGGCCGAGCGCAGCCACCCCGCCGACCTGTGGACGCACGACTGGCGCTGGCGCGACATCGCCGGCCCCTCCGAGCCGATCTGGCAACCCGATGCCCGCATGCAGGCCGAGTTCGAGCGGCGCATCCTGCTGCTGGTGCGCTCCGGCGACGCCACGGCCGCACAGGCCCTGACCCACGACAGCGCGATGCTCGGCGCCGGGGCGATGGCCCGCGGTCTGGGCATGGAGGCCACGTTCTGGCGCCTGGCAGCCGGTTTCTTCGAGGCCTGGGGCCTGGGCCTGCTGCGCAGCGACAACTACACCAAGCGCACCGGCTCGCGCGTCATGGCCCAGTTGCGCGCCATGGTGAAGGGCACGGCCGAGCTGTCGGACCAGCTCGCCCAGGACCTGCTGTTCTTCTGTGCCCACGCCTGGCCGTCGGCCCAGCAGTCGGCACCGGCCCTGCGCGCCGTCCAGTACGCCTACCACCTCCAGCCGCCCGAGAGCAGCGACTACGACACCCCCCGCTACGGGCTGCACGACCCCGCCCTGCTGACCCAGGCCCGCAAGCGCGTCAACGCGGCCAAGGATGCCTGGAGCGCCGCAGCCGGCGGTGAAGAACCAGCCTTGTCGCACCTGGTCGAGGCCTTTGCCCCGCTGAGCGACTCGATCCACCAGCTCTGGCCGGGTGGTGAAGCGCTGGGTGCCGTGCTGCACCATGTGGCGTCCTCGACCCAGAAGAGCGGTCGAGCCCCCGCCCCCGCCCTGGCCATGGAAGTGGCCACCAGCCTGCTGTACCTGGGTGCGGCCGTCGAGGACGGCGACCTGGACGCCCCGGAGCAGGCCACACGCACCGTGCATCTGGCGCAGCGCATCGAATCCGTCGCTGCCGGCCAGCCCGCCCAGCCGCTCAACCCCTGGATGGAAGAGCTGTACCGGCGCGTGTCCGATCGGCAGACCCTGGGCAGCGTCGTGCACGAACTGCGGGCCACGCTGGGCGAGGTGGAGCGCATCGTCGATCCGTACTTCCGCCACCCGGAGGGTGCGACGGTCCTCGTCGGCGTGCCCGGACAGCTCGGACAGATGCGCAGCGTGCTGTCGGTGCTCGATCTGCCGGCGGCGATGCAGACGGTGCTGCGCATGCGCGACGACGTCAACGCGCTGCTGCACCCGCTGGCCCGCGAAGAGGAAGACCCGTGGCCGCTGTACCAGCGCCTGGCGGGCAACCTCGGCGCCCTGGGCTTCCTGCTCGACATGCTGGCGGTCCAGCCGGTGCTGGCGCGCTCACTGTTCCGCTTCGACCCGCTCACGGGCGTGCTGACGCCGGTGATGGGTCGCAGCCAGCTGGCCCCCGACGTCATTGACCGCGCCCAGGCCATCGCCGAAGGGCTGCGCCAGGACGACGTGCCGCTGGAACAGGTCTCCGACGCGCTTCAGGCCCTGGCGGAACGGCGCGACGTGTCCGCCCAGCCGGACCTGGCCGCCCACCTGCACTCCGCGCAGGCCGTCATCGAACAGGCCGAAGCCACGCCGGACGGCCCGGAAGGCCTGGGCTCCGTGCGCGAGCACTTGGCCCAGACGATGGAGGACTTCGTCGCCAACGCCACGGCGCCGATGGCGCTCGATCCGCTGGTGCCGGCACCCGTGGTCGCGCTCGAATCGACCTCGCAACTGCTCTCGCTCGACGGCTTTGCGGCCGACGACACCGCCACCGGGCTGGAAGACGACGGCGAGATGCTGGCCGTGTTCCTGGAGGAATCGGCCGAGGTCATGGCCGAAGCCCGCGTCGCCCTCGACACGCTGCGCACCCTGCCGGCCGACGCCATGGCCCAGACGGCCTTGCGCCGGGCCTTCCACACCCTCAAGGGCAGTGCCCGCATGGTCGGGCTGGACACCTTCGCCGAGGCGGCGTGGTCGGGCGAGCAGCTCTACAACCACTGGCTGGCCGAGCAGCGCCCGGCCAGCGCCGACCTGATCGGCCTGACCGGCGAAGCCCTGGACCACCTCGAAGACTGGACCCAGGCCATTGCCGAGGGGCGGGACGCCCAGCGCTCGGCCGCGCCGCTCGTGAATGCGGCCGACGCCCTGCGTCTGCACGGCGAACGGCTGCCCCTGGCCGCCGAAACCGGCGCACTGACCTTCACGGAACAGGCCGCACCGGTCGAGCCCCCCACCGACACTCTTCCCCCCGCGGCCCCGACCGTCCTCGACCTGGCGGCGCCCGAATCCGTCCCGACGGGCGAGGTCGCCGAGCTGTCCGAGGTCGATCTGGAACTGTTCCAGGACGGCCCGCCGCCGTCCATCGTCGAGACGCTGCACGCCACACGTCCGGCCGACCTGAACTCGACCTGGACGGCCACAGAGGTGGTCGACCGGCCCGTGTCGGCCTCCGATTTCGCGCCGCCCACCGGGGTCGATCTGTTGCTGGACGACGCGGCCGCACAGCCCGTGACCCTGCCCGCGGCCGACCCGGTCCCGGTCGACGACATCCGCACCATCGGCACGCTGCAGGTGTCGACCGCCCTGCTCGACATCTTCCTGGGCGAAGCCGAGGAGCAGTCGCAACGTCTCGACGCCGAGCTCCAGGCCTGGAGCACCGCCCTCGGACACCCCGTGAGCGAGCAGGCCGTGGCCGCCGCACACTCCCTGGCCGGCAACGCCGCCACGGTCGGGCACACCGCCCTGGCCGACCACGCCCGCGCGCTGGAACACGCCCTGGTCGACGCTCGGGCCCTGGGCCAGGGCGCCCCTGCGGACGCCGAGCTCTTCCAGGCCGTGGCCCAGGACCTGCGGCGCATGCTGCACCTGTTCGCCGCCGACACCCTGGCCGAGCCGCAGCCGGACCTGGTCGAACGCCTGCACGACTGGCGCAACGACGCCCGCGCACGCCTGGCGCTGCGCCACACCGAGCCCGCGTTCGAGCCCGCCGCCTCGGACGCCGTGTTCACGCCGGCGCCGCAGGTCGAGTCGCACCCTGTGCTTCCGCTCGAGGTGTCGGCCACCCACCACCTGCACGCCAACAAGCCGCCTCTGGTCATCGACGCCGACGGCGACATCGACCAGCACGACCACGTCGACACCGACCTGTTCCCGATCTTCGAGGAAGAGGCCGAAGAGCTGCTGCCCCGTCTGACCGACGCCATGCACACGTGGCAGGCCTCCGGAGGACACGATGCCGAGGCCGCCCAGGCCTGCATGCGCGCACTGCACACCTTCAAGGGCAGTGCGCGGCTGGCCGGTGCCATGCGCCTGGGCGAAATGGCGCACCGCTTCGAGTCGGCCGTCACCCGCCGACTCCAACCGGTCGACGGCGCACCAGTCAGCATGGACGACCTGCAGCAGCGCTGCGACGCGCTGGTGTCGGCCTTCGAGCAGCTGCGTCAGGCCCATGGCGCCGGGCTGACGGCCACCCAGTACGCCGGCCTGCAGAGCCCCGACAGCGTGATGGGCGAACTGACCAGCGGTCCGATGCCGCTGGGCGGCCACGAACTCGACACCTGCGACGAGCCGGACCCCTTCGCCGACTCGATTTCCGGCGAACTGCCCGAGCTGCCCAGCCAGACCACCGAGTCCGAAACCGTGTCGCCGGCCTCGCCGGACGCCGCTTCGGCCATCGACTGGAGCCGCTTCACCGCCAAGGTGCCCGAGGCCCCCAACGGTGACCGCCCACCGATGGCCGTGCAGCCGGTGCGGGTGCGCGCCTCGCTGCTCGACCGCCTGGTCAACCTCGCGGGCGAGGTCAGCATCACGCGCTCGCGGCTGGAGGTCGAGATCGGCCAGATCCGCGGCTCGATGGTGGACCTCACCGACAACCTGGAGCGCCTGAACCGCCAGTTGCACGACATCGCGCTGCAGGCCGAGACGCAGCTTGCCTCCCGCCGCGAAGCCGCCCGCGCTGCTGCCCAGGAGTTCGACCCGCTGGAGCTGGACCGCTACACCCGCCTGCAGGAACTCACGCGCATGATGGCCGAGTCCGTCAACGACGTGGCCACCGTGCGCAGTGCGCTGCAGCGCACCCTGCAGACCACCGAAGACGAGCTGGCCATGCAGGCCCGCCTGACGCGCGAGCTGCAGACCGACCTTCTGCGCACGCGCATGGTCGAGTTCGAGAGCCTGTCGGACCGTCTCTACCGCGTGGTGCGCCAAGCCGCCAAGGAAACCGGCAAGCAGGTGCGTTTCGACATCGTCGGCGGCTCCATCGAGGTGGACCGCGGCGTGCTGGACCGCATGACCCCGGCCTTCGAGCACCTGCTGCGCAACTGCGTCACGCACGGGGTCGAGGCCCCGACGGACCGCCAGAACGCCGGCAAGGACCCGACCGGCTCCATCGTCGTCTCGCTGGAACAGGAAGGCAACGAGGTCACGGTGGAAGTCCGCGACGACGGTGCCGGCCTGGACCTGGAGCGCATCCGCGCCAAGGCCGTCGAGATGGGCCTGCTGGCCGCCGACGCCCCGATCGACGACAAGGAGCTGGCGCAGTTCATCTTCACCCCCGGCCTGACGACCGTCACCGAGCTGACCGAACTGGCCGGTCGGGGTGTGGGCATGGACGTGGTGCGCTCGGACGTGCAGTCCCTGGGCGGCCGGGTCGAGACCCGCACCCAGCCCGGCAAGGGCACCCGCTTCAAGCTGGTGATGCCGCTGACCACCGTCGTCACCCAGGTCGTGCTGCTGCGCGCCGGATCGACCACGATCGCCGTGCCTTCCAACCTGGTCGAGCTGGTGCAGCGCGTGCCCACCGCCCAGATGGAGCGCTGCTACGACTCCGGCACCTACCTGTACGGCGGGCTGAAGCTGCCCTTCTACTGGCTGGGCGCCCTGCTCCACAGCAGCGGTCGTGGCGTGGAAGTGGGACGCACGCAGGCCGTGGTGGTCGTGCGCTCGGCCCAGCAGCGCGTGGCGCTGCACGTGGATGAAGTGCTGGGCAGCCACGAAGTGGTGGTCAAGAACCTCGGGCCGCAACTGTCGCGGGTGCCTTGCCTGGCCGGCATGACGCTGCTGGCCTCGGGTGTGGTCGCCTTGATCTACAACCCGCTGGCCCTGGCGGCCGTGTACGGCACCTCGGCCGCCGCGTGGATGAAGCGTGCGCTGCACCAGCCCGGCGCCGTCGATTCCCAGCATGCCGACCTGCATCCACCGGCACCGCTGGTGCTGGTGGTCGACGATTCACTCACCGTGCGTCGCGTCACCAAACGCCTGCTGGAGCGCGAGGGTTACCGCGTGACCGTGGCCAAGGACGGCCTGGAGGCGCTCGAAGCCCTCACCGGCGAGCGTCCGGTCGTCGTGCTGTCGGACATCGAGATGCCGCGCATGGACGGGTTCGACCTGTTGCGCAACATCCGCGCCGATGCCAAGCTCGGTGACCTGCCCGTCATCATGGTGACCTCGCGCATCGCCCAGAAGCACCGCGACTACGCCACCGAACTGGGAGTCAACCATTACCTGGGCAAGCCCTACGACGACGACGAGCTGCTCAAGCTGATCAAGGCATACACATGATCGCTGAGAACCCGGTTCAGCCCCTGGAACACATGGCCGACATGACCCACTCGCGAGACCGCGAGCGGGTCGACGCGACGTTGCTGTCGGCCTTCCTGGACCTGCTGCCGGTGGAACGGGTCGAGATCTGGCGCGTGCTGGGCGAGCCTGGAGCCTGCCAGGAGTGGCTGTGCTGCGGCGGCCAGGACCGCCACGATGTGCTGGCGCAGACCAGCGCCCGCATCTGGCCATCGTCGCCACGGGTGCCGCTGATCGCCAAGCCCGATCACCGCGCCTGCTTCGAGAGCATCCAGCCCCGTCAGATCCACGCGGCCGACGGCAAGGTGCATGCACTGCTGCCCATGGCGGGCGAGCGCGAGGTCGAGGGGGTGGTTGAACTCGTCCTGACCCAGCCGCTGGACACCGTTCACCTTCGCATGGCCCAGGCGGTCCTGCGCATCCACCGCAATTTCCTCAGCCTGCTGGACTACAGCGAGCGCGACACCCTCACTGGTCTGCTCAACCGCAAGAGCTTCGACGAAACCTTTCTCAAGGCCACCGTGGTCGAGGCCGAGCGCATCTACGGCGACGACAATGAGCGCCGACGTCACCCACCCACGCAGCACTGGCTGGCGGTGCTCGACATCGATCACTTCAAGCGCGTCAACGACACCTACGGGCACCTGATCGGGGACGAGGTCCTGGTGCTGGTCGCACGCCTCATGCGCAACACGCTGAGGCTGGAAGACCGGCTCTACCGCTTCGGCGGCGAGGAGTTCGTGGTGCTGTTGTCCGCCCCCGACGACAACGCCGCCTTCACCATCCTCGACCGGTTGCGCCAGTTGCTGGAGACCTACCCCTTCCCCCGCGTCGGGCGGGTGACGGCCAGCATCGGCTTCAGCGATGTGCGACCCGGCGACACCCCTCAGGCCGCCTTCGAGCGGGCCGACAAGGCGGTCTACTTCGGCAAGGAGCACGGCCGCAATCAGGTCTGCTCGTACGCCCGGCTGCTGGCCTCCGGTCACTTCACCGAAGCCGAAACCACCTTCAGCGACATCGAGCTGTTCTGAGCCCGGCCGGCTGCTTCAGGCCTTCTGGGCGCGGGTGCGCGCAGCGGCGTAGCGATCCAGCGTGCGCTGCCGGGCCTCGGCGTGATCGACGACGGGTCGCGGGTAGTCCACATCCAAGGTCAGCCCCGCGGCCACCCGCTCCAGCTCCGGCGCCAGCCACGGCGCATGGATGCTCTTGTCGCTGAGCCCGGCCAGTTGCGGCAGATAGCGGCGGATGAACCTGCCCTGCGGATCGAACTTCTCGCTCTGCGACACTGGATTGAAGATGCGGAAATAGGGTTGTGCATCACAGCCGGTCGATGCCGCCCACTGCCAGCCCCCGTTGTTGGCCGCCAGATCGAAGTCGTTGAGCAGCAGCGCAAACCAGGCCTCGCCGCGGCGCCAGTCGATGCCCAGGTCCTTGGTGAGAAAGCTTGCCGTGATCATGCGCAGCCGGTTGTGCATG
>CAYRBG010000059.1:0-12993 GCA_964422355.1 uncultured Sphaerotilus sp. | reverse complement strand
AGTGCGCCGGCCAGGGCGCCGAGACCGACCAGTTCGGCCTGCTGCACCCGTGCGAGCAGGCTGCGGCCCGCGCCCAGCGCCCGCAGCAGCGCATATTCGCGCACCCGCTCCTGCCGGGTCGTGGTGAGTGCAGCCAGCAGCACGAGCACACCCGCGGCCAAGGTGAAGGCAAACAGCGACTCCATCGCCCGGATCACCTGATCGAGCACGCCCTGGACCTGGCGGATCTGCGCCGACACGTCGATGACGGTCAGGTTGGGAAACCGGGTGGCCAGGGTGCGGTCCAGGTCCGAGCCGCTCGGCTGACGGTAGGCGGAGATCATCGACACCGGCATGTCAGGCATCTCGCGGCGCGGGAACATGACGAAGAAGTTCACCCGCATGGAGGTCCAGCTCAGCTTGCGCAGGCTGGTGATGCGGGCCTCCTGGATCTGCCCGGCCACGTCGAAGCCGAGGCGGTCACCCAGACGCAGGCCCAGCGTCTGCGCCAGGCCGGATTCGACGCTGAGGGCGTCGGGCTCCTCCGGGGTCCAGCGGCCGGACTCGATCTCGTTGTGGGCGGGGAGACGGTCGCTGTGGCTGAGGTTGAACTCGCGGTCCACCAGCCGCCGGGCCTGGTCCGTGGGGTAGTCGTCCGGCTTGACGGGGCGACCGTTCACGCTCACGAGGCGGCCGCGGAACATGGGGTAGCGGTCGGCGTCGGTGACGCCCGCACTCTGCAGCGTGCGCTGGAAGTCGGCGTCCTGGTCGGGCTGGATGTTGATGACGAAGCGGTCCGGCGCGTTGGCGGGGGTGGCGGCGCGCCAGCCGGCGATCAGGTCGGTGCGGATCAGCACGAGCAGCATCAGCGCCATCAGGCCCAGGGCCAGGGCGCTGGCCTGCAGCACGGCCACGCCGGGGCGGGCCGTGAGGGAGCGCAGGGTCAGCCGGGTCCAGGTGCGGCGCGCTGCCGGCAGCGCCCAGCGGCGCAGCGCCGCTACGGTGAGCCAGGTGACGCCGGCAAACAGTGCCCAGGCCGCTGCGAACCCACCGAGCGTGAGGCCGCCAAGCTTGAGGTCGGTGGTGGCCAGCAGCAGTCCGCCGTAACCGGCGGCCCCGGCCAGGGCGACGGTCAGCGAGGCGGGGCGCAGGTCGCCGAGGTCGCGCCGGAGCACCCGCAGGGCGGGCACGCGGGCGAGTTGCAGCACCGGCGGCAGTCCGAACGCGGCCAGCAGCACCAGGGCCACCCCCAGGCCGATCGCGGCAGGGCGCCAGGACGGCGCCGGCAATGGTGTGCCGACGAGGTCACCCAGCAGCGCGACCAGGCCCAGGTGCACACCGGCCCCGAGCGCCACGCCCAGCGTGCCGGCCAGCAGCCCCACGCCCAGCAGTTCCAGCCCGTGGATGGCGGTGATGTGCCGCTGCGGCAGGCCCATCACCCGCAGCAGCGCGCAGGTGTCGAGGTGACGCTGGGCGAACTGCCGGGCGGCAATGCCCACCGCGACGGCCGCCAGCACGGCGGCGAGCACCGCCACCAGTTGCAGGAATCGGCCGGCCCGGTCCAGCGTCTGGCGCATTTCCGGGCGGGCGTTGTCCAGCGTCTCGATGCGGATGCCGCGCAGGGCCTGGCGGTCGATGTCCTCCTGGATGCGGGTGGTGTAGGCCTGCACGGCGGAGCGGCGGGCCCGTTCGTCGGCGCCGGCCACGAACAGCCGCCAGGTGACGCGGCTGGCCGGCTGGATCAGTCCGGTCTGCGGCAGGTCGGCCTGGGCCAGCATCACCCGCGGTGCGAAGGAGAGGAAGCCGGCGCCCCGGTCCGGCTCGTCCAGCAGCACGGCGCCGATGCGCAGACGGGCTTCTCCCAGCAGCAGCGGGTCGCCGACCTTCAGGCCGAGCACGTCCAGCACGGCCGGTTCCGCCCAGACTTCCCCGGGGGCGGGCCCGTGGGCGCGGGCCTGTGCCGGCCGATGGCGTTCGGGCGCCGCGCCCAGTTCGCCGTACAGCGGATAGCTGGGCGAGACGGCCTTGAGCATCACCAGGCGCACGGCGCCGCCCTGCTCCGGCGTGGCGCGGGCCATGCTGGTGAACAGCGCGCTGCCGGCTGTGCGCAGTCCGAGGGCCCGGGCCTGGGCCTCGAACGTGGGCGGCACCGGCTCGTCGGCCACCACGACCGCATCGCCGCCCAGCAGGTTCAACGCATTGAGCGCCAGACCCGACTGCAGCCGGTCGGCCAGGAAACCGACGGCGCTCAGCGCGGCCACGGCCAGCGTGATGGCCACCAGCATCAGGCGCAGGTCGCCCGAGCGCAGGTCCCGCCACCACTGCCGGGCGGCCAGCGTCCACAGGGATTTCAGGCCCAGCCGGCGCGGCGGCGCCGACACGGTCGGGGTGAGCGGGAGGTGTGGGCTGATCTCGGCCATGGGCCGAACGTAGCATGCAAAGCGCCGCAATCCTGGGCGCGGGGCTTCATGCTGCAATGGGTGCACCATGACCCAAGCCACCCATCCTTCGCTGTTCCTGTCCCACGGCTCACCGATGATTGCGCTGGAAGACTCGCCCGCTGCGCGCTTCCTCGATCGGCTGGGGCCGGCGATCGACGCCACCTTCGGCCGTCCGCGCGCCGTGGTCGTCGTGTCTCCGCACACCGCCACCCGCGTGCCGGTGCTGTCGATGGCCACGCGTTACGAGGCGGTCCACGACTTCGGCGGATTCCCTGAGGCGCTTTACCAGCTGCGTTATGCCCCGCCGGGCGCGCCGGTTCCGTTGCTGCAGTCCGTGGCCGATCAACTGCGTGCGGCCAAGGTGCCGGTGCAGACGGCCGCTTCAGAAGGCATCGACCATGGCATCTGGACCTTGCTGCTGCGCATGTGGCCCGATGCGGACGTGCCGGTCATCCCGTTGTCGCTGGTGCCGAATGCGTCGCCCGAACAGCAGTGGGCGGTGGGGCAGGCATTGGGGGCCATGACCGAACCCGGCCTGATGGTGATCGGCAGTGGCGCCTTCACCCACCACCTGGGGCGCTACTTCTCGCAGTGGCGTTCGGGCACGCCCTCGGACGGCTCGGTGGCGGCCGATGTGGCGGCGTTCCAGGACTGGGTCCACGACAAGGTCCGGGTCGGTGACTGGACGGCGCTGATGGACTACCGCCGACTGGCCCCAGAGGCGTCCCGCCAGCACCCCACCGACGAGCACTGGCTGCCGTTCTACATCGCCGGCGGTGCGGGAGGTGCAGACGTGCCGGGCGTGCGCCTGCACGACAGCGTCGATGGCGGTGTGCTGGCAATGGACGGCTACGCCTTCGGGGCCGGCGCGGCACGTCTGGCCAGCGCTTTGGGCGTGGCGGCCTGAGGCATGGACCGGGCTTCCCGGCGCACGCACGCTCCCGGCGGCGGTCAGGCCGGATTCGGAATGTCGATGAAGTGGTGCTCCAGCCCCCAGCGCTGGGCGGCGTAATCGCCCAGCGCCTGGGCGCCCCAGCGTTCCGTCGCGTGGTGGCCGGCCGCGATGTAGGCCACGCCGCACTCGCGCGCCAGGTGGGCCTGGGGCTCCGATATCTCTCCGGTGAGGTAGAGGTCCGCACCTGCGGCGATGGCCGCTTCAAAGTGGCCCTGCGCACCGCCGGTGCACCAGGCCACGCGTCGGATGGGGCGAGCGGTGTCCGGTGCGATCACCAGCGGTTCCCGGCCGAGGACCGCTGCGATGTGTCTGGACCAGTCCGGCAGTGACCTTCCGTCTCCAGCGACAGTGCCGATGCAGCCCAGCCCCTTGTCCCCAAAGCTGCCCTCCACCGCGAGGCCCAGTCGGGCGCCGAGTTGGGCGTTGTTGCCCAGGCGGGGGTGGGCGTCCAGCGGCAGGTGGTAGGCCAGCAGGTTGAGGTCGTTCTTGAGCAGCGCGGCCAGGCGCTGCTTCATCCAGCCGGTGACGCGGCCGTCCTGGCCGCGCCAGAACAGGCCGTGGTGGACCAGCAGGGCGTCGGCTTTGAGTTCGATGGCGGCTTCGATCAGGGCCAGGCTGGCCGTGACGCCGGAGACGATGCGCTGCACCTGAGGCCGGCCCTCGACCTGCAGACCGTTCGGCCCATAATCGGCAAAACGGTCGATCTCCAGCAGTTCGGCCAGATGGGCGGTCAATTCTTCGCGGGTCACCACGGCTCGTTCTCCTTCATGCGCAGGCTCTGGCTGGTATTTTCTCAGGCGGTCACGGTGGCCGTGGCGGTGGTGTTCGTGCTGTCCACGTTCAAGCCGGAATGGCTGCCGCGCCGCGGCGGCGCACCGGTGATTGCGCTCGGCCCGGTGTCGCTGCCTGCTGGGGCCGCCTCGGCGCCGACCGGCAGCCTGGCGTATGCCGCCCGCCGCGCGGCCCCTTCGGTGGTGAGCATCGTGACCGGCGGCGCCCACCGCCGCTCGCCCGGCGCCACGGAAGACTGGCTGCGCCGTTTCGGGGACGAGGGCCAGGACGAGTTGAACAGCGGCATGGGCTCGGCCGTCATCGTCACGGCGGACGGTTATCTGCTGACCAACAACCACGTCGTCGATGGCGCCAAGGGCATCCAGGTGATGCTCTCCGACGGTCGGCATCACTCGGCCAAGGTGATCGGCACCGATCCCGACAGCGATCTGGCCGTGCTCAAGCTGGACCTGACCGGACTGCCCGCGGTCACTTTCGCGCAGACCGAACACCTGCAGGTGGGCGATCCGGTGCTGGCCATCGGCAACCCGTTCAACGTGGGGCAGACGGTCACCTCGGGCATCGTCAGTGCCGTGGGCCGCACGGGTCTGGGCTTGAACACCTTCGAAAACTTCATCCAGACGGACGCGGCCATCAATCCGGGCAACTCGGGCGGGGCGCTGGTCGATGCGTCGGGGCAACTGCTGGGCATCAACACGGCCATCTACTCGCGCAGCGGCGGTAGCCTGGGCATCGGCTTTGCCATTCCCGCCAGCACGGCGCGGCAGGTCATGGAAGGCCTGATCCGCGACGGCGTGGTCACCCGCGGCTGGATCGGCGTGCAGCCCAGCGACCTGACGGCCGAGATGGTCGAGTCCTTCAAGCTCAAGGTGGACCATGGTGTGCTCCTGACCGGTGTGCTGCAGCGCGGGCCCGCTCAGGCCGCGGGCATTCAGCCCGGCGACGTGGTGCTGGCCGTGGCCGGGCAACCGGTGGCCAGCACGGCTCAGCTGCTCAACGCCGTGGCGGCGCTCAAGCCGCGGTCCACCGCAGTGATTCAGGTGCAGCGTGGAGAGCAGACCCTGGATTTGCCGGTGAAGGTGGCGCAGCGGCCGCCGATGCGCAGCGAGTCGCCGGACGACGCGGCTTCCGAGCGCTGAGACTCATTGCCCGCAGTCGGGGCACCCGGGAACGTTTGCGCTGAAGAACACCGGGCGGGCATCGCCTCGGCGCGGTTGAGCCGCGCCGTTCAGGCGTTGGAAGACGTGTCCGACGGGGTCTCGCCGGGGGCCTGCGTGTGCTTGATGAAGAACTGCGCCGCGATGATGCCCAGTTCGTACAGCATGCCCATGGGAACGAGCAAGGCGATCATGGACACCGCGTCCGGCGGTGTCACCAGGGCGGCCACGATGGCCGCAGCCACCCAGAAATAGCGGCGGAAGGAACGGAGCTGAGCGATGCTCACCACCTCCAGCCGGGCCAGGATGATCACCGCGATCGGCACTTCGAACGCCACGCCGAAGGCCAGGAACATCGTCATCACGAAGTCGAGGTAGGCCTCGATGTCGGGGCTCACGGCCACCGACTGCGGCGCCATCGACTGGATGGCCGGAAAGGCCTGTCCGAAGACGAAGAAGTAGCAGAACGCCACGCCGGTGTAGAACAGCAGCGTGCTGGTCACGACCAGGGGCAGAACCAGGCGCTGCTCGTGGCGGTACAGGCCCGGCGCCACAAACGCCCAGACCTGGTAGAGCACCCAGGGCAAAGCCACGCCCAGACCTCCGAGCGCCGTGACCTTGATGGGAATCAGGAAGGGCGACACCACGCCCACCGCAATCATCTTGGATCCCTCCGGCAGCGCGGCGACCAGCGGTTGGGCCAGCAGGTCGTACATGCCCGAAGGTCCCGGATACAGGCACAGCAGTGCAAACACGACCGCTACTCCGTAGACGGCCTTGAGCAGGCGGTCACGAAGCTCGATCAGGTGGGTGACGAAGGGCTGTTCGGCGCCGTCCATGGCGTCTGGCTGAGGGGGAGGCGTGGCGCTCACGACGGGTGGGAGAGGAGGGGCAACGTTGAAGGGTCAGAAGCTGCGTGAGCGGGGGCGGAAACGCGCCACCCGGGCCGCGGCGGACTGGGCGTGCCGACGCACCCCTTGCTGCTGCTTGTACCAGAGCGGCATGGCCGAGCGCTTGATGCGCCAGTTCTTGCGCACCGGCTTGGGCGTGGGGCCGGGCGTGTCCCACCATTCGCGCGAGCCTTCTTCGGTGCCGGACGACGCGGTGTCGGCCGTGCTGGAGAGGGCCGCGTTGACGTCGGCGGTGGCCTGATTCAGGCTGGTCTGCACGGACTGGTGAACGTCCCGCGCGGCGGTTTCAAACTCGCGCTTGACCTTGTTGAGCTCCTCCATGTCCATCGTGCGGTTGACCTCGGCCTTGACGTCAGCCACATAGCGCTGGGCTCGACCCACCAGCGTGCCCAGGGTGCGGGCCACGCGCGGCAGGCGCTCGGGGCCGATCACCACGAGGGCGATGCCACCGATGAGCATGATTTTGGAGACGCCGATGTCGAACACGACGGATCAGGACTTGGTCTTGGCTTCCACGTCGATGGTCTGGCCGTCGGCGCGCTTTTCAGCCGTGACTTGCGCGGCGGGATCGGCCGGCTTGTCGCCGTCCTTCATGCCGTCCTTGAAGCCCTTGACGGCGCCGCCCAGGTCGGAGCCGATGTTCTTGAGCTTCTTGGTGCCGAAGATCAGCACGATGATGACCAGCAGGATGATGAGGTGGGTGGTGGACAGGCCCATGGCTTGACTCCATGCCGCTCGGGGCGGCGAAAACTTCAAAAGATTCTAGGTCAGGCGTGCTTCCAGGGCCGCGGGCCCCCCAGCACATGCAGGTGAAGGTGATCGACCTCCTGTCCGCCATCGCGGCCGGTGTTGATCACCACTTTGAATCCGTTCACGGCCCCTTGTTCCGCAGCGATCTTCGGCGCCAGCGCGAGCAGCTTGCCCAGGATCGCCCCGTGCGAGGCGTCGGTGTGCGCCAGGCTGGCGATGTGCGCCTTCGGGATGATCAGCAGGTGCACGGGCGCGGCAGGGTGGATGTCCTTGAAGGCCAGGACATCGTCGTCCTCGTAGACCTTGCTCGACGGGATCTGGCCGGCAACGATCTTGCAGAAGATGCAGTTCGGGTCGGTGCTCACTTCGCGCTCTCCTGGGGCGGGGTGGGGGAGGGTTGGTTCTCGGGGCGGGCGGCGAACTCGGCCAGGCCCGACAGCCCTTCCCGGCGCTGCAGCTCGCGCAGCACGTCGCTCGGGTGCAGGCCGACGTGACCGAGCAGCACCAGGGTGTGGAACCACAGGTCGGCCGTTTCGTAGATGATCTTGTCGCGCTCGCCGTCCTTGGTGGCCATGACGAGCTCGGTGGCTTCCTCGCCGACCTTCTTCAGGATGGCGTCGGTGCCCTTGTGGAACAGCTTGGCGACGTAGCTCTTGCTCGGGTCGCCGCCGCGGCGCGAGGCGATCACGTCGGCCACGGCCGCAAGCACGTCGGAGGAGGCGGGGGGCAAGTCACTCATGTCGAAGGGGCGCTGGGAAGGTCGGGATGAAGCCTGGAGGGGGGCGGTCGAATCGGGCAGGGCGGTGGCGCGGGGCCTGGAGCCGAGCCCAGTCGACCTTCAGCGGTAGATCTGGCCCGGATCCTTCAGGACCGGATCCACCGGCTGCCACTGACCGTCCTTCAGGATGGAATAGAAGCAGGAATGCCGTCCGGTGTGGCAGGCGATGCCGGGCTCGTGTCCGAGCTGGGTCACCTTGAGCAGCACGACGTCGTTGTCGCAGTCCAGGCGGATCTCGTGGACCTGCTGCACGTGGCCGGATTCTTCACCCTTGTGCCACAGCTTGCCGCGCGAGCGGCTGAAGTAGACCGCACGGCCGAGCTCGGCGGTGAGCCGGAGCGCCTCGCGGTTCATCCACGCGAACATCAGCACGTCGTTGCTGCCCGCTTCCTGAGCGATCACGGGCACCAGCCCGTCGCTCGTCCATGCAATCTGGTCCAGCCAATCCATGGGCGGCAGTGTAACCAGCGAGGACGACTGAGCCGCGACAATGTCCCCATGTCGACCGCATCTGTTGCCACCACGGGTGGCGCCCGCTCCCTGCCCCTGGTGATCACGTCCGGGGATGTCACCGGCATCGGGCCGGAAATCATCGCCCGGACCTTCGCCGATGCCCTTCGACGAGGTGGTGAGCCCCGTCCCGAGGTGGATCTGCGCGGCGTGGCTGTCCTGGGGGATCCGGCGGTGATGCGCCGCGCGGCCGCCCTGGTGCGTGCGCGTGACGACGTGCCGGCGGTGCCGCTGGCCGTCATCGAGCGCGTCGAGGACGTCTGGGATGTGCCGGCCGGGACCCTGCCCGTGTTGAGCTCGGCGCACGTGCCGCCGGGGCTGGCCGGCTTGCCGTGGGGCCGGGTCGACGCCCGAGCCGGACAGGCCGCTGCCGTCTGGCTGCGCGAGGCCATCGAGTGGGCGATGGCCGGACGCATCGGGGCCATCGTGACCGCCCCGCTGCACAAGGAAGCCTTGTCCGCGGCCGGCGAACCCTATCCCGGCCACACCGAGATGCTGGCGGCCGAGAGCGAGCGCCACGGCGTTCCGGCCGACGTGCGCATGATGCTGGCCAACGACGAACTCAAGACCGTGCTGGTGACGGTCCACTGCTCGCTGCGCGAGGCCATCGAGCGCGTGACCTTCGATGCCGTGCTGGACACTCTGCGCATCACCCACCGCAGCGCGCGGGCCTGGGGGCTGGCGGCGCCCCGCGTTGCGGTGGCCGGGTTGAACCCGCACGCCGGTGAGGGCGGCCTGTTCGGTCGGGAGGAAATCGACATCATCGAACCCGCGATCCGCGCGGCGCAGGCCGAGGGCATCGACGCCCGAGGGCCGTTTGCGCCCGACACCGTCTTCATGCGGGCCCGCAAGGGCGAGTTCGACGTGGTCGTGGCGCAGTACCACGACCAGGGGCTCATTCCGGTCAAGTATCTGGGGGTGGAGGAGGGCGTCAACGTGACGCTCGGACTGCCCTTTGTACGCACGAGTCCCGACCACGGCACAGCGTTCGAGATCGCGGGGCGGGGTGTGGCGGATCCATCGAGTCTGGCGGCCGCGTTGCGCATGGCGCGCAGATTGACAGCTGGCCGGAGCGAGCCGATCGCCTGACGCTGCGCGCAGGACGCCGCGCACCGGACCGGCCGGCGTCGGCGTTCGACGCGGGGTGCGCGGCCTAGGAGGGTGGTGGGACCGGGTTCAGCGCAGGGCCAAGCCCGCCACGATCGCGGCAAACAGCGTGAACCCGATCCAGTGGTTTTCGCGGAAGGCCCGGAAGCAGCCGTCGCGGGTGCGGGTGCGGATGAGGGCGTAGTGCCACATCACCTGGCCCATGGCCGCGGCCACGCCGATGACGAAAGGCATGCCCAGTCCGGCCTGCAGTCCGACCACGGTCCACAGCGCCAGGAACAGGCCATAGAAGGCCATCACGCCGGCCACGTCGGCGCGGCCCAGGGTGATGGCCGAGGTCTTGATGCCGATCTTGAGGTCGTCGTCGCGGTCGACCATGGCGTACTCGGTGTCGTAGGCCAGCACCCAGAACAGGTTGCCCAGCCACAGCAGCGTCACTTCGGTCACGGGCAGGGTGCCGCGCACCGCCAGGTAGGCCATGGGGATGCCGAAGCTGAAAGCCACGCCCAGCACGGCCTGCGGCATGGCCACCACGCGCTTGGCAAACGGGTAGGCGATGGTCACGGCCAGCGCGCCGAAGGACCAGGCGATGGTGGCGGCGTTGGTGGTGAGCACGAGGCCGAACGCCAGCAGGGCCAGCGCGCCGCCGACGGCCAGGGCCTCCTTGACCGAAATGCGCCCGGACGTGACCGGCCGCTGGGCGGTGCGTTTGACGTGGCGGTCGAAGTCCCGGTCGGCGACGTCGTTGACGCAGCAGCCGGCGCTGCGCATCAGGATGGTGCCCAGCGTGAACACGGCCAGCAGGTGCAAGCCCGGAAAACCGCCTGCCGCCAGCCACAGCGCCGACAGCGTCGGCCACAGCAGCAGCAGCCAGCCGGCCGGGCGGTTCCAGCGGATCAGGTCCAGGTAGAGCGACACGCGGGACGGGGTCGGCTCCTGTGCGGGCGGCGGGGCGACGGGCTGGGTCAGCATGGTCGAATTATCGGGGCGTCCAGCCGTGGGTCGGCGTCGATCAGACCATCGTCATCGGTGCGGAGTCCTGGGACGACAGGTCCATGATCTGCGTGTTGCCGAGCTGGAAGCCGCGCGGCAGTGTGGGGCGGCGGCGGTCCTGGAAGTCCAGGATGAAGGGCACCACCTGGTCCTCCGGCATCGGGCGGGAGACGAAGTAGCCCTGCACCATGTCGCAGCCCTCGGCCTCCAGCACGCCGACCTGGGCGGGTTCCTCCACGCCTTCGGCGACGGTGTGCATGCGCAGGGCCGTGGCCAGAGCCAGGATGTTGCGCACGATGGCGCGGGCATCGCGGCTGGTCAGCAGCTCGCGCACGAAGGCGCGGTCGATCTTGAGGGTGTCGAACGGGAAGCGGCGCAGGTAGGCCAGCGAGGAGTAGCCGGTGCCGAAGTCGTCCAGCGCGATCTGCACGCCCAGCCTGCGCAGCGCGTGCAGGCGGTCGATGGTGCCGCGGGTCTCCTTGATGAAGACCGATTCGGTGATTTCCAGCTCCAGCCGCTTGGCCGGCAGACCGCTCATCTGCAGCGCCTCGGCGACGGTGGCCGGCAGGTGCTCGGTCATGATCTGCAGCGGCGAGATGTTGACCGCCACATGCAGGTGCGAAGGCCAGGTGGCGGCCACCTGGCAGGCGCGGCGCAGGGCCCAGGCGCCCATGTCGAGGATCAGGCCGGCCTCTTCGGCCACGGCGATGAACTCCGTCGGCGGGATGTTGCCGTGCTGGGGGTGGTTCCAGCGCAGCAGGGCCTCGAAGCCGGTGACTTCCCAGTTCTCCAGGTTGACCTTGGGCTGGAAGTGCAGGCTGAGCTCGTTGTTCTTGAGGGCGTCGCGCAGGTCGCGCTCCAGCACCAGCTTGCGCTTGACCTGATCGCCCAGGCTCTGCACGAAGAAGCGCATCGAGCCGGTCGCGTTGGTCTTGGCGTCGTAGAGCGCCAAATCCGCGTGCTGCATGATCTGGTCGACCGTGATGCCGTCGCGCGGGAAACGCGCGATGCCGATCGAGGTCCGCACCTGGACCATGGATCCGAGCGCCTTGCACGGCGGCACGAAGCTGTCGAGGATGCGCTGGGCCACGGCCCGCAAGGCCGACTCGTCGCCGGTGGACCGCACGAGCACCGCGAACTCGTCACCCCCGAGGCGGGCCACGACGTCCTGCTTGTTCACCGCCTTGCGCAGGCGGCTGCCCACTTCCTGCAGCAGCGCATCCCCGGTGGGGTGGCCCAGGGTGTCGTTCACGCCCTTGAAGTTGTCCAGGTCCAGGCACATGACGGCACCCGGCGGGCCCATGCGTGCGCAGTGCTTGAGCGCATCGTCGAGCAGGCTGCGAAAGCGTGCACGGTTGGTGAGCTGGGTCAGCACGTCGTAGTTGGCCAGCACGGCCAGGCGCTTTTCGGCCACCTGGGCCTGCGTCACGTCTCGGGCCACGCCGCGCCAGCCCATCGAGATGCCGCGGTCGTCCACCACCGGCTTGGCGGTGATGGACCACCAGCGCTCGCGCTTCTGGATGCGCAGCGGCAGCAGCACGTCACGGAAGGGTTGGCCATCGTTGATGTGGTCGTGCAGGGTCTGGGCGCTCTGGCGTTCGTTGTCGTTGAGGTCCTGCTGGAGCTCACCCAGGATGCCCAGGAACGAGCGCTTTTCCAGCTGTTCCGCCCGGCGTCCCAGGGCCTGGGCAAACTGCTCGGTCACGCGCACCAGGCGGCCGGTGGCGTCGATCTCCCAGATCACGTCGCTGGCGTCCTCTTCGAAATCGCGCAGCAGCAGGCCGATGAGCTGGTTCTGGTGGTCGGCGCGCACCTCCGCCTTCACGCGGGCCTGAAGCGACCGGCCGATCGCCGACACGCTGCTGGCGGCGGCCAGGCAGCACAGCATCCATTGCAGCGGTCCGAGGAACTGCAGGGCGCCTTTGCCGGCCAGGAAGCCGCCGACGGCCCCCAGGCTCAGGGTGCCCATGAAGGCGAAGGCGGCCTTGGGCAGCGAGGCCAGGGTCACGCTGCCGACGGCCAGCATGACAGTGAAGGTGGCCGTGATCATGCCCAGGTCGACTTCCGTGGCCTTGGACAGCAGCAGCGCGGGCAGCACGGCCCACAGGGCGCCGCAGGCACCGGCCAGGATCGTCACGTTGCGGATGAGGGGCGGGGTGACGCGGCTGGGTTGGGTGATGCCTTTCCAGGTGTTCCACAGCTGCAGCATCCACAGGCACAGCATCACCATGACCACGGTCCAGCCCAGCAGGAGGGTGTCCGGGACCGCCCCCGGCAGGACCGCGCCCACCACCACCGAGTTCAGCAGCATGGCGCAGGCCGCCAGCGGCACGCCGCGCAGCACCGCGGCGAACTGGCGGGCCCGGGTGTGGCTGGCCACCGACTCGTCCGAGGTCTGGACCGATCGGCGGCGGTCGGACTGCCGGCGCTCACTGCTGCGCCGAGCCGGCAGGATCGGTGTGGTGGAGAGCGGGGCGGCAGGTGGTTTTTTTTTCAGCGGCATGTCGGCAGCAAGCGGTGAGCGCGCAAAAGCGCGTCGGCTTGTGGACTTTCGGCATCCGCTGAGGCCGCTTGAGTGCCCCGATCGGGTGAAAAATCACTCGGTGAGGCGTCGTACCCC
>CAYRBG010000058.1:0-13496 GCA_964422355.1 uncultured Sphaerotilus sp. | reverse complement strand
GCCGCCAGCATGGCGCCCACGAAGATCACGGCATAAGCCAGACCGCCGCGGATCGGCCCGAAAAGCTGGCCGATGGTGTCGAGCAGGTCCTCCGCCATGCCCGACCGCTCCAGGATCAGGCCCATGAAGGTGAAGAACGGGATGGCCAGCAGCGTGTCGTTCTGCATGATGCCGAAGATGCGCAGCGGCAGCGCCTGCAGCAGCGACTGCGGCAGCAGGCCCAGCTCGATGCCCAGCCAGCCGAAGGCCAGGCCGCAGGCCCCCAGCGAGAAGGCCACCGAGTAGCCCATCAACAGGAAGCAGACCAGGCCCAGGAACATCACCGGGGCCATGTTGGCGCTCAGGAACTCGATCATGATGCGGCTCCCTTGCTGCTGTCGCTGTCGGCTTTCTTCTTGGCCTGCTCGGCCGCCAGGATGGCCTCGGCCAGTTCCTCCTCAGCGGACTTGGCCTGCTTCTTTTCGGTCGGATCGTCGATGAGGCCTTTCAGGAAGGCGAACCGCTTGATCAGCTCCGACAGGCCCTGCAGGCCCAGCAGGGTGAAACCGGCGGGCACCAGGGCGAACACCGGCCAGCGAATCAGGCCTCCCGCATTGGAGGACATCTCGCCCGTCTGATACGCCGTGATGACCAGCGGCATCACCAGCGAGATGACCGTGTAGACCAGCGGAAACAGGAAGCAGACGATGCCGAAGATCTCGACCTTGATCTGCGTGGACTTGGAGAAGCGGCCCAGCACCACGTCAATCTTGACGTGCTCCTGGCGCAGCATCGTGTAGGCCGCACCGAGCAGGAACACGGCGGCAAACAGATACCACTGGATTTCAAGAAAGGCGTTGGAGCTGGTGTTGAAGGCCTTGCGCACCGCCGCGTTGATCGCGGAAATGAGCACGGCGGCCAGCACCAGCCACGACACCGAACGGCCGACGCGCTCGTTGAGCGCATCGATCCACCGGGACAGTTGGAGGAGGGCAGACAAGAGAGGTCTCCTGAGGTCTCGCACAGGTCCGGACCGCGATGACGGGCCGGGCTGAACGGTCGTCACCGCCTCGGTGGAGGCCGGTGCAACCATGGTGCGATGACACCCTAACGCTGCCTGTGCTGCATCGGGTCTTTCGACTACGCGGCACTACGCAGCGCGTGTGGGCCGGCTCGGCCGCGCCGGGGCGCTCGGTCGCGTGCTCAGGCGGAGGTCTGGGTGCCGGGTGGCGTGCCGCGCGAGCGCTCTACCGCATAGCGGATCAGCTCGGCTTGCCCGCAGATGCGAAGCTTGCGGCGGATGTTCAGGCGGTGGGTTTCCACCGTGCGCACGCTCAGGCCCAACTGAGCGGCAATCTGCTTGCTCGACAGGCCCCGGGCCAGGGCCGAGAGGATGTCGCACTCGCGGTCCGACAGCAGGGCCTTGGGTTCGTCGCCGCGGGGCTGGGTGGCGGCATGCAGCGCAGGGCTCAGGTAGGTGTCACCTCGGGCCACCGCGTCCAGGGCGTCGAGAAGGTCCTCGGACGGGGCGTCCTTGAGCACGTAGCCGCGGGCCCCGGCCTGCAGCGCCTGGCGCACATATTCGGGGTTGTCGTACATGCTCAGCATCAGGACGACGAGGCCCGGGTGCTCCCGCACCAGCTCGGTGGTCAGGGCGATGCCGCTGTCGGCCTTGATGCCGATGTCCATCAGCACCACATCCGGACGGAGTTCGGCCACGCGCTGTCGGGCCTGTGTGGCGTCGGCCGCTTCGCCGACGATTTCTAGCTCGGGCTGCTCGCTCAGCACCGCCCGCAAGCCTTCTCGTACCAGGGCATGGTCGTCGACGATGAGCAGGCGCATGGTCAGGAAAGGATTCGGTGAGGGGAGTGGATCAGGCGGAGGCCGTGAGCGCTTGCGCCGGGATGTCCACCTGCACGCGCGTCAGTCCGGGGCGGGAGGATACCTTCAGCCGTCCGCCTACAGTCTCCAGACGTTCCCGCATGTTGCGCAGGCCGATGCCGCTGCGCGGGTGGTTGAGCACCTCGGCCACGTTGAAGCCTTCGCCGTCGTCGATCACGGTCAGGCGCACCCCGACCGGGCGGCGGATGAGGTGCAGGTCCACACGCGTGGCCTGGGCGTGCTTGCCGATGTTGGTCAGCGCCTCTTGCGTGACGCGGAACAGCACGGTCTTGACGGCATCGGGCAGGGCGTCGGCCGAACCGTGCTCGTGCATGTGGAACTCCAGGTCGGCCGAGCGCACGTATTCTTCGCCCATCTGGCGCAGTGCGGCCGGCAGGCCCAGCGTATCGAGCAGGGCGGGTCGCAGGCGGTGGGAGATGTGGCGCACCTCGCTCAGGGCGTCGTCCACCCGCAGGCGGGCCTGGGTCAGCGTCGGAGGCACCGGCACCTCTTGCCTGTGCAGTTGGCGCAAACCGCTGTCCATCAGGAACTTGACAGAGACCAGGGTCTGGCTCGTGCTGTCGTGCAGCTCGCGCGAGAGGTGGGCGCGTTCGACCTCCTGCGACTGCACGACCTGCTGGGCCAAGAGCTTGAGCTGGGCGTCGGCCGCGCGGGTCTCACTGAGGTTCAACGCCAGTGCGCTGCCGCCCACCAGCACCACCGCCAGCACGGCAATGGCGGCGATCCAGGCGGAGGTCTTGCGGATGTTTGCATCGCGCTGAACACGGAGCTGGTCCAGCGTGGCCTGCACGTCGTCCAGGTAGATGCCGGTGCCCATCATCCAGCCCCAGCGCTGCAGCCCGACCACCAGGCTGAGCTTGGGGGCCGGTTGTCGGTTGGACGGCTTGTTCCAGATGTAGCGGAAGGTGCCTCGGCCTTGGCGGGCCACGCCCACCAGCGCTTGCACCACCGCCACCCCGTTCGGGTCGCGCACCTCCCAGAGGTTCTGGCCGACCAGCTCCGGCTGGGGCGGCAGAACCAGGCAGGTGCCCTGGTAGTCATAGACGAAGAAGTAGCCGTCGGCGCTGCCGAAGCGCAGTTGATCGAAGATGCGCTTGGCCTCTTCCTGCGCGCGCGCCTCGACCTCCGGGCCTTGGCCGGCGGCCCGGTCATAGATCGGCTGAACCAGGCTGAGTGCCAGATCGAGCGCATCGCGCAGCTCGGCTTCCTTGTGCTTGAGGTAGGCCGACTCGACCAGGGTCCGCTCGCTTTCACCGAGCTCCTGCGCCTGCTGCTTGACGGCCCAGGCGATCAGGGCCATCGAGGCAATCAGCGGCAGGATGGCCAGGACGACGATCTTGCGCCGCAGCGGATGCCACGCGGCACGCCCTTGCTGAGGGTCGAACAGCCTGCGCAGCCAGCCTTGAAGTCCGTTGGACGGTGGTCGCAGCGGCGACGGGCTCATGGCAAAAGGCTGGAATGAGCCGAGGGCGACCGTGGGGCGCAGGCCTCAGCCTTGCTGAGATGCGGCGACGAACAGCTTGGTCGAGCGTGCGCCACTGCGGCAAAACGCCAGGATCGGCCGAGGCAGGGAGGCCAGCAGGCGAGCGAACTCGGCGATCTCTTCGGGTGACTGGTAACCCCCAGCCACGGGCAGGTGTGCGTACTGCAGGCCGGCCGCAGCGGCGGCCTCGGCGATGGCGGCACTTGTGGGCTGGTCGGGACCGTGCTCGAAGTCCGGGCGGTTGTTCACCACACTGCGAAAACCAGCCGCTGCGGCCTCGGCCATGGCGGCCGGCGTCAGTTGCGGCGCGACGCACACGTCGGCGGTGAGGGTCGTCAGCGGCAGGGTGGGGGTGGGCGTGAAGCTCATGCGCGATCCTTGTCGATGAAGGTGCGGCCCCACTCGTGGGCCGCCGTCAGGCCTTGAGTGTGCGTCAAACCGAGGCGTCAGCCCGCCAGTGCGGCTTTCACGGCGGCCGATACCTGGCCCATGTCGGCATTGCCCTGGAAGCGCTGCTTGGCGGCCCCCATGACCTTGCCCATGTCGCCGGGGCCCTTGGCACCCAGCTCGGCCACGATGGCGTCCACGCCGGCGCGGATCTCGTCGGCGCTCAGGCGGACGGGCAGATAGGCTTCCAGCACCGTCAATTCAGCCGACTCCTTGGCCACCAGATCGTCGCGACCAGCCTGGGAAAACTGGGAGATGGCGTCCTTGCGCTGCTTGATCAGCTTGTCGACGATGGCCACCACGGCAGCGTCGTCCAACGTCACGCGCTCGTCCACTTCCTTTTGCTTCATTGCCGCCAGCAGCATGCGGATGGTGCCGAGGCGGTCGGCTTCCTTGGCGCGCATGGCGGCCTTCATGTCTTCGGTGATGCGTTCCTTGAGGCTCATGATGGGGTCCTTTGAAAGCAAAAAGCCCGCAACGGCGTCCCGCGCGGGCTGAAGCAGGAGGCGGTGCGCGGTGGCACCCTCACTCCGCCATGAGACCGACCGAAGTCGGTCCGTGCATCAGTACAGCTTCTTGGGCAGCTGCATGGAGCGCACACGCTTGTAGTGGCGCTTCACGGCGGCGGCCTTCTTGCGCTTGCGCTCAGCCGTCGGCTTTTCGTAGAACTCGCGTGCGCGCAGATCGGTCAGCAGACCCAGCTTTTCGATGGTGCGCTTGAAGCGGCGCAGTGCAACGTCAAACGGCTCGTTTTCCTTGACACGGATGGTCGTCATGAACGGAGAAATCCTTTGGTTGATCTCGTCGGTGGCCGGTGCGGATCTTGTTTGGCCATCGCACCAACTCGACAAGCAATTGCCAGCAAAGCTAAAGATTATAGCAGCTTGAACAGGGAATGGAAGAACTGCGAGTTCTGGCTTTCCCTCAGACCGACGGAGAGAAAGATTCCGGCCCCAGCGACTGGGCGCAGGCATGCGCGCTCGACCAGGCCCACTGGAAGTTGTAGCCGCCCAGCCAGCCGGTCACGTCGACCACCTCGCCAATGAAGAACAGGCCGGGCTGCAGACGGCTTTCCATCGTCTGCGAACTGAGTTCGCGGGTGTTGACGCCACCGGCCATCACCTCGGCCTTGGCCCAGCCTTCGGTGCCGGCGGGGGTGAGGGTCCAGCGGTGCAGGGACTCGGCCAGGGCGAGCAGGTCCTTGTCGCGGCATTCGGCCATGGGTCGATCGGCGGCCAGGCCTTGCCGTGCCAGCCACACCTGCGCCAGGCGGGCGGGCAGCAGGGCGGACAGCTCGTTGCCCAACTGGCGGCGCGAGGTGGCCTTGGCCTTGAGCAGGGCGTCGGCCAGGTCCAGCTCGGGGAACAGGTTGATGACCAGGGGCTGGCCGGGTGTCCAGTAGCTGGAGATCTGCAGCACGGCCGGGCCGCTCAGGCCGCGGTGGGTGAACAGCAGGTCTTCCAGGAAGTGCCGGGCCTTCTTGCCCGGGCCGGCCGCGATGTCCACCGGCAGCGAGAGTCCGGCCAGGTCGACGAACGGCGCCCACTCGTCTGGATGGAACACCAGCGGCACCAGGGCTGCGCGCGGGGCGATCACGGTATGACCGAACTGCTTGGCCAGCTCCAGCCCCCAAGCGGTCGCTCCGATCTTGGGCACAGGCAGCCCGCCGGTGGCCACGACCAGTTGCGGGGCCTGCATCCAGCCGCGCGCGGTGTCGATCTCGAATCCCCCTTCCGCATGGCGCACGGTGCCCACGCCGCAGTCGTGAAATCGCTGCACACCGCCCCGGTCGCACTCGGCCAGCAGCATGCGGATGATGTCCTCTGCGCTGTGGTCGCAGAAGAGCTGGCCCTTGTGCTTTTCGTGAAAGGCGATGCCGTGGCGCTGCACCAGCGCGATGAAGTCGGCCGCCGTGTAGCGCGACAGCGCCGAGCGGCAGAAGTTGGGGTTCTCGCCCAGGTAGTTGGCGGGCCCGGCTTCGCGGTTGGTGAAGTTGCAGCGGCCGCCGCCGGAGATGCGGATCTTCTCGGCGATGCGCGGACTGTGGTCAACCACGGCCACCTTCAGCCCCCGCTGCCCGGCTTGGGCGGCGCAGAACAGGCCGGCCGCGCCGGCACCCACGATGATCACGTCGAACATTTGCATCGACGAATTATCGATGGGGGTCTTTCAGGCCCTCAAATCCCAAACTCCGCCCACAGCGGAAAGTGATCCGACACCCGGAACGACACCGACTGCCGCGTCATCTTCTGGTCCGTGTAGACAAGCGGCGTGAAGTCTACATGCCCGGCGGTTCGGTACTGGGCACTGATCTTCTGCTCGCCTTTATTGGTCTGAAACCAGGCGATCTGATCGTAGAACGAGCCCTGGTTGGGCTTGGCGGGGTCAGAGAACAGGGTGCGCGGCACCTGATTCAGCGCCTCGGGGACGGACAGGCCGGTGGAGGTGAAGGCCTGCCAGAGCGGGTCGTCCTTGCGGTCGATGTTGAAGTCGCCCAGGGCGATGAGGTTGTGCGACCAGTCGTTTTCCTGGTCGGCCCACTCGCGCATCCAGCGGGCGATGCCCTTGAGCTCGGGGATGCGACTGGCGGCGTTGTCTCCGTAGGTGACGTGCAGCGTCACGAGGATGAAGGTCGTGCCGCCGGCCTTGAAGCTGACGGCGTAGGGCGTGCGGGCGAACTGGCGCTGCAGGGCGTCCGTGCCGACCTCCTTCATCCACTCCTGCGGCACGACCAGCTCGCAGGCAAGGCCCGAGGGCTTGAGCCGCGTCGTGTCGTAGAGGAAGGCCATGCGCTCGTCGTTGCCCTCGGCGCCCTGGGTGACGTCGGTCATCAGGAAGGCCCAGTCGTCGCCCAGCCAGCGCAGCAGGTCGCGCAGCGCCCGCAGATCGCCCTTGACCTCCTGCACCGCGATCACGTCGAAGCGCCGCACGATCTCCCCGATGGCCAGCAGCGCCCGCAGATCGCGCTTGGGGTTGGCCTTGGCGCCGGCCGTCCACTCGCGGGTGAGCGAGGCGAACGCGCGCAGGTTCCAAGTGGCGATCAGCAGGTTCTTGCCGGCCTGCTTGGCGGGAACGCGCTGGTCGAGGTGGGCGCGCAGGGCGGCGATGTCCTTGGCGACGGGGGCGGGGGGCTTGTCGGTGATGTCGGGCATGGGCGTCCCAAGCAATGCGGTGGTCGGATGGTGCCTTGGATCATCGCTGTTCGGGCGGGGAGGCGCCAGTCCGGCGCGAGGAGGTCTGCCCGTGGACGAGCCCTTCCATCGCGACTCTGATCACCCATGCGTTGGGGGCGGGCTAAGCTGCCGGAAGGTGTTTTGTGCTGGACGGCTGCTTGGCAGCGGTTGCGGCCCGCCACTTTTGCGAATTCGCCGCCAGAATGCCGCCGTTCAACTTGCCGCTTATAACGATCACGAATCAAGCCAACCGAAGCCGCACTCAGCGGGTCGCGCTGAATTGGCGTCGCGTTGAGCTACGATCCCGACCGGACCTGTGAGCGGACTTTGATGCTCTGAATCGGAGCACGTGACAAAAATGGATGGGGCTATGCCCTGCAGTACTCTTTGAGCAATGCGGACTTACCGCACCGCTGGCATAGGAGCGCTCACAGGTCCCCTTATGAGGGAGAAAGCTCTTGTCGGCGCTGGCAGACTTGAAAGCATGCGCGTCATTTCACGACGTCGCCCGGATGCTCGGCTTCACGCCACGAGCGGTGGCCTATCTCCTCTACAGCCTTCCCGAACATTCCAAATACACGACCTTCAGCATCCCAAAGCGTTCTGGCGGCATGCGAACCATCGCAGCACCCTGTGACCAACTGAAGCGACTGCAGCGCAACCTGGCAGACGTCCTCCAGGACAGCCTTGAAGAAATTCAAGCCACGCGCGGAAAGGCCGACGGGAGCAAGCGGCCGGATCGCATCTCCCACGGCTTCAGGCGTCGTAGGTCAATCGTCACCAACGCCTTGCAACATCGTGCCCGGCGTTTCGTGTTCAACGTCGACGTTGAAGACTTCTTCGGGAGCATAAATTTTGGCCGAGTCCGGGGCTTCTTCATCAAGGATCGAGACTTCGCTCTGCATCCTCGTATCGCCACCGTCCTTGCACAAATCGCCTGCTTCCGCAACACGTTGCCACAAGGCAGCCCATGCTCCCCGGTCATATCGAACCTAGTCGGGCATGTGGTAGACATACACCTGACTTCACTTGCCAAGGCGGAGGGCATTACTTACTCCCGATACGCCGATGACCTGACCTTCTCCACAAACAAGCGCGTGTTCCCTCCTTCCGTTGCTGTCACGGACGAGACGGTGGCTCACAAGTGGGTGCCCGGCGGCGCACTTAGGCATTTGGTCGGTCGAGGTGGGTTTCGGTTGAACGAGGCGAAGACCCGCATGCAGTACCACGACTCGCGTCAGTTGGTGACTGGAATCGTGGTCAATCGAAGAATCAATGCTCCCGACGAGTACCGTCGCCAGGTGCGCACGCTCGTTCACACCTACACCTCGACGGGCTCTTTCTTCTTTAAAAAGAAAGGCGATGCCTCGGTCGGCCCAGTTCAAGAAATCAAAGAAGCCGGCAAGCCAGAGCAGCTAAGAGGCATGCTCGAGTACATCGTGTACGCAAGTCGCCGTGGTTCTGTCGCTGACTACGCCGTGCCCCTCAACGCACCTGAGAGGCTGTACCGGACGTTCGTCCTGTTCCACGATTTCTATGCGCCGTCGGTTCCGCTCGTCCTGTGCGAAGGCAAGACAGACTTGGTTTACATCGCCCAGGCCGCTCGCGCTTTAGCGACGAGTTATCCGCAGCTGGCTAACGTGGCGGCAGACGGAAAGATCAAGCTTCTCTTCAGGCGCCACCGCTACCCGATCAAGGATCGCGGAAAACTAACTGCAAGAGTGCTAGGAATTCATGGGGGAACACCCCATATCAAAGAGTTCATCCAAGCCCTGCATCACGAGTACAAAGAAATCAAAGCACCTCCTGGAAACCAGCCCGTAATCATTGCGCTGGACGACGATGACGGGGTCAAAAAGATACGCGCATGTGTCAAAAGTATGTTCGGCAAGGACTTGGATCAATCTGTCGGATTCCATCACCTCTTTGGGAACGTCTACATCATTCTCACGCCGACCTCTGCCGGGAAAACGTCGTCCGATATGGAAGACCTTTTCAACGCTGCCACGCATTCCGTCGTCGTCGATGGGCGAACCTTTGACCCTTCAAAGGACAGCGACACAAAGACGACATACGGCAAAGCGACGTTTGCCTACGAGGTCGTCGCGAAGCAGGCAGCTACCATTGATTTCACGGGCTTTCGGCCCTTGTTAGACCGGTTCGTAGAAGCGCTGAACGACTATCGAGGGCGTCATACGACTACCCCATAAACCGCGGCCTCCACATTCGGTCCAGCTCGACAACTCCGTAGCCGCATTCCCTGCCGCGCGAGCAATGAATCGACCAGGATTCCTTTGACACGCGTGAGCTACTGGCGGACTGCCCCGTCGGGTAGACAACCTGTCCTTATCCTTGGACTGCCTCTGACAGCCCTCAAAGCTGACACTAGTGGCTGACCGCTTCCAGTCTGAGGAGAAGACCTTCCCGGCGCACGGAGGCGGCCAAGATCGACCGTGTTCGACAGGGCCTGACCCGGCCCGCTCACAGCGCGTAGCGCTTCTTCAGCATCGCGATCTCGGCCTTGAGGGCCTCGTTCTCGGCGGTGAGTTCGGTCACGCGCTGCTGCAGCGTAGGCAAGTCCGTGGGCAGGTCGAGGTCGGTCGGGGCGGCCTGTGCGGGAGCGCTCGGCGCTTCGTCCGCTTCTGGCGCAGCGGCTTCCTCAGCACGGGGCTTGCGCTTGGCGTCTCGGACGCGGCGGGCGGCCGACTTGAGTTCGGCGGCACCGGCGTTGGCGGCGGCGACCTGTTCTTCCGCGGGTAGTGTGGCCACGGCGGCGGCGGCCGACAGCGACAGCGCGCCCGACTTGACGGCGGCCACCAGCTCGGGCGTGGCCAGCTTCTGGATCTTTTCGATCAGGCTGACCTGGTTGGCGCTCAGGCGGGCGGCGCGGGCCAGCGCCTCGCGGCCCTCGAGGGCGGCGGCTTCGGCCGCGGCAGCGGAGGCGGACAGGGCGGGCTCGGGGGAGGCGCCTTCGGCCGATGCGGCGCCCAGGCCGTCCGGGCTGTCCCAGGGGGCATCGGTGGGGCCGGCTCCGGAAGTCGCTGCGGTGTCGTCGTCCGAGGTGGCGCTGGATTCCGCCGCGCCGGCCTCCAGCACCGCCGTGCGCGCCTGCGCCAGACGGGCCGCCAGGATCTCGCGCTTGCGCAGGGCCAGCGTGCCGCGCTGGAAGTCCGAGACGCTGCGGCGGCCCAGGTGCTGGTCGATCATCCAGAGGTGCACATCCTCGATCGTGCGGAAGCGCGGGTTCTGCACCGTCTGGAACGGCAGCCCGTGCTTTTGGCAAATGCCGTAGCGGTTGTGGCCATCCACCAGCACCTCGCCCCACAGGACCAGCGCGTCCCGGCAGCCCTCGGCGAGCAGGCTGCGCTCCAGCGCGTCGTGCTCCTCGGGCGTGAGCGGGTCGATGTAGGCTTGAAGGTCGGGGTTGATGACGATGTTCATGGGGCAGGGGATCTGGGTTTCGGCGGCCGGGCCGCGGATTCTAGGGGCCCTCGCGAGGCGGGCGCGGGGCCGGTCCTGACGGGGGCGGGGCGACAATCCACGCATGCCGTCTTCCGCCGAACGCATCGCCGTCATCGACTTTGAAACCACGGGGATGGGGCCGCAGCAGGGTGCGCGGGCCACCGAGATCGCCGTCGTGATCGTCGAAGGCGGGCGCATCGTCGACCGCTACCAGAGCCTGATGCGCACCGGTGTGCGCGTGCCGCCCTTCATCGTCCAGCTCACCGGCATCACCAACGCGATGCTGGCCGCCGCACCGCCGGCCGAGCAGGTCATGCACGAGGTGGATGCGCTGACCCGCGGCCTGCCGATGGTGGCCCACAACGCGTCGTTCGACCGCTCGTTCTGGCAGTCCGAACGGACGTGGGCCGGGCTGGCGCCGGACCCGGCGCACGAGTTCGCGTGCACCGTGCTGCTGTCGCGGCGCATCTTCCCCCAGGCGCCGGCCCACAAGCTGCAGACCCTGGTGGACTGGCTCGGCCTGCAGCGCGACGGCCGCGCCCACCGGGCCCTGTCGGACGCGGACGTGACGGCGCAGTTGCTGATCGCGCTGGTGGACGCGCTGCAGGGCAAACACGCGGCGTCGCTGGGAGAGCGGGCCGTGGACCACGCCTTGCTGGCGCAGTTGCAGCGGGTGCCGCGGGAGCGGTTTGGGCGGGTGATTGACGGGATGAAGGTACGGGCTCAAAAAGTTTGCCCGCAGTGAAAAGTTGTTAGAGTTCTTCAGCTATGACTTACGCTGCTCCGACCCATGTCCTCGAAGTGCTTCAGCGCTTGGAGTATGAAGAAGCCTTGCCGTACGGTGACAGCCGGTACGTCGAAACCGAGGAGGCGCGCGGCAGCGAGCAGACCTTGACGCGGTTGGCCCGCAAGTTCGGTTGGGATCCGAAGCGCGATGCCTTCTTTGCGCCGAACGATAAGCATGTGCTGTTCTTCGGACACATCGGCAGTGGCAAGACCACCGAGCTGCGGCGCTACATGGGGCGCTTCAATGACTCGAAGCGCTTTTACGTCGTCGAAGTCGACGTGCTCGCCAAGCTTGACCGCAACAACCTTCAGTACACGGAAGTGCTGATGGCCATGGCCGAGTCCTTGTTGGAGCGGTTGAAAGCCGATGCCTTCGATGTGGGCGAGGCCGAACTGCAACCCCTGAGGGAGTGGTTTGCGCCCGCCGTCCGCACACGAAGTGAAACCAACGAACTTAATGCCGAGTTGAAGACGGGCCTGGAGGCCGGCGGCGGGATTCCCGGACTGCTGAAGTTGCTGGTCAACTTCACGACGACGTTCCGCACCGGAGCGAGCCACAAGACGGAGTGGCGGCAGGAAATTCGCAATCGGTTCACCACGCTGATCCAGGCCTTCAATGGCTTGATCCGCAGCGCCGAGGGGCGGCTGCGGGCGGCGGGCCGTGCCGAGCGCGTGCTGTTCCTGATCGACGGCACCGACAAGATGCGGGGCGAGGACACCCAGCGCTTCTTCGTGCTCGATGCGGAACAACTTCTGGCCATTCAGACGCTGGCGCTGTACACGGCGCCACTGCATTTGAAGTACGACGGCTCCTTGGGGGGCAAGCTGGACGCCGACATCGTGCTGCCGATGATCAAGCTTCAGACCAAGGACGGCGAGCGTTGGGAGCCCGGCTGGACGGCTTTGCGCGAGATGCTGTTGCGCCGCGCTGATCGCAGCCTGTTCGAGGACGGTACGGCCGGCGACGTGCAGATCGAGCGCTTGATCGAGCACTGCGGCGGCCACCCCCGCGAGTTGCTGCGTCTGTTGAAGCTGTGCTGTGAAGTGGCCGACGAGCGCATTGACGGAACCGTGGTCGATCGGGCTGTTGCTCAGCTTGCTTCCGAATACCGACGCTTCCTCAAGCCGGAAGACTACGCGCTGCTTGCCGCCATCGACGCCGACCCGATTCATGGCGGCAACGATGCCCGTGCCCAGGAGTTGTTGTATCGCCTGGCGCTGCTGGAATACAACGACGGGGGCTGGCGGCGCAGCCATCCTGTCGTGCGTACCCTGGACGGTTACCAGCAAGCGGTTCAGCGATTGGCCACGCCAGCAGCCTGAGCGTGGTTTGGCCGATGCCTGAAGCCTGATTCATGTCAGCCCCTGACCTGCGGCAGGCCGACCAACTGGCCCGCGATCTCGCAAAAGAGCTGCCCGAGTCCTGTCGGGCCGATTTCCTGCGCCTGAGTCGGGCATTGATTCATGGGCCGAAGTTTCAATGGCTGTTGGCGGAAACCCCGAGCGACGCCTTGCGCAATCGCCTGCTGGCGGCACTTGATCGCGTGACGCACGTGGCGCGTCTGCATTGTTCCCGCCTTCCGCTCGATCGAACCGTCGCGGATGTGTCCGCATTGGAGGGCGCTCTTGCCCGCCATGCCAAGGGCAGCGCGGTGGTTCACGTGCTGGCGCACCGTGGGTGGTTCGACCGGGCGCGCTGGGATGCCTTCAATGTTCGCCGGGAACGGCTGACCCAAGAGGCTCGGGCACGTCTCGTGTTCTGGCTCGATGCTGAGGCGATCGAGGCAGCCTCGTCGGGCGCCCCCGACTTGTGGGCTTGGCGCGGCGGCGTGTACAGCTTTGCAGAGCTGCCTCTGGGGGGTGAAATACCTCCATCGGGTTCGGTGGCGAATCCTCCCGGGTCGCCGATCGATGCCCGTTCTGTGAGCGAGCGACTGGACCGCATCCAGGCCATCCAGCAATGGTTGAAGAATGAGGGGGCGAGCCTGGCCGACGATCAGCGTGTCGGCGCCATTGATGAAATTGGCCGACTGCTCTACTCCGTGGGTGAGCTCGATCAGGCTCTGCGTCATTGGCAAGAATTGGAGTTGCCCTTGCATGCGCGGCGGGGTGACGAGTGGGCAATGGCAGTGACCAAAGGCAAGATCGCCGACATCCTGCAAGCGCGCGGGCAGCTCGACGAGGCGCTGCGCATCCGGCAGGACGAAGAGCTGCCGGTCTACGAGCGCCTGGGCGACGTGCGCTCGGCCGCCATCACCAAAGGC
>CAYRBG010000057.1:0-13585 GCA_964422355.1 uncultured Sphaerotilus sp. | reverse complement strand
GGCCATGGCGCAGGCCGACCTGATAGTCGTTCGTGTCGTGCGCGGGCGTGACCTTGACGACGCCGGTGCCGAATTCCTTGTCCACGTAGGCGTCGGCGATCACGGGCACCAGGCGGCCGGTGATGGGCAGCTTGACCTGCTGGCCGATCAGGTGGGTGTAGCGCTCGTCCTCCGGGTGCACCATCACGGCGGTGTCGCCCAGCATGGTTTCGGGGCGGGTGGTGGCCACCGTCAGCGTTTCATCCGAGCCGTCGACCGGGTAGCGGATGTGCCACATCGAGCCGTCTTCTTCCTCGCTCTCGACTTCCAGGTCGGACACGGCGGACTTGAGGATCGGGTCCCAGCTCACCAGGCGCTTGCCGCGGTAGATCAGGCCTTCTTCGTAGAGCTTCACGAAGGTCTCGGTCACGACCTTGGACAGCTTGGGGTCCATCGTGAAGTACTCGTGCTCCCACGACACCGAGTCGCCCATGCGGCGCATCTGGCGGGTGATGGTCGAGCCCGACTCTTCCTTCCACTCCCACACCTTGGCGACGAAGTTCTTGCGCGCCTCGGCCGGGGTCGGGCCCATGTCGTGGCGGCTGATGCCCTTTTCCTGCAACTGGCGCTCCACCACGATCTGCGTGGCGATGCCGGCGTGGTCGGTGCCGGGCACCCACAGCGTGTTGTCGCCGCTCATGCGGTGGTAGCGCGTCAACGAGTCCATGATGGTCTGGTTGAACGCGTGGCCCATGTGCAGCGTGCCCGTCACGTTGGGCGGCGGCAATTGCACGCAGAAGCTGGGCTTGGCCGGATCCAGCGTGGGCTGGTAGACGCCGCTGGCCTCCCACTCGGGGCCCCACTTGGCTTCGATGGGGGACGGTTCAAAGGACTTGGAGAGGGCGTCGGTCATGGGTCACTCGGCGGACAGCGGAACACGCAATTTTAGGGAGTTCGGCCTCTGCCGGCCCAAGCTTTGCTGGTCGGCCGTGTTCGCCTCAAGCGCCGCGGCCCCCCGCCGATAACCCAACCACGCAATCCGCGCTTCTGGATGGAGACACAACACCCATGGTCAGCCTCACCACCGTCATCGTCTGCATGCTGTTGATGGGCCTGTGTACGGCCGCCACCCACCGCGTCCTGACGTGGTCACTGCAGGCCATCCAACGCGACCGCAGGAACGCCGCAGCCTCGGGCCCCGAGTTGAGCATGGTTGACACCGTTGACCGCCGCACCCAGCAGCTGCCCTTCGTCGGACAGGATCGCCGTCAGAGCGAAACGGTCGAGCAAGCGGCATCGGTCGCCCACACCGGCACCAGCGACGCACTGCCGAGCAACGTGAAGCCGTTCAAGCGGCGCGACTGAGCGCCCGCTGCCCGGCTGCTGCTCAGCCCCTTCAACCCACGGATCCGGTGCTTTGTCGCATCGGGTCCGTTCCCGCTTTTCCGGCTTCAAAGCTCCCAAGCTATAACTCCCGAAAAATCAAACGGGAGCAACGCTCATGCAGAGCGAAGAAGTCGTCTTCGACGAGATCGTCGGGCTGACCTATGAGGCTGCGCAATCGCCGGAGCTCTGGGGCACGGTCCTGAACCGCATCGGTACCTGCATCGGCCTGGATGCATGGACCTTCATGCACATGCACGACCCCGACGACCGGCTCGAACTGATCTCGGTGGGAGGGGAGCGCATGAACGCCTCCATCTTCAAGCGCTATGCCGAGAAGTACGCTGCGATCGACCCTCGCATTCCCTTGGTGCGCGGTACCAAGCCGGGCACATGGGTCGTCACCGAAGACCACTTTGACGACCGCTTTGTGGAGCGTGACCCCTTCTTTCAGGAATACCTGATCCGCGAAGGTCGACGCTGGGACGTGGGAGGCCGCCTCTTCCAGTCGAATCGGTACGAGACCATCCTGGCGCTGTCCCGCGGACATGAACGGGGGCGTTTTGATCGGCGCGAGCGCCAGCAGCTCCATCGCCTGCTGCACCACATCAGCCGGTCGCTCCGGCTGATGGACCGCTTTGACCGCCTGGCCGACCATGCCGACAGCGGTGCGGTCAGCATGGAAGCCCAGGCTTGGGCGGTGTTTTCCATCGACACCCAGGCACGGCTGCGCGACGCCAATCCTCGCGCCGAACACCTGCTGAGATCCGGTCGCATGCTGCGCGAGCAGTTCGGGCAGCTGGTGTGCGCCGACAGTCGTGCGCAGGCCGAATGGAAGGTGGCGGTCCAACAGTGCGCTTTCACCCGCCGCCCCTCTTCGGTGGCGTTGCGCGACCCGATCACCGATCGACCCTACAGCCTGACCGTGGCCGCCAACGCCCTGCCCGGTCGCAGCCCGTCCGGTGGCTTGCGTGTGTGGTCCCGGCTGATCGCCATCGTCGCCCCGCTGGATGACCGCCCTGCGGCACCCGAGTCCCGCCTGATCGAACTGTTCGGCCTGACGCGCGCCGAAGCGCGTCTGGCGCACAACCTGGCGCAGGGGCACAGCGTCGAGAGCCACGCCGAGGAGGTCGGGGTCACGATCGCGACGGCACGCTCGCAAGTCAAAGCCGTGCTGGGGAAGACGGAGACACGGAGTCAGGTGGAGTTGCAGAGGAAGCTGGCGTTGGTGCCGGCGCTGGTCGAACCGACCACAGTGCTGAATTGAAACGGCTCGGTCGCTCACGCGGCCGAGCCCTCATCCTCAACGTCGCGCGCCCCGCCTCGACTGCCACAACGGCCGCTTCGCCTTCAACTGCCGCTCGATCCCGTCATTGAGCTTCCCGCGCAACTCCAGCACCGCATCCAGATGCCCATAGATGCCCGGAAACCGCAGGTCCAGCCACAGCCACAACGTGCAGGCCCGCAGCGCCTGCTCCATGCGATCCAGCCGGCTGTGCTCGCCCACGTCGTTGAGGAACCACGGTGCGCTCACCTTGCCGGTGTGGGCATGCTCGGCCGCCCAGTCGAAGAAAGCCTGCACCAGCGTCTCGGTGCGCGTGTCCACCGGCGCTTGCGCATAGACGAACCGCTCACGCAGCCCCAGCGGTGAGGCCACGCGGTCGAGCTGGTCAGCCAGCTCCAGCATCTGCTCCAGCTCGGCGACCTGGAAGTGGGCGTTGTCCAGGCGCAGCTGTTCCATGAACACGGTCAGCACCTCGTGCAGGCGCTTCTTGTCCAGGCGCTGGGCGATGGTGCTGACGTGCCACCAGTTGGGCGCCACCGGGGCCTTGAACCCACGCGGCGCACGCGGCGCCTTGGGCAGCATCTCCTTCAGGTGGCGCTGCGCCCCGCTCTCCGCCTCGTGCAGCACGCCCGTGAAGCCTTCTTCATGGATACCGAAGCGGCCCGCACGGCCGGCGATCTGGTGCACCTCGGATTCGGTCAGCGGGCGGTCGTCCACGCCATCGAACTTGGTCATGGTCGAGAACAGCACGCGGCGGATGGGCAGGTTCAAACCCATGCCGATGGCGTCAGTGGCCACCAGCACCTGCGACTGGCCGTGTGCGAAGCGTTCGGCCTCGCGGCGGCGCACCTCGGGCGGCAGCGCGCCGTAGATGACGGACACGGTGTGACCGCTCTGCCCGATCTGGTCGCGCAGCATCAGCACGTCGCGCCGGCTGAAGGCCACGACCGCGTCGCCCTTCTGCAGCGAGCCCAGCGGCACCGGCGCGCGCAGCAGTTGCACGTGCTGCTTGCGCTCGAAGTGGCGCACGACGGCGCGCTCGCCGCACAGGCCGAGCAGGTTCTCAATGGCCGGCACGGCGTATTCCGAGCAGATGATCAGCACCTCGCGCGCCGGCACGCCGACGATGGCCTGGGTCCAGGCCCAGCCGCGCGAGTTGTCGAAGATCATCTGCGCTTCGTCGATCACGGCCACGTCGATGGGTGTGCGGGTGCCGACCATCTCGATGGTGCTGGACACCACCTTGGCGCCTTCAGCGGGCTGGTTTTCCTCGCCGGTCAGCAGCGAGCAGGCCACGCCGCGCGCCACCAGGCGGTCGCGCCCTTCCAGCGCCAGCAGGCGCAACGGGGCCAGGTAGGCGCCGGATTCGGCCTGGGCCAGGCGCTCGAAGGCGTTGTAGGTCTTGCCGCTGTTGGGCGGGCCGACAAACAGCGTGACCTGGCGCTTGATCTGGCGCGCCATCTGGAAGCTGTCCGGATAGCCCTGGAAGCCCAGTTCGCGGGTCAGGCCGGCCATGGCCTGCATCTCGCCGACGTGGTGTTCCCAGCGGTCCTGGGCGCGGGTGCAAGCTGCCAGCAGACTGTCCAGCGACTGCGGACGGGCGCACTCGGCCTGCAGGCGCGGCAGCAGCGACGGCAGGTGGGCCTCGTCGCAGAAGGCGCTGCGCTCGATCAGGCGGTTCACGTGGGTCAGCAGGTCGGCCGCGTGCGGATAGGGCGGCATCGACCCCAGAGCGGCCTTGAGCACACGCTCGTCGCCGGTGCGGAAGTAGTTCCACACGGCCTCGTCGGCCACCGGCACGTGGAAGGCCACGAGCAGCGACGCCTGTGCCGGCGCGTGCTCGGAGGTCAGCGCCAGCGGCTGGTGCACCAGGCGCTCCCACACGGCGCCGTGGCGCGACACGCCTTCGGACTCCAACCACTGCGTGCGCTCGTTGATCAGCGTGCGCGTCTCGCGCGTGACCGGCACGGCGTCGAGGTGGCGCAGCGCGGCGTCGATCTGCGCAGGGTGGATCCACCGGCCGGGGCGCTGGTTGGGCACGGCCTTTTGCAGCAGCAGGTAGCCGTCGGGTTCCAGCACCTCGTCGATGGCCGCCTTCGCGTCCTCGTCGAAATCCTCGGGCGCGACCACCTGGGGCAGCAGGTAGGCGGCCTGGCGCACACGCTCCATCGCCTCGGGGGTGATGTGGGCGGGTACGCGCTCGGCGTGGCGCGGCAAGGGCAGCTTGAAGCCCGTGGGCGATGCAGCGCGAGGTGCACGCGCGCGGCGCGACGGTGCCGCCGGATCGCCTGGGGTACCGGGTGCGGAAGAAGACGGAGGAAGGCTCATGAAAGCGCACAGCGCCCGCGAGGGGCGCTGTCGTCGAGTGACATCAGAGGTGCACTGTAGCGCGCGGCGCCTTCAGGCCCCTTCCGAAAGAGAGGCCACAGTGCCGCTCAGCTTGATCCAGTGCGCCCCGCAGGCCTTACATCGCCGCCTTGAAGATCGCGCAGATCTCGTCGAAGCTGGCCTTGCGCGGGTTGGTCAGGCCGCAGGCGTCCTTCAGGGCGTTCTCGGCCAGGGTCGGGATGTCGGCCTCCTTGGCGCCCAACTGAGCCACACCGGACGGGATGCCCACGTCGGCGGCCAGCCCACGAATGGCCTGCAGGCAGGCTTGTGCAGCGGCTTCATCGTTCATGCCAGCGGTGTCCACCCCCATCGCGCGGGCCACATCCCCCAGGCGGGCGGCCGACACGCTGGCGTTGAAGGCCTGCACGTGCGGCAGCAGGATGGCATTGCACACGCCGTGCGGCAGGTCGTAGAAGCCGCCGAGCTGGTGCGCCATGGCGTGCACATAACCCAGCGAGGCGTTGTTGAAGGCCATGCCGGCCAGGAACTGGGCGTAGGCCATCTGGTCGCGGGCGACCATGTCCTGGCCGTTCTTCACGGCGTTGCGCAGGTTGGCGCTGATGAGGGCCGCGGCCTTGAGCGCGCAGGCATCGGTGATGGGCGTGGCGGCGATGGACACATAGGCCTCGATGGCGTGCGTCAGCGCGTCCATGCCGGTGGCGGCGGTCAGCGCGGCGGGCATGCCGGCCATCAGGTCGGGGTCGTTGACCGACAGCACGGGCGTGACGTGCTTGTCGACGATGGCCATCTTCACGTGACGGGTGTCGTCGGTGATGATGCAAAAGCGCGTCATCTCGCTGGCCGTGCCGGCGGTGGTGTTGATGGCCACCAGCGGCAGTTGCGGCTTGTCGGACTTGTCGACGCCCTCATAGTCGGTGATGGCTCCGCCGTTGGCGGCCACCAGCGCGATGCCCTTGGCGCAGTCGTGCGGCGAGCCGCCGCCCAGCGAGATCACGCAGTCGCAACCGTTGGCCTGCAGCAGTGCCAGCCCGTCATTGACGTTGCTGACGTTGGGGTTGGGCTTGACGCCGTCGAACACGACCGAGGTCACGCCGAGGGCTCCCAGCAGCTCCGTCACGCGGCCGACCACGCCCACCTTGACCAGGGGCGCATCCGTCACCACCAGGGCCTTGCGCCACCCGCGGGCCTGAATGGCCTGGGCGGCGTCCTGCAGACAGCCCGCACCCATCAGGTTGACGCTGGGGATGAAGAAGGTCGTGGTGCTCATTGATCGAATCTCCAAGAGGGTTTGCCAAGATCGGCAGCGCACTCTAGGAGTCGCCACTTCGGTGTGGATTTGAGCCACATCAGAGTGGAACCCGCTCGTTTCGTCGTGGAACGCCGAACGCTCCAGGACGAAACGCGGGGAACATTCCCCACGGCCGGTAGGGTCAGACCACGGTCACTCGAAGCTGAGCGGTGCGGGACGCGCCACCTCGCCGCCGGCCGCAGCCCAGGCGTCAAAACCGCCGGCCATGGAGCGCAGATCGAGGTAGCCCATGTCCTGCATCGCACAGGCCGCCAGCGCCGAGCGCCCGCCGGTCTTGCAGTAGACGATCACCTTGAGGTCGCGGCGCTGCAGGGCTTCCGCCGCCGAGAGGCGGAACTCCAGCAGGCCGCGGGGAATGTTCACCGCGCCCGGCAGATGGCCCGCAGCAAATTCGTCCGGTTCACGCACGTCGATGACGACATCGGCACCGGCGAGCGCGGTCTTGGCCTCTTCGGCGCTGATTTCGGCGATGCGGGCACGGGCGGCCACGACCAGATCATGGGCGGTCTTCATGGTTCAACACTCCGGGAAGGGACATGGAAAGCGTCTATCCTATATGCCCCATTGGGTATTCATTTGACGCACGCCATGTCGCACCTCTCCGCCCTTCGCCCCTCATCGGTTTCTCGCCGTGCCTGGCTCAGTGCCGGTGCGCTGTGGCTGACGCTGGGGATTGCCGCCTGTTCGCAAGCGGCCAACCCGGCCGACAAGGTCACGCTGGAAGAGGCCCGCGCCGCCGTCGAGTCCGGCAAGGTGGTGCTGATCGATGTGCGGGAACCGCAGGAACACGCCACCGGCGTGGCCGCGGGAGCACGCCTGCTGCCCACCAGCCAGATCCAGCAGCGCTGGGGCGAAATTCCCACCGACCCGTCCAAGCCGGTGCTGATCATCTGCAACACGCAGAACCGCTCCAGCCGCGTCGTGCAGGCCCTGCGCGAGCAGGGCCCCAAGTACAACCACGTGCGCTACGTGCACGGGGGCATGAGCGAATGGGCACACCGCGGTTGGCCGATGGTCGCCCCCGGCAAGTGATCAGACCAGGGCCTCCGGGTGAGCACGGACAGCCCGCTTGACCACGTCGTCCACCCCTTGAGCACCCGCGTCCAGATGCGCCCGTAAATGCGCCCGCATCTCCGGGGTCCAGAACCGCCGCAGGTGCTGGGCCAGCCCCTGCAGGGCGTCGGCTTCGTCCGGCTGAGCCTGGAAGAAGTCGCCGATGCGGTTGGCCATCTCGATGAGGTGATGCAGGGTTTCCTCGCCAGCCGCGGATGATCCTGAAGAAACCTCCGCACAGGCACCCGCCTCTGCCGAGGCGTCGCCTGCCGCCCGCACCTGCACCGCCGTCACCTTGTATTCCGGGCAGTTGGTCGCCCAGTCCGAGGATTCGGTGGTGACCACGTTGGCGCCGGTCTGCGGGAAGTGGAAGGTGGTGTAGACCACGCCGGGCTGCATGCGCTCGCTCACCCGCACACGCAGGCGGGTGGCGCCGACCCGGCTTTCCAGGCTCACCGTGTCGCCGTCGTGCAGGCCGCGTTCCTGGGCGTCGTGGGGGTGGACCTCCAGCCAGTCCTCGCCCGCCCACTGCACGTTGGCCGTGCGCCGCGTCTGCGCGCCGACGTTGTACTGGCTGAGGATGCGGCCGGTGGTGAGCAGCAGCGGGTAGCGCGGCGTCACCTTTTCGTCGGTCGGCACGTACTGGGTGACGAAGAAGCGGCCCTTGCCGCGCACGAAGCCGCCTTCGTGCATGGTCTCGGTGCCCGCCTCGGGCGTGGTGGAGTTGCAGGGCCACTGCACGCTGCCCAGGCGGTCGAGCTTGTCGTAGCTCACGCCCTGGAAGCTGGGCGTGAGCGCGGCCACCTCGTCCATGATCTGCGACGGATGGTCGTAGTGCATCGGTGCGCCCAGGGCCTGCGCCAGCTTCAGCGTCACCTGCCAGTCGGCCAGACCGCCGCGCGGCGGCATCACCTGGCGCACACGGCTGATGCGGCGCTCGGCGTTGGTGAAGGTGCCGTCCTTTTCCAGGAAGCTGCTGCCGGGCAGGAAGACGTGGGCGTAGCGCGAGGTCTCGTTGAGGAAGAGGTCCTGCACGATCACGCAATCCATCGCCGAAAGCGCCGCGTCGACGTGGCGGGTGTTGGGGTCGCTCTGGGCGATGTCCTCGCCCTGGCAGTACAGGCCCTTGAAGCGCCCTTCCAGCGCGGCGTCGAACATGTTGGGGATGCGCAGTCCGGGCTCCGGTTCCAGCGGTAAGCCCCAGGCGGCCTCGAAGCTGGCGCGCACCGCGGCGTCGCTGATGTGGCGGTAGCCCGGCAGCTCGTGCGGGAAGCTGCCCATGTCGCAACTGCCCTGGACGTTGTTCTGGCCGCGCAGCGGGTTCATGCCCACGCCCTCGCGGCCGACCATGCCGCAGGCCATCACGAGGTTGGCGATGCCCATCACCATGGTCGAGCCCTGCGCATGCTCGGTCACGCCCAGGCCGTAGTAGATCGCCGAGTTGGGGCCCTGCGCGTACAGGCGGGCCGCGGCACGCAGCTCGGCCGCCGGCACGCCAGTCTGCGCTTCGACGGCCTCGGGGGCATTCTCCGGCCGGGCCACAAAGGTACGCCAGGCCTCGAAGCTGGCCGGGTCACACCGCTCCGCCACGAAGGCTTCAGCCACCCGCCCTTCGGTGACGACGACGTGCGCCATCGCATTGATGACCGCGACGTTGGTGCCGGGCCGCAGCGCCAGGTGGTGGTCGGCCTGCACGTGCGGCGTGCGCACGAGGTCGATGCGGCGCGGGTCGATGACGATCAGGCGCGCGCCCTCGCGCACGCGGCGCTTCAGGCGCGCGCCGAACACCGGGTGCGCATCGGTCGGGTTGGCGCCGATGACGACGATCACATCGGCCTGATCGACGCTGCGGAAGGTCTGCGTGCCCGCCGAAGTGCCGAAGGCCTGCCCCATGCCGTAGCCCGTGGGCGAATGGCACACCCGCGCGCAGGTGTCGACGTTGTTGGTGCCCAGCACGCCGCGCACCAGCTTCTGCACCAGATAGACCTCTTCATTGGTGCAGCGGCTGGAGGTGATGCCGCCCACCGCATGGCGGCCGTGGCGGGCCTGGATGTCGCGCAGGCGCTCGGCGGCGTAGCCGATGGCCTCGTCCCAGCCCACCGGACGCCATGGGTCGTGGATGGACGCACGGATCATCGGCGTGGTCACGCGGTCAGGGTGCGTGGCGTAGCTCCAGGCGAAGCGGCCCTTCACGCAGGCGTGGCCTTCGTTGGCGCGGCCGTCCTTCCAAGGCGCCATGCGCACGACGGTGTTGCCCTTCATTTCCGCCTTGAAGCCGCAGCCCACGCCGCAGTACGCACAGGTGGTGACCACCGCGTGCTCGGGCTGGCCCAGTTCGATGACGGAGCGTTCCTGCAGCGTCGCTGTCGGGCAGGCGTCCACGCAGGCGCCGCAACTGACGCATTCGCTGTCCATGAAGGCCTGGTCCTGCCCCGCCGACACCCGGCTGTCGAAGCCGCGCCCGGCGATCGTCAGCGCGAAGGTGCCCTGCACCTCCTCGCAGGCGCGAACACAACGGCTGCAGACGATGCACTTGGACGGGTCGAAGCTGAAATAGGGGTTGGACGTGTCGCAGGGCGCATCGCCATGGTGAGCGCCCGCCACACCGTCCACCGCCTGACCCGACGTGCCGTAGCGCACCGCCCTCAGGCCCACGCGACCGGCCTGGGTCTGCAGCTCGCAGCGGCCGTTGGCGCTGCAGGTCAGGCAGTCCAGCGGGTGGTCGCTGATGTAGAGCTCCATCACCCCCTTGCGCAACTGCTGCAGCCTAGGGGTTTGCGTGTGCACGACCATGCCGGCCTCGGCCGGGGTGGTGCAACTGGCGGGGTAGCCCTTGCGCCCGGCCACCTCGACCATGCACAGGCGGCAGGAGCCGAAGGGGTTCAGGCGGTCGGTGGCACACAGGCGTGGCACCTCGATGCCGGCCTCGGCCGCGGCACGCATCAGCGTGGTGCCGCGCGGCACTTGCACGGGCTGGCCGTCGATGGTCAGAAGCACGCTCTCGGTCGCCGCGCTGGCGGGGGTGCCGAAATCGGGGTCGGTGACGGAAACGCGGTTCATGGGGCAGTCCCCGAGGCGGACGGCAGACCGAAATCTTCCGGGTAATGGTCCAGCGCCGACAGCACCGGGTTGGGCGTCATGCCGCCCATCGCACAAAGGCTGGCGTGGCGCATCGTGTCGCACAGGTCGCGCAGCAGCTCGACCTGCTCGGCGCGGTGCTCACCCATGCGGATGCGGTCGATGACCTCCACGCCGCGGACCGATCCGATCCGGCACGGCGTGCACTTCCCGCAACTCTCGTGCGCACAGAAGGCCATCGCGAAACGCGCCAGACCTGCCATGTCGGCCGTGTCGTCGTGCACGACGATGCCGCCGTGGCCCACCGTCGCACCGATGGCAGCGTAGGACTCGTAGTCCATCGGTACGTCCCACTGCGACTCGGGCACGTAGGCGCCCAACGGTCCGCCCACCTGCACGGCCTTGATCGGACGGCCGCTGCGCGTGCCGCCACCGAAGTCCATCAACAGCGTGCGCAGCGTCGCTCCGAAGGGCAGCTCCACCAACCCCGCGTGGCGCACGTTGCCCGCCAACTGGAAGGGCAAGGTACCGTGCGAACGGCCGACGCCTAGCACACGGTAGGCCTCGGCCCCCTCCGCGAGGATGGCCGGCACCGCCGCCAGCGTCAGCACGTTGTGGATCAGCGTGGGCTCGCCCCACAGGCCCTGCAGCGCCGGCAGCGGCGGCTTGGCGCGCACCAGGCCGCGACGGCCTTCGAGGCTCTCCAGCAGCGCCGTCTCCTCGCCGCACACATAGGCACCGGCGCCGACGCGGACCTCCAGGCGCACACGGCGTCCGGAGCCGGCCACATCGTCGCCCAGCCATCCCGCCGCTTCGGCGCGGGCCAGGGCCTCGTTCATCGTCTCGATCGCACCGGGGTACTCGGAGCGGATGTAGATCCAGCCCTGCTCGGCGCCCACCGCCAGCGCGGCGATCACCATGCCCTCGATCAGCAGATAAGGGTCGCCCTCCATGACCAGGCGGTCGGCGTAGGTGCCCGAGTCGCCTTCGTCGGCATTGCAGACCACGTGCTTGCGGCTCGATGCCGCTTGTGCCACGGTGCCCCACTTGATCCCGGCCGGAAAAGCTGCACCGCCACGCCCCCGCAGACCCGAGAGCTTGACGGCATCGATGACGGCGTCGCCGCCCACCTGCAGCGCCCGCCGAAGGCCCTGCCAGCCGCCGTGGGATTCGTAGTCATTGAGCGACAAGGGATCGGTCACCCCCACCCGGCGGAACAGATGACGCTGTTGCCGCGCCAGGAAAGGCAGGTCGTCCACGACGCCGACGCACAGCGGGTGGCGAAGGACCTGAAGGTCCGTCGAGCCGGAGCTCGTCTCGCCGGTGTCCCACAGGCCGGCATCCAGCAACCCCGGCACGTCTTCCGGAGCCACCGGCCCCCAGCCGATCCGGCCTTGGGGCGTGTGCACCTCGACCAAAGGCTCCAGCCAGAACAGCCCCCGCGAGCCGTTGCGGATGAGGCCAATGGGCAGCCCCCGCTCGGCCGCCCCCTGGACGAGTGCCTGCGCCACGGCATCCGCCTCGACGGCCCGCGCCGAGGTGTCCCGGGGCACAAAGATCCGGAGGGGCGCGGTCATGCGGAACCTCCTTCGACCCGTGCGCCTCGGTCCGCGCCACTTCCTGCTCCGTCACTGACGTTCTCCTCCGCCCGCCGCAGAAGGCGCGCCAATCGATCGGCGGTGACGCGGGCCATCGGCACGCCGTCCCAAGTCGCCGACGGAGATTGCGCGCACAGGCCCAGGCAGTACACCGGCTCCAGCGTCACCGCACCATCGCCACGCGTCGAGCCCGGCGCACATCCCAGATGCTCGGCGGCCCAGCCCATCAGGGCTTCGGCGCCGCAGGCGCGGCAGGCCTCGGCTTGGCAGACCTGGAGAACGTGGCGTCCCGGCGGTTGCGTGCGCAAGGCCGGATAGTGCGTCAGCACCCCATGCACCTCGGCGCGCGAGAGGTTCAAGGCCTGCGCGATGGGCGCCACCGCATCCGGCGGCACCCACCCCCACTGCTGCTGCACCGCCTGCAGCAGCGGCAGCAACGCACCGGGCCGGTGGCGCCACTGGGCCAGGAGGGGCGCCAGCCCTTCAGACAGGTGCGGCGCGGAAGGCGATGGAGAAACGGGCATGCGGGCGGGCCGAAATCGGGAACCTGAGACAGATTCCCATGTTGGCGGCTGCCACGCCCAACGACAAGCCGTGCGCGGGTTGATCCCGAGCACCCGTTCGCGACCCAGGACGAATCAGGCGCCCAGGACCGCCAAGGTCATCAGCTGCGGCGAACCGCCCGGCCGCTGGTCATGGCCAGCGCGCCCACGCCGCCGCCATTGCTCACCTGGGTGTAACCCATGCGCTGCAGCGCCTGCATGGCCATGGCCGAGCGCATGCCCGAAGCGCAGCACAGCACGATGGGCGTGGACTTGTCCGGCACGGCACGGACGATGTCGGCTTCGAGGCGATCCAGCGGCAGGTTGGTCGAACCCTCCAGATGGCCGCCGGCAAATTCGCCGGGGGAGCGGACGTCGATCACGAGGGCGTGCAGGGGAGCAGACATGGCGGAATTTCCTGAAAAGGACTGAATGTCGAAAACGGCCGATCTGACCGAGGAAAGCGCCGCATTCTAGATACCCCACCCGGTTTGCAAACCCTGAACCTTCCCGCTTGACGGGATTCTTACACTGGACCGGAGCCACAAGCCCTGCGGAGCCCATCCAGCGCGCCCACCCTGCGCCCGGAGCGTGCTCCCGACCCCCCGGAGAGTTGCGCCATGAACGCCCCCCTGCCCGATGCACTTCGTCAGGCCCTGACGTCGATCAGCCTCGACGACAAGTACACCCAGGACCACGGCCGCGCCTTCATGAGCGGCATCCAGGCCCTCGTGCGCCTGCCGATGCTCCAGCAGCAGCGCGACGCGATGGCCGGCCTGAAGACCGCCGGCTTCGTCAGCGGCTACCGCGGCTCCCCGCTCGGCGGCTACGACCAGGCGCTGTGGGCGGCCAAGGCCCACCTCGACGCGCACGACATCACCTTCCAGCCCGGCGTCAACGAGGAACTGGCCGCCACCGCCGTCTGGGGCACCCAGCAGCTCGACCTGTTCCCCGCCACGAAGAAGTTCGACGGCGTCTTCGGCCTCTGGTACGGCAAGGGGCCGGGCGT
>CAYRBG010000056.1:0-13674 GCA_964422355.1 uncultured Sphaerotilus sp. | reverse complement strand
AAGTGGCTGCTGCTGGAAAACCTGCCCGGCCGCTTCCCCTTCACCGCGGGCGTCTTCCCCTTCAAGCGCGAGGGAGAGGACCCGACGCGCATGTTCGCCGGCGAAGGCGACGCCTTCCGAACCAACCGCCGCTTCAAGCTGGTCAGCGAGGGCATGCCGGCCAAGCGGCTGTCCACCGCGTTCGACTCGGTCACGCTGTATGGCCACGACCCGGCGGTGCGGCCGGACATCTACGGCAAGGTCGGCAACTCCGGCGTGAGCATCGCCACGCTGGAAGACCTGAAGGTGCTCTACGACGGCTTCGACCTGTGCGACCCGGCCACCAGCGTCAGCATGACCATCAACGGCCCGGCGCCGACCATCCTGGCCATGTTCATGAATGCGGCCATCGACCAGCGGCTGGAGCGCTTCCGTGTCGAGCAGGGCCGCGAACCCTCGGCCGAAGAGGCTGCGAAGCTGCGCGCCTGGGTGCTGGCCAACGTGCGCGGCACCGTGCAGGCCGACATCCTCAAGGAGGACCAGGGCCAGAACACCTGCCTGTTTTCCACCGAGTTCAGCCTGAAGGTCATGGGCGACATCGCCGAGTATTTCGTGCGCAACGACGTGCGCAACTTCTATTCGGTCTCGATCAGCGGCTATCACATCGCCGAGGCGGGGGCCAACCCGATCAGCCAGCTCGCCTTCACGCTGAGCAACGGCTTCACCTATGTGGAGGCCTATCTGGCGCGCGGCATGAAGATCGACGACTTCGCGCCCAACCTCAGCTTCTTCTTCAGCAACGGCATGGACCCGGAGTACACGGTGCTGGGCCGGGTGGCGCGGCGCATCTGGGCCGTGGCCATGCGCGACCGCTACGGCGCCAACGAGCGCTCGCAGAAGCTCAAGTACCACTGCCAGACCAGCGGCCGCAGCCTGCACGCGCAGGAGATCCAGTTCAACGACATCCGCACCACGCTGCAGGCGCTGATCGCGACCTACGACAACGCCAACAGCCTGCACACCAACGCCTTCGACGAGGCGATCACCACGCCCACCGAGGACAGCGTGCGCCGCGCCATGGCCATCCAGCTCGTCATCAACCGAGAGTGGGGCCTGGCCAAGAACGAGAACCCCAACCAGGGCAGCTTCATCATCGACGAGCTGACCGAACTGGTGGAAGAGGCCGTGCTGGCCGAGTTCGAGAAGATCGCCGAGCGCGGCGGCGTGCTCGGCGCGATGGAAACCGGCTACCAGCGCAGCAAGATCCAGGAAGAGAGCATGCACTACGAGATGCTCAAGCACACCGGCGAGTACCCCATCATCGGCGTGAACACCTTCCGTAACCCGCATGGCGACCTGGTGCCCGAGCACATCGAGCTGGCCCGCTCCACCGAGGCCGAAAAGGAATCTCAGCTCGCCCGGCTGGCCGACTTCCACGCCCGCCACGCGGACGCCTCGCCCGCGATGATCGAGCGGCTGCAGTCCGCCGTGATCGAGCAGGGCAACGTCTTCGAGGTGCTGATGGACGCCGTGCGCGTGTGCTCGCTGGGGCAGATCACGAATGCGCTGTTCGAGGTGGGGGGGCAGTATCGGCGGAGCATGTGAGCGGATTCACACCGGGGGCGGCGTGTCGTCCTCGGGAGGGATGGGCATCACATACCCATCCGCCACATACGCCGGCCCCTTCATCACCCGCACGATGAAGCACCCGATGCCCACGGTGAGCACCATCGTCCAATGCCAGACGACGAAGCCGATGAGCAGGTAGAACTCCAGCTCCAGCGTCGCGTCCTTGAGGGTGACCCAGCCGAGCGCGTTCAGGCCTGCGTGAAGCAGCGCCACTGCCAGGGGCGCCAAGGTGCCCCACCACAGCAGACGGGGCAGGGCGCGCCAGATGCGGTGTTCCAGCCCGGCGGCGGCGCGGCGCGAGCCGGGGAGTTTTTCAAACAGGGCGGTCATGGCGGTGGGCTCCTGTCCTGCGGGGCCGCGAGGGTCCGGGTGGCGCGCCGCATCAGCGCGCCGATCCACGGCAGTTTGCTCCACAACTCTTCACCCGTGTCCCAGTAGTCCCGATGGTGGGCGATGCGTCCGTCGGGGGCCAGGGACAGCAGCGAGACGCCGTGGATGCGGTCGGGCGATGAGGGTGGGGCCGAGCGGCGACCCCGGTGCCAGAGGTTCCACACGATGACCACCGAAGGCGCGTCGACCACCCGGCCCACCACTTCAAACCGCGGTTCGTGCACCTGTTCGAACAGGTGGTTGAAGATGCGCTCGACCGCCGCCCGCCCCTGCACGTCGTTGAAAGGGTCCTTGAAGGAGGCGTCCACGGTGTACAGATCGCTCAGGTCGCGCGCCGAAGCGGGGGTGAGGGTCTCAAAGCGGTGGACCAGGGCATCGACGCCTGCGGCAAAGGCGGGTGGGTCATGGACGGGTGAAGTCATGGGTCACCCTCCGGTCAGGCGCCGGATCAGCGGAAAGTAGACGCGATAGGGCAGCGCGGCCAGGGCTTTGAGCACCCAGGTGAAGCGGCGCGGGAAGTGGATCTCGAAGCGGCCCTGGCGCCAGCCTCGAAGCATGGCCTGGGCCGCGGCTTCGGGTGTCAGCAGGGCGGGCATGGGAAAGGGGTTGCGGTCCGTCAGCCGGGTGGCGACGAAGCCGGGGTTGATGAGCCAGACGCCGACGCCGCGCGGGTGCAGGTCCTGGTACAGGCATTCGGCCCAGTGGATGAGCGCGGCCTTGCCGGGCCCGTAGCACAGGGCCTGGGGCAGGCCGCGGTAGCCGGCCACGCTGGCGACGAAGGCGATGCCTCCGCCGGGCGGCAGGTCGCGGTGCACGAGGGCGGTCAGGCGCATGGCCCCGAGGAAGTTGACGGCGACGACGCGTTCGGCGGCGTCCAGGCGCAGGGTGTCGGCGCGCATGGGCTCGTAGTCGCCGGCCAGGTAGACGACGAGGTCGATGCGCGGCCAGCGGGCGAGCAGGATGGCGCGGGCGCCTTCCAGTTGGGCGACGTTGGTGGCGTCGCACGGCAGGCACAGTGCGCCCGGCAGGTCCAGCGCCTGCAGGGCCGTGCCGTTGCGGGCCGACAGGGCGAGGTGGGCGCCCTCGGCGGACAGCGCTCGGGCCAGGGCGGCGCCGATGCCGGTGGAGGCCCCCACCAGCCAGACGTGGCGGCCCCGCCAATCGGCGATGCGCGGGTTCATGGCCGGACCTCTGGGCGGCGCACGAAGCTGAGCGTGACCTCGCCCAGGTGGATGCCCCACTTGGACATCGACGAGCGGTTGAGCATCACGCGCTCGTCCATCAGGAACATCCAGTCGTCGAAATCGACGTGGATCGTGCGGCCGTCCACCGGCAGGGCCAGCACGTAGCGCCAGCGCAGGGCGTTGCCGGCCACCTCGCCCACGGCCTCGCCGACCACGTCGTCGGCGGTGCCGCGCAGCGAACCGTCAGGTTGCAGGCGCAGCGTCCAGACGCGGCGGGAACGGGTGCCGTCGGCCCATTCGAAGTGCTCGTCCAGCGTGCCCGTGCCCTCCTGCCAGCGTGCGTCGATCACGACCTTGAAGCGCTTGGTCACGGCGCCGGAGCGGTCCTGGAACATGCCCCAGGCGTCCAGGGTGCCGTTGAGGTACTGGCGCACGTCGAGCTTGGGGGTTTCGGCCTGGTAGCGGGCGACCTGCGGGCCGGCGCAGCCGGTCAGGGTGAGCATGCCGGCGGCCAGCAGGGCCCAGCCGGCGCGGGCGCAGCGGCGCAGGGGCGATGCAGGGGAAGTGGGGGCGCTGTGGTGTGCGTCGTGGGGCGGGTGGGCGCCCGCGGAACCGTTGGCGCAGGCGGCCGATGGGCGTGGGGCATTGCAGCTCATGGCGAGTTCTCCAGGTGGGGGCGCCAGCGCCACAGCAGCAGGGCTGCAGTGGTCTTGAAGCCCAGGGGGATGAGGGCGTAGGCGGCCGACAGGGCGTCGGCGCCGGGTGGGGAGGGACGGTCCGGGGCGGGGGCCGGATCGGGCAGATAGCCGGCCCAGGCCAGCAGCGGCAGGCACAGCCCGGCGGCCAGCGCGAGGTTGAGCTTGGCGACGAAGTTCCACACGCCGAAGGTGGTGCCGGCCTGGTTCAGCCGAGCGCCGCGGTCGGCGGCAAGGGCAGCGGGCAGCGACAGGTCGGCGCCCAGGGCCAGCCCCGACGCCACGCAGACCGCGGCAAACGGGCCGACATCGCTGGGGCCCAGTACCGACGCGCCGGTGAAGGACAGCAGGGCCACGCCCATCGCTCCCAGCCAGGCCGTCGGCCGTCCCCAGCGGGAAGCCACGCGGACCCACACCGGCAGCGACAGCGCCCCCGCACAGAAGTACAGGGCCAGCAGGCCGGGCGCCGCAGCCGGTGCCCGCAGGACATCCGCCACGAACAGCAGGAACAGCGTGGCCGGAATGGCCGAGGCGATGCCGTTGAGCAGGGCGATCAGCAGCAGGCGGCCGAGCACCGGGTCGCTCACGATGCGCAACCAAGGGCCGAGGAGCGAGGTCGCGGGAGGAGCGCTTGGAGGGCGCTCGAAGGGGTGACCCGAGCCGTCATGGTGTTCCCGCGAGACCCCCGCTTGGGTGGCGCGACCGCCGGTGCTCCACCACAGCGCCCCCAGACCGATCAGCAGCAGCGGCGGAAACGCCGGGCTCAGGACGGACACCCCATCCGGCCGATCCGGCACCAGCAGACCGGGCAGGGCAGCGGCGGCGATCACGCCGATCAGGCCCCAGCCCTCGCGCACGGCGGTCAGGCGGGTCTGGCTGCCGTCCCGGGCGCCGATGCGCGCGCCCCAGGCCTGGTAGGCGATGGTGACGGTGGACCAGCCGATGTAGGTCAGCGCCAGGGTGCCGGCCAGCCACAGGGCGGGTCCGGAGGCACCGGGCACCTCGGCGGCCGGCGGGTGCATCAGGGCGACAAAACCCACCGCCAGCGGCAGGGCCCCCAGCCACAGCATGCGGGTGGGCGGCAGGCGGTCGGCCCAGCGCCCCAGCCAGGGGTCCAGGAACGCGTCCATCAGCCGTGCGCCGAGCAGGATCGCCCCCAGCACCTCCAGCCCCAGTCCGGCGGTGCGTGCGTACAGGGCGGGCACGTGCACATAGATCGGCAGCGCGGCGAAGGCCAGCGGCAGGGCCAGCAGGCCGTGGGTGACGAGGCGCGCGCCGGTCATGGGCTTTTCCCGGTCGGCTCACCGCGACCCCGAAGGGTCGGGCCGACGCAGCAATTGCGCACGCAAGGCCGGCGCGGAGGTGCGCGGGTCCAGCCAGATGCCGAAGAAGTGGCGCGCGAACGCGGGTTCGTCGATGCGACCGAGCTCGCGGCCGTTGAACTCGAACCGTGCGCCGTCGCCGTGGTGCAGGCCGGTGATGCGGTCACCCTCGCGCACATCGGGGAACAGGGCCGCCATGCGTTCACCCCAGCGCGGCAGGTCGGATTCGGGGGCGCCGACGCGCCGCATTTCGTCGACGCTCGCGCGGGCGATGTCCCGGCCGGCCAGTGAGCGGTGGTAGGTCAGGCGCAGCGCGAGCGGCGGCTGCGGCGGCGCCACGGCCCAAAGCTCGGCGTCGTAGATGCGCAGGCCGAAGCGGGTGTAGCGGCCCGAGCCCCAGCGTTCGAGGTCGGGCCACGGTGAGGGCGGGGACTCGGTGGGCGCGGCATGTGCGGCAGGGGCCAGGCCGGCATGCACCACCAGTGGCAGAAGGGCGGGCAGCGCGAGGAGCGCAGGGCCACCGATCGCTCGGGCCCACACCGCGCCGGGCAGGGCGAGCAGTCCTTGTCCGATCCGGCGGCGGTGCGCATTCATGAGGCCGCTCCCCGGTGGCGCAGCGTGAACTGCACGACATCCAGGTTGCCCGCCCGGAAGCCGGCTTCGCAGTAGGCCAGGTACAGGCGCCACAGGCGGCGGAAGGTGTCGTCGAAGCCCAGCGGCTGGATCTCCGGCCAGCGCCGCTCGAAGGTCTCGCGCCAGTGGCGCAGGGTGCGCGCGTAATCCAGGCCGAAGCCGAAGGCGTCGCACACCTCCAGCCCCGCGCGCTCGGCCTGCCGGCGGAACGCGCTGGGTGAAGGCAGCATGCCGCCGGGAAAGACGTACTGCTGGATGAAGTCGGTGCCGCGGCGGTAGGTGCCGAACAGCGCGTCGTCGATGGTGATGGACTGGATCAGCGCCCGTCCGCCCGGCTTCAGGGACTGCGCCACGGTCTGGAAGTAGCGCGGCCACCAGCGTTCGCCCACCGCCTCGAACATCTCGATGGAGACGACGTGGTCGAAGCGGCCCTGCAGGTCGCGGTAGTCCTGCAGGCGCAGGTCGGCGCCGGGGACGCGGCGCTGCGCCCATTCGAGCTGGGAGGGCGAGAGGGTCACGCCGGTGAGCTGCAGGCCGTCGGCCACGGCGCGCTCGGCCACCGCGCCCCAGCCGCAGCCGATTTCCAGCACGTGCTCGCCGGGACGTGCGTTCAGCTGGCTCAGGGCGCGCTGCACCTTGGCGTGCTGGGCCAGGGCGAGGTCGTCGCCGGTGCCGGGCTCGAACAGGGCCGACGAGTAGTTCATCGTCGGATCGAGCCACTGCGCGTAGAAGGCGTTGCCCAGGTCGTAGTGGGCCATGATGTTGCGGCGGCTGCCGGCGCGGCTGTTGCGCCGCCACAGGTGGCGCAGCCGGGCGGCCAGCAGTGCGCGCCACGAGCCGTAGACCGCACGCGAGAGCACGGCGCGGTTGCGGGCCAGCACGGTCAGCAGTGCGGCGGGGTCGGGGCTGTCCCATTCGCCGTCCAGGTAGGACTCGGCCAGCCCGATGTCGCCGCGGGCGAGCACGCGGCTGAACAGGGCCTCGTCGTGCACCTGCAGCGTGGCGTGGCCTTCGCCGGGCGCGGTGCTGCCGAACGCCAGGGCGCTGCCGTCGGGCAGATGCAGCTCCAGGCGGCCGTGCGTCAGGCGCTCCAGCCACGTCAGCAGGGTGCGGGTGTCGCGCGACAGGGGCCGCGCGGCGCTGGTGGGCATCGTCGTCGTGGTCATGGGGCGGGGTCCTTGCAGGGCTGAGCGATGGGAAGAGCGGCTGGGAGGGCGGGTTCGGTCGCCGGTCTCACGGCGGGCGGCCGGGCGCCGACGAAGGGCACGCCCTTGCGCCACAGGCGCAGGGCGTGGAGGTGGATGTGCAGCAGCACGCCGGCGGTCATCAGTGGCTGGCGCAGCACGGCGCGGGCGAGCTCGGGCACGGTCCAGGGGCGCACCTGGCCGGCGATGGAGGTCTTGAGGCGGGGCTGGCCGTCCGGGCCGTCAAGGTCGATGCGGGCGGCGTGGGTCTGCCCGTCCGGGCTGGTGGTGAAGCGGAAGCGGTAGCGCCCCTCCACTTGGAAGAAGGGCGAGACGTGGAAGGTCTTGTCCGCGCTCAACGTTTCGCCGGGGCGCAGCGGCGAGCCGTCGGGGTGGTGCAGCAGGTAGCTGTGGGTGGCACCGAAGGTGTTGTTGACTTCGGCGAGCACGGCGATCAGGGCGCCCCGACGGTCGTGGCAGAACCAGAAGCTCACGGGGTTGAAGACGATGCCGAAGACGCGCGGGAAGGTCTGCAGCACGACCTCGCCGTCGTCGGGCAGGCCGCGCTCGCGCAGGCGGGCGCGGATCCACGTCAGCAGGGGCTGGCCGTCGCGCGCGCCGTGGTCGCGGCTGAGCAGGCTGAGCACGCGCCAGCGGTCCCAGCCGAAGAGCGCGTTGGTGCAGCGCAGCCCTTCGCTCAACGGCAGGCGCACATAGAACACCGGCAGGGCGAACCGGTGCGCGACCGGGCTCAGTCGGTGGTGCATGACCCGGCCGATCAGCAGTTGAGGGGCGGCGGCGGTCATGGCTGGACGGGCTGCAGGCGATTCGAGCCGGGCTGGGATCCGGTCGTGGCCGGGACGGACACTGGGTCCGAGTTCGGGGTGCGGATGGACGCCACCGATGGGTCTTCTGCACGGGTCGGCACGGCCCAGGGTGGGCTCACACCCAAGGCCTGGGCCACCCGCACGGCGGAAGACAGCCCATCCTCGTGGAAACCGTAGCCGCTCCAGGCGCCGGCCAGCCACACGCCGCCGGCCCCCTGGACGCCCCGGCCCGGGTCGCGCAGGACCTGCTGGGCGGCGATGGCCGGACCGTCGAAGATGGGGTGGGCGTAGTGGTACTCGGCGATGAGGTGCTCGGGCGCCGGCTCGTGCGTCGGGTTGAGCGTGACGACGACCGGAGTCGTGAACGGCAGCGGCTGCAGCCGGTTGATGAGGTAGGACACGCCCACCGGCTGCTGACCGGGGTCGCCCCGGCCGGCGTGGTAGTTCCAGGCCGCCCACAGCGTGCGGCGGCGCGGAAGCAGCGCGGGGTCGGTGTGCAGCACGGCGCGGTTGGGCTGGTAGCGCACGGCGCGCAGCACGTCGCGCTGTTCGGCACTGGCGGTGTCGCCCAACAGGGTCAGGGCCTGGTCGCTGTGGCAGGCGACGATGACTTGATCGAAGGTGTCTTCGCCCTGAGCGTGGCGCACGCGCAGGGTCGAGCCCTCGCGGGTGACAGCGTGCACCGGGCATGCGGTGCGCACGTCGCCGAGCTGTGCGGCCATGCGGCGCACGTATTCGCGGCCGCCGCCGCGCACCGTGCGCCAGGTCGGGCGGTTGAAGATCTGCAGCAGGCCGTGGTTGTGGCAGAAGCGCACGAAGGTGCTCAGCGGCGTGTCCAGCATCTGACCGGTGGGGCAGGACCAGATGGCCGCGGCCATGGGCAACAGATACCAGTGGGCGAAGGCGTCGCTGTAGCCGCCGGCGCGCAGGAAGTCGCGCAGCGTGCCGGGACCGTCGCCATGGCGCTGCAGCCAGGCGGTGCTCTCGCGGTTGAAGCGCAGCAGGTCGCGCAGCATGCGCCAGAAGTCCCGGCGCCCCAGATTGCGCTTCTGGCCGAAGACGGTGCCCAGGTCGGTGCCGGCCCACTCCAGGTCCGGGTCGTCCAGGCGCACCGAAAACGACATTTCGGTCTCGACGCTGGGCACGTCCAGGTGCTTGAACAGCGCGATCAGGTTTGGATAGGTGCGCTCGTTGTAGACGAGGAAGCCCGTGTCCACCGGGTGGGTGTGGCCGTCGACCGTGACGTCCACGGTGTGGGTGTGCCCGCCCAGAATGGGTTCGGACTCGAACAGGGTCACCCGATGCTGCTGCCGCAGCAGCCAGGCGCTGGCCAGACCGGAAATGCCGCCGCCGATGACGGCGATGCGCTGCGGAGAGTGGTTCATCATTTTGTCCTGGACAAAGCGAGTGGTGGGCGTACCATAGCACTCACATCGCCGTTGTCAACTGTTTGTCCAGGACAAAAAAGTGAATCTCTCTTTCAACATCACCGTCGTCGAACGCGAGACCGGACTCTCCAAGGACGTGCTGCGGGTGTGGGAGCGGCGCTATGGCTTTCCCAAGCCGGGGCGCGACGCCCATGGCGACCGCATCTACGTGGCAAGCGAGGTCGAGCGCCTCAAGTGGATCAAGCGCCTGATGGACCAGGGGCACCGGCCTGGGCGGCTGATGGCCTTGTCGGACGCGGAGTTGGGGGCATTGAGCGCCCAGCGTCCGGCGACCGTGGCCAAGGTGGTGCCTGGTGCCGATGCCCATGCCGGCGCAGCGGGTGAGGCCGATGCTTCTCCCTGGACGGAATGGATCGAGCGCCTGCGCCAGCACGATGGGCCGGCGTTTCAGCAGGCGCTGCAGCAGGCCTTGGTGAAACAGGGTTTGTCTCGTTTTGTCCAAGACACAGTCGTTCCGCTGACCGAGGCCGTCGGGCTGGCCTGGGAGCGCGGCGAGCTGGCCGTTTTTGAGGAACACCTCTACACCGAGCTGGTCTCGCGCGTGTTGCGACAGGCCTTGAGCGGTCTGCCCTTGGGGCGGTCCCCCCGCATCCTGCTGACCAGCCTGCCGGACGAGCCCCACGGTCTCGGCCTGCTCATGGTCGAGGCGCTTTGGGCGGTCGAAGGCGCGGCCTGCATCGCCTTGGGCACACAGACGCCACTGTTGGACGTGGTGGCGGCGGCCCAGGCGCACCGGGCCGACGTGGTGGCGCTGTCGTTTTCGGTGGCCTTCCCGGCGCGGCAGATTCCGGTGTTGGTGGGGCGCTTGCGGGAGCGTTTGCCTGAGCCGATCGCGCTGTGGGTCGGAGGCGCGGGGGTGCGGCGCGTGCGGCTGCCCGAGGGGGTGCGGGCGATGACTTCGCTGGAAGATGGGTTGCAGGCCCTGGCGGACTGGTCCAAGTCCGTGGAAGGCACTTCATGAGGAACGATCCCCAGGGCTTTCGCGGCAACAAGGCCGAACTGCCCGCCAAGCCGTGTCTGGCTTGCGGCCGACCCATGACCTGGCGCCGCCGCTGGACTCAGACGTGGGAGCAGGTGAAGTACTGTTCGAACGCATGTCGGCTCAGCAAGAAGCGTGGCGACTGAACTTCGTGCCCTGGTGATCGTGCTGGGTGACCAGCTCGACCTGGACGCCAGCGCGTTTGACGACTTCGACGTGAATCTCGACGCCGTGTGGATGGCCGAGGTGAGCGGGGAGTCGACCCACGTCTGGTCCAGCCAGCCCCGCATCGCGCTGTTCCTGTCGGCCATGAGGCATTTCGCCCAGGCTCTGCTGGGCCGTGGACGGCGGCTGTACTACACCCGTCTCGATGCGTCGACGAACCGAGGGGACCTGGGCGAGCAGCTTCAGGCCGATCTGCTGCGGCTGCGGCCGGCGCGCCTGGTGATGACCGCACCTGGCGAGTGGCGCCTGCTGAGGGCCCTTCAGGACGTGGCGCGGCGCGCGGGCGTGCCCCTGGATGTGCGCGAGGATCGGCATTTCTTTTCGTCCGTGAGGGGGTTTGCGGCCCACGCACGGGCGCGCAGGTCCCTGCGCATGGAGTACTTCTACCGCGAGCAGCGTCAGCGCCACGGCGTGCTCATGGTGGACGGTGAACCGGTCGGAGGGCGCTGGAATTTCGACGCCGACAACCGGGCATCGTTCGGCCCCGCCGGCCCGGGAATGCTTCCCCCGCCCACGCGTTTTGAGCCGGACGAGATCACCCGCGAGGTGATCCGTCTCACGCAGGATCGCTTTGGATCTCACCCCGGTACGTTGGCGCACTTTTCCTGGCCCGTCACGCGCGAACAGGCTTTGCAGGCGCTGCAGGGGTTCATCGACGAACGTCTGCCGCTGTTCGGGCGTTACCAGGATGCCCTGTGGCCCGGAGAGCCATGGCTCTACCACTCGCACCTTTCGGTCGCGCTGAATCTCAAGCTGCTGACCCCGAGAGAGGTTGTCGCGGACGCCGAGCAGGCGTACCGGGAGGGGCTCGCCCCCCTGTCAAGCGTCGAAGGCTTCATTCGCCAGATCCTGGGCTGGCGCGAGTATGTGCGGGGCATCTATTGGACCCGGATGCCGGGGTATGCCGAGCTCAACGCTCTGCAGGCCGAGGCCGATCTGCCGCCCTGGTACTGGACCGGTGACACCGACATGGCCTGTCTGCGGGATGCGCTGGCCCAGACGCTTGCCCATGGCTACGCCCATCACATCCAGCGCCTGATGGTGATCGGGCAGTACGCGATGCTGCTGGGGGTCCAGCCGAAGCAGGTGCATGCCTGGTTTCTCGCCGTCTACGTGGACGCGGTGGAGTGGGTGGAACTGCCCAATACGCTGGGCATGAGCCAGTTTGCCGACGGCGGTCTGATGGGCAGCAAGCCCTATGCGGCCTCCGGCAAGTACATCCAGCGCATGGGCCCCCACTGCCGGCACTGCCCCTACGATCCGGGGCAGCGCTCAGGTCCGGCAGCGTGTCCGTTCACCACGTTGTACTGGGACTTCCTGCTGCGCCACGAGCGTCTTCTGGCCGGCAATCCGCGCATGGCGATGCAGCTGAAGAACCTGGCGCGTCTGGGGGATGGGGACCGCCGTGCCGTGCATGAGCGTGCCTCGTTTCTACGCCGTGGGGGCGATGGACAGCGGTGGCGGCTTGCGCCGCATTAACATCCGCCGCTCTCGCTTTCGATGTGACTCGCCCGTTGCCTGGGCGCTCCGACCATGATCCGCCTCACCGAACTCCGCCTGCCCCTCAACCACCCCGAGGAGGCGCTGCGCCCCGCCATCGTCGCCCGTCTGGGCCTGGCCTCGGACGCCGAGCTGAAGGACTTCACCGTCTTCCGCCGCGCCTACGACGCCCGCAAGAAGACGGCCATCGTCCTGATCTACACGGTGGACTGCGAGGTGGCCGATGAGGCTGTGGTGCTGGCCCGGTTCAGTGGCGATCACCACGTCAAGCCCAGCCCCGACACGCGCTACCGCTTCGTCGGCCACGCGCCGGCCGACTTCTACACCTCGGGCGAACGCCTGCGCCCGGTGGTGGTCGGTTTCGGGCCCTGCGGCCTGTTCGCGGCATTGATCCTGGCGCAGATGGGCCTGCGTCCCATCGTGCTGGAGCGCGGCAAGACCGTGCGCGAGCGCACCAAGGACACCTGGGCGCTGTGGCGTCAGGGCGTGCTCACGCCCGAATCGAACGTGCAGTTCGGTGAAGGCGGCGCGGGCACCTTTTCCGACGGCAAGCTCTACAGCCAGATCTCCGATCCACGCCACCTCACGCGCAAGGTGCTGACCGAGTTCGTGCAGGCCGGCGCGCCCGAAGAGATCCTGTTCGTCAGCAAGCCGCACATCGGCACCTTCCGGCTGGTGAGCATGATCGAGAAGATGCGTGCCGACATCATCGCGCTGGGTGGCGAGATCCGCTTCGAGCAGCGGGTGGCCGATGTGCTGATCGAGGGGGAGGGGAATCAACGCGCGGTGCGCGGGGTCGTGCTGGCCTCGGGCGAGCAGCTTCGCACCGACCACGTCGTGCTGGCGCTGGGCCACAGCGCGCGCGACACCTTCGCGATGCTGCACGAACGCGGCGTGCAGATGGAGGCCAAGCCGTTTTCCATCGGCTACCGGGTCGAGCACCCGCAGAGCGTGATCGATGCGGCGCGTTTTGGTCCCAACGCTGGCAACCCCATCCTGGGCGCGGCCGACTACAAGCTGGTCCACCACGCCAAGAACGGCCGATCGGTCTACAGCTTCTGCATGTGCCCGGGCGGCACGGTGGTGGCGGCCACCTCGGAGCCGAACCGTGTCGTCACCAACGGCATGAGCCAGTACTCGCGCAACGAGCGCAACGCCAACGCGGGCATCGTCGTGGGCATCACGCCCGAGGACTACCGCCAGGACCGTGACGGCAGCGGCCCGGTCAACCCGCTGGACGGCATCGCCTTCCAGCGCGTGTGGGAGTCGCGCGCCTACGAACTGGGCGGCGGCGGCTACATCGCCCCGGGCCAACTGGTGGGCGACTTCATCAAGAAGCAGAAGGGTCCGGCCCAAGGCTTTGGTCGGGTGATGCCCTCATATAAGCCGGGAGTGCACCTGACCGACCTGTCCGAGCGTGGGCGTGAGAGCCTGCCGACCTATGCGCTGGAAGCCATCCGCGAGGCGCTTCCGGCGTTCGAGCGGCAGATCCGTGGCTTCTCGATGTCCGACGCGGTGTTGACGGGTGTCGAGACGCGCACCTCGTCACCGCTGCGCATCAACCGTGGACGGGACTACCAAAGCCTGAACGTGCGGGGGCTGTATCCCGCCGGTGAGGGAGCCGGCTATGCGGGCGGGATCATGTCGGCCGGCGTGGACGGCATCGAGGTCGCCGAGGC
>CAYRBG010000055.1:0-13738 GCA_964422355.1 uncultured Sphaerotilus sp. | reverse complement strand
GGGCCTTGATGGTGATGCCACGCTCACGCTCGATGTCCATCGAGTCGAGCACCTGGGCTTCCATCTCGCGGTCGGAGAGGCCTCCACAGCGCTGGATGATCCGGTCGGCCAGCGTGCTTTTGCCGTGGTCGATGTGGGCGATGATGGAGAAGTTGCGGATGTGGTCCATGCCGGGAGCAAAAAAGGCACGTCGATCAGGGACGTGCCTTCCTGTGAATGAGGTGCAGAAGACTGCAAAGAGGGCGCCCGATTGTAGCGAAACGCCCTGAGCTGGTTCTGCCCGTGGGGGATCAGCGGACGTTGGGCTTGATCAGCACGTATTGCGCCCAGTCGTCCCGACGCACCAGCAGGTTGACCGGCTTGCTGCGGTCGAGCTTGCCGACGATCTGTTCGAACTGGCGGGCGCCACTCACTTCCTGGTTGGCCACCGACAGGATGAGGTCGTCCTCCTGCAGGCCGGCGCGAGCAGCGGGGCCGTCCACACCGGTCACGCGCACGCCCCCCTTGATCTTGAGCTGCTTGCGTTGGGCATCGGTCAGGTCAGCAATCTCCAGACCCAGGCTGGCGATGCTGGCAGCACCGGCGCTGCCGCCACTGCTGCCCCCCTTGTTGCCGGTTGAGGCCACCTTGTTGTCCGGCTCCATCTCGGCGATCTGGATGCGGATGTCCTTGTTTGAGCCGCGGCGCCATACCTGCAGCGTGGCTGTGGTGCCCGGCTTGGTTGCACCGACCAGGCGGGGCAGGTCGCTCCACTTGTCGATGGGCTTGCCCTCGAACTTGGTGATGATGTCGCCAGGCTCCAGTCCGGCCTTCTCGGCGGGGCCGCCGGCCTCGATGCCACGCACCATTGCGCCGTTGGCCTTGGACAGGCCGATGGAGTCGGCCACGTCCTTGGTCACTTCACCGATTTGCACACCGATGCGGCCGCGCACGACCTTGCCGTTGGTGCGCAACTGTTCGGCCACGCGAGAGGCCTCGTCGATGGGGATGGCGAACGAGATGCCCATGTAGCCGCCCGAGCGGCTGTAGATCTGCGAGTTGACGCCGACCACCTCACCGCGCATGTTGATCAACGGGCCGCCGGAGTTGCCGGGGTTGATGGCCACGTCGGTCTGGATGAAGGGCACCAGATCGCCCGTGTCGCGTGCCTTGGCGCTGACGATGCCTGCCGTGACGGTGTTGTCCAGATCGAAGGGCGAGCCGATGGCGATCACCCATTCACCGACGCGCAGCCGGCTGGTGTCGCCAAAGCGCACCGAAGGCAGGCCGGTGGCGCTGATCTTGAGCAGGGCCACGTCGGTGCGGGCGTCCGCGCCCACCACCTTGGCCTTGAACTCGCGCTTGTCGGTCAGGCGCACGACGACCTCGTCGGCCCCGTCCACGACGTGGGCGTTGGTCATGACGTAGCCGTCCGGCGAGACGATGAAGCCCGATCCAACACCGCTGGGTCGGGTTTCGTCGTCACCCCCGTCGGGGGTGGGCTGGCTGCGGCGCGGCTGACCGTTGCCCTTGGGGACGGGAATGCCGAAGAAGCGCCGGAAGAATTCCTGCATTTCCTGGTCGACCGGGCTGCCACCGCGTGCACCCTGGATCTTGGTGCTGACGCGGATGTTGACCACGGCCGGTCCCACCTGTTCGACCAGATCGGCAAAGTCGGGGAGCCCTCGCTGGGCCACGGAAGCGGTGCTGCCCACTTGCGTGGCCGGTGCAGCAGCCATGCCCAGCGGCGTGGCTGAGGCCTGCTGCGCCGTGGCCGGGCTCAGTGAAGTGAAGGACGATGCGATGGCCAGGGCTGCGGCCAAGCTGGTGCCGGCCAAGAGCCAGCGACGGGCCGTGGGGCGTCCCCCGAGGACTCGATCAAGCATGAGGATGAATCTCCGCGTGACGGAAAGAACGTGTTGAATCGTGGCGGCGATCGGCCTGCGGCGCGCCTGCCGATCCGGATGCCGTTGGAGCCGTCAGGGCTTGCGGCGTTCCATGGCGTTCATGAATTTTTGCAGCGTCAAGGCCGGGGCATCGCCAACGGCGGTGATCCACCAGTCGCCCTGTCGCTGGCTCAAGGCCTGGGTGGCACCCAGTGCGGCGGGCGTGTTGCGCTTGTGTCGGCCTGCGTCGTACGGTTCGATGAACAGCGACACATGACTCAGCCCATCGCTGAGGAAGGTCTGGAGAACGTGGAACTGCTCAGCGCCGCTGTCGCCCTGTGGCCGGTCATTCGGCGTGTGGCGCAGGAGGCGCTTCGTGCAGCGGACGACCTGGAATCCCGGGATCGGAGAAGTGAACGACCAGCCTTCGCGGCCGAGGTCGGTGTTCTCGATCGGAGGGCGCGCCACCTGGATCTGTGTGCGCAGGCGCTGCAGTTCCTGCTGCACGGAATTCACCTGTGGCTTCACACCGATCTGCAGATCGGTGTAGGCCGAGGATTCGATGATCTCTCCTCGCTCGTTGAGGGTGTCGGCCCGCACGAGCAGGTTGGACTGCGGCTCCACCCACAGGCGCATGCCGTAGCGCGAGGCGTCTCTGGGTGAGAAGGTCCAGACTGCGGTTTCCCAGCCCGCCACACGATCGGTGCCGGAGGCGGCCACCTCGTACTGATCCAGCGGGGGGATGCTCTCGTTCGGCCACAGCACGGGGAAGTTGCCGAAGGGTTCACGCGGCTGCAGTACCCCGCGCTGCATGCGCGGCCAGATCACCTGAACGGAGTCCGGCTGGCGAAACACCAAGCGTTCGTGACCGTCGAGCAGTTCCAGGCGGTCGATCTGGTGGCGACCGTCGTTGTAGTGCGCCATGCGGGCACTGTTCATGCCTCGGCCGGTGTTGACCACAAACGTGCCGGCGTAGTTCTGGCGTCGAGCGGCTTCCTGCAGGCGCCGGGCGAGGTCGGCTCCGTCAGCAACGTTTCCGGCAACGGCGGGTGTGCTTGCCGCTTTTGGCGCCGAGTTGGTGCTGGGCCACAGACTCCAGGCCCAAGCCGGTGTTGTTGGGGTCGACAGCGCCGCGGCCAGACCCGCACAGGCGCACCAGGTGCGAAGGGTCATTGGCCGGTGGCGATCGGTTGCGAGAAGCTGGCGTTGCGGGCGCCCTCAATGGGCACGCCGGAGTACTGCTTGTGGTCGTTGAAGTAACGCACCAACTGGGCGTCGTTGCTGACGCGCGGGTCCATGGGTTGAACTGGGAAGGGCACCGAAGCGGACGCGGGAGTGGCAGGACGCAAATCGGCCAAGGTCATGACCTCCGAAGAGCCCGGACGGTTCATGAACACGGCGCCGGCCACCAGCGCGACACCCGCCGCCATGCCTACAGGGGCGCTCCAGCGGCGCAGGCGGCTGCGCTGACGTCGAGCGAGTGCAGCGTCGTTGGCGGGGAAGTCGACCACCACCCCGGCCTTCGGTGCAGCGACGACCCCGGGAACCTCGATCGGTACCGAGGGAGCCAAGACGACCGGCTCCCGAGCCAGCCGCTCGCGGAAGGCCTGGAGGAAGGCCTCGTCGTGAGCGGCCGGGCGGGCCAGTTCGTCGTTGCGCAGGACGTCACCGATGAGGTGGTAGGTGTGCCATCGCTCGCGCTGTCGATCGTCATTGCGCCATTGCCTGCAGGCGGCGGTCACCACGTCGGCATGCGCATCGCCATCGATCAGGGCCGAAAGCTCTTCGTCCGTGGGAATCCCGCTGTGTTTGGATTCACTCATCACCAACTCCGTCGTGGGGCATCACCACCGTTGCCCCTTCTTCGTGTCCAGCAAGGGCCTCAGCTTGGTCGCAATGGCTTCGCGCGCCCGGAAAATCCGCGAGCGCACGGTGCCGATGGGACAAGCCATGGCTTCGGAAATTTCTTCGTAAGACAACCCTTCGATCTCCCGCAGCAGGATGGCCTGCCGCAGATCCTCGGGCAGCGCTTCGATCGCCGCATTCACGGTCTGGGCGATCTCGCGGCTGGCCAGGACGGCTTCCGGGGTCTCACCGTCGCTTAGTCCTTGCTCCGGGCGATAAGTTTCATCGTCATCGTCACGCGCACCGGCCAGCGCCGACTCCGTCACGATGGGGTCGCGCTTGAGGTCAACCAGTGTCTTCTTGGCCGTGTTGACCGCGATGCGGTAGAGCCAGGTGTAGAAAGCGCTTTCGCCACGGAACTGCGGCAGGGCACGGTAGGCGCGGATGAAGGTTTCCTGGGCGACATCGGCCACGAGGTCGGTGTCGCGGATCAGGCGTCCGATCAGGCGCTCGATTCGGCGCTGATACTTGACCACCAGCATTTCAAAAGCCTGGACCTCTCCGCGTTTGGCGCGTTCGATCAACAGGGCATCGGCATCAGCGGTCATGGACGGGGGGAAGCGAAGGTCCGGATGAATATACCGCACAGCGCAACGCGTGCCAGTCCTGCGGCGCAAGGGACTGGCGGCCCACGGGCAGCCACAACGGTGAACGGCGACCCGTCGGCGCAAAGCGCAGCAGCATCCAGCGATCGAAATCCAGGGACACGGTGACGGTCCCGGTAAGGTTGGGGGTGACGTCCCGGATTTCAAGCGTCCAGGCGGTTGAATCCCAGGCAAGGAAGCATGAAGAAGGGCAAAGTCGGAATGACCATGCCCCCGCCGCGACCCCGATCCAGGCGGCCAGCGCCAGGGCTGAAGGCCCCACTGGCCAATGCCAGCTGCCCAAGCTCAGACCGTGGCTGACCCACCAGACGGCCACGGCCACGGAGGTGCCGATGCACAGCCCAGAAACGAAAAAGCGCCAGACGGGGTCTGGCGCCAGAGCGATGCGCAGCGGCGGGGCACTGCGCATGGGTGTGCGGGATCAGGCGTGGCGGCGGAACACCAGGGTGCCGTTCGTGCCGCCGAAGCCGAAGTTGTTCTTCACCGCGACGTCGATGCGCATCTCGCGCGCCTGATTGGCGCAATAGTCCAGATCGCAAGCCTCGTCTTGGTTGAAGATGTTGATCGTCGGCGGGCTGATCTGGTTGTGCAGGGCCAGGACCGAGAAGACCGACTCGATGCCGCCTGCGCCGCCCAGCAGGTGGCCGGTCATGGACTTGGTCGAGTTGACCACCAGCTTCTTGGCGTGGTCGCCGAAGGCCAGCTTGATGGCGTTGGTTTCGTTGGCGTCGCCCAGCGGCGTGGATGTGCCGTGGGCATTGACGTACTGCACGTCGGAAGCGTTGATGCCGGCGTCCCGCAGGGCACCCACCATGGAGCGGCGCGGACCGTCCACGTCGGGCGCGGTCATGTGATAGGCGTCGCCGCTCATTCCGAAGCCGGCGTATTCGGCGTAGATCTTGGCGCCGCGCTTCTTGGCGTGTTCGTACTCTTCGAGCACCATCACGCCGGCACCTTCACCCAGCACGAAGCCGTCGCGGTCCTTGTCCCAGGGGCGGGACGCCGTCTTCGGATCGTCGTTGCGGGTGGACAGGGCCTTGGCGGACGCAAAGCCGCCCATGCCCAGCGGGGACACGGTGGACTCGGCGCCGCCGGCGATCATGACATCCACGTCGCCGGCCTGAATCATTCGGGCGGCGATGCCGATGTTGTGCAGGCCGGTGGTGCAGGCGGTGACCACGGCCAAGTTGGGGCCCTTGTATCCACACAGGATGGACACATGGCCCGAAATCATGTTGATGATCGAGGCCGGTACGAAGAAGGGAGAGATGCGGCGGGCACCGCGCGCCGCATACTCCGCGTGCGTCTGCTCGATCAGAGGCAGACCGCCGATACCCGAACCCACCATCACGCCGATGCGCTCTGCGTCATCGCCGGACAGGCCGTCCAGCGTGGGAAGGCCCGCATCCTTCACGGCCTGCAGCGAGGCTGCAATGCCGTAGTGGATGAAGGTGTCCATGTGGCGGGCTTCCTTGGCGGGGATGTAATCCTCGATCTTGAAGCCCTTGACTTCGCCCGCAAACCGGACGGATAGACCGGACGCATCAAAGCGGGTCACATGATCGATGCCGGATTGGCCGGCAACGAGCTGGTTCCAGGAGTCGGTGACGTTGTTGCCCAAAGGGGTCACGAGACCGAGACCGGTGACGACGATACGGCGACGGGTCATGCGTTCGGTGTGCGAAGAGTCAGTCGGGATAGGCGGTCAGGTCGAGGCCGATCAGGCCTTGACGTGGGCCTTGGCGTAGTCGACGGCCAGCTGGACGGTGGTGATCTTCTCAGCCTCTTCGTCAGGGATCTCGATGCCGAACTCGTCTTCCAGGGCCATCACCAGTTCAACGGTGTCCAGCGAGTCGGCGCCCAGGTCGGCGACGAAGGCCTTCTCGATGGTGACTTCCGCTTCGGCAACGCCCAGTTGCTCGGCAATGATCTTCTTGACGCGTGCTTCGATGTCGCTCATGGCTCTCCTCCAGAGAGGGTTGGTGCTAAAACAGCCTGCGATTCTACGGGGTCCGGCAGACACTTCTTCCGGATCCACCCAACGGGCCCGCGCAGGACGGGATTCGGACCGTGGTCGGGTGTTGAACGGGAGGGCCGTTCAGCCCATGTACATGCCGCCGTTGACGTGCAATTCGGTGCCTGTGATGTAGCCTGCGGCGGGCGAGGCCAAGAAGGCCACGGCTTCGGCGATGTCTTCGGGGCTGCCCAGGCGTCCCAAGGGGATCTGCGCGGTCAGCGCAGCCTTCTGGGCCTCAGGCAGAACCTCGGTCATGTCGGTGGCGATGAAGCCGGGCGCCACGCAGTTCACGGTGATGTTGCGGCTGCCCAGTTCGCGGGCCAGCGAGCGTGTCATTCCCGCCACACCGGCCTTGGAGGCGCAGTAGTTGGCCTGACCCGGATTGCCCGCGGCGCCCACCACCGAGGTGATGTTGATGATGCGGCCCCAACGCTGCTTCATCATCGGCTTGATGGCGGCGCGGCTGGCGCGGAACACGGACTTGAGGTTGGTCTCGATGACGGCGTCCCAGTCCTCGTCCTTCAGGCGCATGGCCAACATGTCGCGGGTGATGCCTGCGTTGTTGACAAGGACGTGCAGGCCGCCGTCGGCCTTGATGATGGCGTCGATCAGGTTGTCCAGGGCGGCAGTGTCGGTGACGTTGAGCACTTCGCCGCGACCACCCTGAGGAGCGAGGACTTCGCTGATCGACGCGGCACCGTTTTCACTGGTGGCGGTGCCGATGACCTTGTAGCCCTTGGCAGCCAGCGTGGCGGCGATGGCACGACCGATGCCGCGGCTGGCGCCGGTGACCAGGGCCACCAGCGGGGAGGCGGGAGCGTTGCTGCTCATGCGAGAAGTTCCTTGACTTGCGCCAAGCTGGCTGGATCGCACAGCGTGGCGGTGGAGAGGTTGCCGTCGATGCGTTTGACCATGCCGGCCAGCACCTTGCCGGGGCCGCATTCGATGATGGCGCCCAGGTCGCGTGCGGCCAGGGCCTGGATCAGCTCGACCCAGCGCACGGCGCCGAAGGCTTGGCGATACAGGGCGTCGCGGATCGCATCGGCGTCGGTGAGTACCGATACGTCGACGTTGTTGACCACCGGAATCTGCGGTGCAGACAGTTGGATCGAGGTCAAGCGTTCACGCAGCTTCTCGGCGGCGGGCTTCATCAGGCTCGAATGGAAGGGGGCCGACACCGGCAGCGGCAGTGCACGCTTGGCGCCGAGGGCCTTGAGGACTTCGCAGCCCTTTTCCACGCCAGCCTTGCTGCCGGCGATCACGGTTTGCTTGGGGTCGTTGAAGTTGACGGCTTCCACGCACTCGCCGGACTCTGCGGCGGCTTGGGCGCAACCGGCGCGAACCTGCTCGGCGTCCAGGCCCAGGATGGCGGCCATGCCGCCGGTGCCCACGGGCACGGCATCTTGCATGGCCTGGGCGCGCAGGCGAACCAGCGGCAAGGCGTCGGCCAGCGTCAGCACGCCGGAAGCCACCAGGGCGGTGTACTCGCCCAGCGAGTGGCCGGCCACTGCGGCAGGTATGGCGCCGCCTTCGGCCAGCCACACGCGGTAGTTGGCGATGCCGGCCGTCAGCATGACCGGCTGCGTGTTGGTCGTCAGGTCCAGTGCTTCCTTGGGGCCGGCGGCGATCAGTTGGGCGACGTTTTCGCCCAGGGCGTCGCTGGCTTCTTCGAGCGTGGCGCGCACGGCCGGATGGTCTGTCCAGGCGTCAAGCATGCCGACGGACTGCGAGCCTTGGCCCGGAAAGACAAACGCAAAAGCTTTCATGAATCGGGGTCGGAAGGAGGTGAGAAATCGGCGGCCCATCGTCCCGGAGTTGATGTCGCCCTGCATCGGGCGGAACCCTCGGGCGCGGCAGGGCCGCCGCGCAGGTCTGACCTGTGTCAGTAGTCGATGAGCAGGGCGCCCCAGGTGAAGCCGCCGCCCACGCCTTCGAGCATCAGCGTGTCGCCGCGCTGAACCTTGCCTGTGCGCACCGCCAGATCCAGGGCCAGCGGAATCGAGGCGGCCGAAGTGTTGCCGTGCTGATCGACCGTGACGATGAGCTTGTCCATCGGCAGCTTCAACTTCTTGGCCGTACCCTGCATGATGCGGATGTTGGCCTGGTGCGGAATCAGCCAGTCGATGTCGCTGTCTTGGCGGCCGGCCTTTTCGAGCACGGCGCGGGCTGCGCTTTCGAGCACGCCCACGGCGAGCTTGAAGACGGCTTGGCCATCCATCTTGAGCAAGGGATCACCCAGGACTTGTCCACCCGAGACGGTGCCGGGCACGCACAGGATGTCGACGTGTCGGCCGTCGGCATGCAGGTCGGCGGCCAGGATGCCGGGGGTTTCGCTGGCCGACAGGACGACGGCGCCGGCGCCGTCACCGAACAGCACGCAGGTCGTGCGGTCCTTGAAGTCGAGAATGCGGGAGAACACCTCGGCGCCGATGACCAGTGCGTGCTGGGCCATGCCGGTGCGGATCAGCGAATCGGCCACCGTCATTCCATAGACGAAGCCTGAGCACACGGCCTGCACATCAAAGGCGGGGCAGCCGACGATGCCCAGCTTGCGCTGCACGATGCACGCCGTGGACGGGAACACCATGTCCGGCGTGGACGTGGCCACGATGATCAGTCCGATGTCCGAGGGCTGCAGTCCGGCCGCCTCAATGGCGTGGCGTGCAGCCTCGACCGCCAGATCGCTGGCGTTCTGTTCGGGGCCGACAAAGTGGCGCGCACGGATGCCGGTGCGCTCGACGATCCAGTCGTCCGAAGTTTCAATGCCCTGTACGGCCAGTTCGGCGGCCAGATCGGCATTGGTCAGGCGACGGGGAGGCAGGGCGCTGCCGGTGCCGGCGATGCGCGAATAGCGGGTGGTGGTGGGACTCATGCGACTTGGCGCGCTCCAGCAGTCTCGCCGTCGGCCTTGTTCGAAGTGCCGTCGGCGGCAGGCATGGCCTGCAACGTGGCGAGGATGCGATCGTGCACTCCGTCGAGCAGACGATTGCGTGCTGCATCATAAGCCCGATTGAGGGCGTTCTCGAAGGCGTAGGCGTCCGCCGAGCCGTGGCTTTTGAACACCAGTCCGCGCAGACCCAGCAGTGCTGCGCCGTTGTAGCGGCGGTGGTCGACACGATGCTTGAATCGATTGAGCACCGGCATGGCCACCAAAGCCGCGGCCTTGGTCAGGGCGTTGCGAGTGAACTCCTGCTTGATCATGTTCGACAACATCGACGCCAGGCCTTCGGCCGTCTTCAGGGCCACGTTGCCGACGAAGCCGTCGCAGACCACCAGATCGACCGTGCCCTTGAAGATGTCGTTGCCTTCGACGTTGCCGTAGAAGTTCAGGTGACCGGCCTTGGCCACCGAGCGCAGCAACTCGCCGGCCTGCTTGATGACTTCGTTGCCCTTGATGGCTTCTTCGCCGATGTTGAGCAGGCCCACCGAGGGGTTGGCCTTGCCGTCAACGGCCGCCACCAGCGCGCTGCCCATGACGGCGAACTGCAGCAGGTGTTCGGCCGAGCAGTCGACGTTGGCGCCCAGGTCCAGCACGGTCGTGTAGCCGCCGTGTGAGGCGGGCATCACCGAGGCGATGGCCGGGCGGTCGATGCCCTCCAGGGTCTTGAGCAGGTAGCGGGCCACGGCCATCAGCGCGCCGGTGTTGCCGGCCGACACGCAGGCGTCGGCGGCCGAGGTGCCTGACGTGTCGGGCTTGACCTGTTGGATGGCCACGCGCATCGAGGAGTCGCGCTTCTTGCGCAGCGCTACCTCGACGGGGTCGTCCATGAGCACGACTTCGGTGGCTTCGACGATGTGGCATCGCGGCCAGGATGCGGCCTCGGCAAGCGCTTCGCGCTGACCCACCAGGATCAGTTCGGCTTGCGGGTGTTGCTCCAGGAATCGACGCGCCGCGGGCAGGGTGACGCTCGGGCCGTGGTCGCCGCCCATGCAGTCGACGGACAAGCGAATGGGGCGATTCAGCGCTTGGCTGTCGCCCGAAGTGGTGGCTTCCAAGATGGACCGTTCCTCAGCAATCAGGAGTGGCGCAACGTCTGCGCCGACTGAAGAGCATCAACGGGATGTCGGCAGCTTGGGCATGGTGCCCGGTGTGTGCCGACGATCTCGTCGTCAGGCGTCGGCCTTGGTCTTGAAGATCTTGCGGCCGCGGTAAAAACCGTTGGGGCTGATGTGGTGGCGCAGGTGGACTTCGCCCGTGGTGGGTTCGATCGCGGTGCCCGGGGTGTTCAGGGCGTTGTGCGAGCGATGCATGCCACGCTTGGAGGGCGACTTCTTGTTTTGTTGAACGGCCATGGCGGAATACTCCTGATGTGCCGGATTTCCGGCTGGAAAAGCTTTTGACTATATCACATCAAGGGTGAGCCGATCAAGAGCGTGCCCTCAGGGCTTGCTTGTCTTCAAGGCGGCCAGGGCGGCAAAGGGGTGCTCGCGGGGGTCTTCCTGTGCGAGCAGGTCCTCTTCGCCGACACTCATCTTCACGGGGGTGGGGCAGGTCTCGTGCAGGGGCACGATCGGCAGAGCCAGCAGCAGCTCGTCCTCGATCAGCGCCTGCAGGTCGAAGTTGCGGCTGGCCACCAGCACGTCCTCGTCTCGCTCGTCGTCCCAGCGTTCGGCCTGAGCCTCATCCTTGGCGAACAGGAAGGCGCGGTCCACCTGCAGTTCGGCTTGCAGCGTGCCCAGGCAGCGCTGGCATTGCAGGGGGGCTTTTGTCCTGGCTTGAAGGTGCAGCCAGGTTTCGGTCAGTCCGCCACGCAGCTTCTTCATTTCGCCGCGGGCGTTCCAGTGAATGGTCACGGCCTGGGGGCTGTCGTGGAGGTGCAGGCTGCCCCACAGTCGTTCGAGGGTCGCGGCATCGAGCGCCCCGCTGTGGGTTTGCCCTTCGGCGGCGAAGGCGGTGATGTCGACATGCTGAAGGCGAAATTCGGCGGGCTTCATGGGTGGCAGTTTAGGGGCTGTGGCCGCGAGCGCCGGGATGAAACAATCGAGGCCATGAACATGCAGATTGCGGAACCGAGCCGTCCTTCGTCGTCCTCGGCGCTGGTGTTGGCATCGACGTCGTCCTACCGGCGAGAACTGATGGAGCGCTTGCGTTGGCCTTTTGAGTGCATCGCGCCGGCGGTCGACGAGGGTGTGCTGCCGGGCGAATCACCTGCGGAATTGAGTGAGCGGCTGGCCGAGGCGAAGGCCTTGGATGTGGCGCGGCGGTGGGTCCGGGAGAGCAAGGCCGGCGTGGCCGTCGTGGTGGGTTCGGACCAGGTGGCTGAGCTGGACGGGTTGGCGCTGGGCAAGCCTGGTGGACATGAGGCGGCGCGGGCGCAGTTGCGGCTTCAGTCCGGTCGCGAGGTGTTGTTTCACACCTCGGTCTGCGTGGCGCGCAGCGATGGTCTGTCGCCGTTGCAGCGGGTACGCAGCGTGGTGCGGGTGCGCTTTCGTGCGTTGTCCGACGAAGACATCGAGACGTACCTGCAGTTGGATCGTCCCTATGACTGCGCAGGCAGCGCCAAGTGCGAGACCCTGGGTATCGCCTTGCTGGAGGCGGTGCATTCCGATGACCCGACGGCCTTGATCGGTCTGCCTTTGATTGCGACCACACGCCTGCTGCGCGAGGCCGGGCTGGATGTGCTGCGGAGGCCGGCATGAGCGCGCCAAATCCTTCCGCCGTGCGCGGAACGCTGTTCCTGATTCCCAACACCTTGGATCTGGGAACGGTGTCGGCCGATCAAGCGCCCCCGGATCTGCGTCAGGTGTTGCCTCAGGCGGTGTTGGAGCGGGCGTCGCGGCTCACCCATTGGGTGGCCGAGAATGCCAAGAGCGCTCGGGCCCTGCTGAAGCGGGTGGATGCCGTGTGTCCGTTGTCGCAGCCCTTGCAGTCGCTGGACATCCGTGAGTTGCCTCGGCCCGTCAAGGGGCGCCGTGCGCCGACGGGTTCGGAGGACGAGCGCTCGGCGTGGATTGCTCTGCTTGCGCCCGCCTTGGCGGGGCACGATGTGGGTTTGGTGTCGGAGGCGGGCTTGCCCGCTGTGGCGGACCCGGGTGCGGCGCTGGTGCGTGAGGCGCATGCGCAGGGCATACGCGTCGTTCCGCTGTCCGGCCCCAGCTCGCTCATCTTGGCGGTGGCGGCGAGCGGCCTCAATGGCCAGAGCTTTGCGTTCGTGGGTTATCTGCCGACCGAGGGTGCGGCGCGTGCGCAGCGGCTGCGTGAGCTGGAGAGCCATTCCCAGAAATGGAACCAGACGCAGCTCGTCATCGAGACGCCTTATCGCAACGCGGCCCTGTGGTCGGCGCTGATCCAGGGGCTGCGGCCGACCACGTGGCTGAGCGTGAGCTGTGGCCTCACGCTGGAAGGCGGCTGGACGCGCACGCAGCCGGTGGCCCAGTGGCGCCGGCAGGCGCTGGAGCTGCCGGCAGACGTGCCGGCCGTGTTTGCGTTCCTGGCCTGACGTTCAGGCCGTCGGAATCTTGCCGCTCAGCAGCGCGGCCACCTTGCGCTTGGGCTTGATGAAGCGGTTGGTGCCTTGTGTCAGCTTGGTGGAGCTGGCCGCAGCAGCTTCCCAAGCCGGTTGGATCTCGGGGGCGCTCGGTTCGTAGGGGCGCTCGAAGAAGGGATCGGCCGCAGGCCGGGAGGGCGGGCGGCGCACGGGCGGGGCCGACTCGCTGGACTCCCGACGGGGTGGACGGCTCTCCTCGCCCTCGCGAGTACGCGCAGGTCGGGCCCAACGGTTCTGAACTTCGTAGCGCTCCAGTTCGATCTTGCGTTTGGTCAGCTTCTCGATGTCGGACACCAGGCGGGCGTCATCGCTGGTGGCCAGAGAGATCGCCACGCCGGAGGCCCCGGCTCGCCCGGTGCGACCGATGCGGTGCACGTAATCCTCAGCGTTGAACGGGATGTCGTAGTTGAAGACGGCCGGCAGATCGGCGATGTCGAGGCCGCGGGCGGCCACATCGGTCGCCACCAGCAGATCCACTTCACCGGCCTTGAAGGCGGCCAGCGACTTCAGGCGTTCGTCCTGGGATTTGTCGCCATGGAGTGCGGCGGTCCGCAGCCCGTCGCGCTCGAAGGCACGGGCCAGGCGGGCGGCGCCCAGCTTGGAGTTCACGAAAATGATGGCCTGCTTGATCTCGCGATCACGCAGGATCTGAGTGATCGCGCGGCGCTTGTCGTCATCGACCACGCTGTAGAAGCGCTGCTCGACGTTGGTGGCCGTGGCGTTGGGGCGGGCGACCTCGACCAGCACGGGGTCCTGCAGGTAGCTCTGGGCCAGCTTCTTGATCTCGGGCGAGAAGGTGGCTGAGAACAGCAGGGTCTGGCGCGCCTTGGGCAGGTAGCTCAGGATGCGTTGCAGGTC